>JAUYSY010000060.1 GCA_030696155.1 Alphaproteobacteria bacterium | reverse complement strand
ATGCGCTGCAGCATACATCGCATTTGGCAAACCTGCTTCTGAAGCTTTTAAAAACCATTTCAAACCTTCCTCAACCTGCCCATTAGTTACTAAACAAACTCCAACATTGTACATTGACATAGGATCACCAATTTTTGCTGGTTTCAAAGACCATTTATACACATTTTCAAGATCTCCCTTTGAAAAAAATTCATTCGCTTGATCAATACACGCTAAAAACCAACCTAATTCACATGCCGCCTTAAAGCATTCTTCAGCAAAAACCTTATTTGATTGTTTGTTATTCTTATAAACTTCATACAATAATCCTGCATTTTTATAATTTTTATAGTGCTCAATAAACTTTTTTATTTCATTTTTATTTTTACCCGAAGGAATCGGAATTCCAAACTCTCTTATCAAAGAATTACGCTCAGCAGCTATTTTTTCTAAAAGCCCTTCTTCTATGTTTGGATTGTTCATCGCCTGATTTAAAAGAGTGAATTTTTTTCCTCGCTTTTTCTCTGCTAATGCTTTTTGATAAAACGCCCATGATTTTTCTTGTACGATGCCCATTTCTATTAAAATTTCTAATGAATATCTTGTTGTATATGCTAACAAAGACACTCTATTTTTAGCAGTCTCGTAAAAAGTTGCATTAGTAAACAAACAAAATAATTTTTTTTGAACTTTTTCATTTCCCTGAAGCGCCTCTTCCCACATATGCAAAAACACTTCTTCAGCTTCATCATCTGTAATAGAAACCGCTTTCATCGCTATGGCAAAAAAAGCTTTTGTTTCATCCAAAACAGGCTCTGAAAAAGCATATTTTTTTTGTTTGAAATATTTTTCCCCTAAAACTGCTTCAGCTTGATTCAATGAAAAGAGACTAATAACACAAAGATATAATGATAGCTTCTTAATAAACATATTTGTTCCTTTTAAATTATATTTTTAATAAATTAACCAAAAAATAAGATTAATATAACAAAAAATATCATAGTTAAAATAAATTTTCAATAAAATTTAAATTAAAAAAAACAAAAAAATGATTAATACATTCAATTAAATAACACAAAATAACTATTAGTTTTTACTTATATGTTTAAGCTTTATTTATTTAAAATATGAATATTTAGTTTTGAAAAAAGAGCTTTTAAATTAATAAATGACTAGTATTGAAGTTTACGTTTAAAGCTTAAACAACCACATATAGTGAAATAACTCGAAAATAAGTTTATCGAGACTTTTTCATAGGCTTTATGGACCCCGCGGTCAAGCCGCGGGGCGTAGGAAGGGGAGGCGATGACCTTCAACTTATAGCGTTTTCAAGTTGTTTTACTATAATAGATCTATAGAAAAAAACCAAATAAGGTAAATTAAAACGTTACCAATACATAATTTTCGATATTCTTAAGCTTTTTTAGCACGCGTTGTTTTCTTTTCCTTCACAACGCCATCATCATCCTTAGCATCCTTGGCATCAGCTTTTTTAACAGTTGCTTTCTTAGCTGGTGCTTTTTTAGGCGTGGCTTTTGCGTCAGCAGCTTTAGCATCCTTAGCATCTTTCGTCGATTTACGCTTAGAAGCTTTTTCGTCTTGAATTTGTTTTCGTTTGTAATCTAATAAGCCTTTAGCCGCATCAAATTCAAACGTTTTAGCATCTGATCCTTTTGGCAAATTCATGTCAACTGTACCATCACTTGTGATATAGCCATATTTACTTCTGTAAATAAGGATAGGTGTCGATGTATCAGGATCGATGCCCATATACCGAATATCGGGTCGTTTTTCGGCAATAAAGGTCACTGCCCTGTTAATACCCATCGTTAATACATCTTCTGCAGGTGGTACTGAAATAAAAATCGGACCATATTTTAAATAGGGTCCAAAACGGCCAATATTGCCAATAATCTCTAATTTCGATTCGGGGTGAATACCGACCAACCTTGGTAAATTCAATAAGCTTAAAGCATGAGGAAGATCTATTGCATTTAAATCCGTACCAGGCGCAATGGTAGCTCGCTTAGGCTTAATCGTGCCTTCAGCCTCACCCATCTGAAGATAAACGCCAAAGGGGCCGCGTCTAAGGGTTACTTCTTTGCCTGTCGCTGGATCATTCCCCAATGTTTTTGGCAATTGTATTTCATCAGTTACTTCAGATTGTTCTACCGTTTCGTCACCCACCAATTGTTGTGTATGATGACAATTGGGATAATTGGAACAGCCTAAAAAGGCACCAAAACGACCAAGCTTTAAACCTAGTTTACCAGACTCACATGTTGGACATTGACGATTTCCCGTTGGAAAAAAGTGACGCTCTAAATCGGCTTCAATTTTAGCTAAAACTTCGGTAATAGGAATATCTTTAGCCGTCGTTATATTCTGATCAAATTCAGCCCAAAAACGCTTTAAAACTTCTTTCCAATTAATACGACCACCTGAAATATCATCAAGCTCTTCTTCCAAAGAGGCCGTGAATCCATAATGAACATAACGGTTAAAGAATTGCGCCAAGAAAGACGTCACCAATCTACCGCGTTCTTCAGGGAAGAAGCGTTTTTTATCCAAACGAACGTAATGTCGATCTTGCAATACTTGTAGAATTGTTGCGTAAGTTGACGGACGCCCAATACCCAATTCTTCCAGCTTCTTCACAAGACTTGCTTCTGTGAAACGGGGTGGTGGTTCTGTAAAATGTTGCTCTGGTTTAACTGCTTCAACACCCAGTGGATCTTGTTCTTTTAATGGTGGTAATCTTTTATCATCTTGATTTTGATCATCTTTATCATCTTGATCTTCTTGATATAATTTCAAGAATCCATCAAAACGCAGCATAGATCCATTGGCACGCAAAATTGTTTTTTTGTCAGGCGCCGTCATATCAACAACAACTTGATCCAAAATAGCGCTCGCCATCTGGCTGGCAACAGCACGTTTCCAAATGAGCTCATAAAGCTTAAATTCTTCAGTCGACAATGCGTTACGCAATGAATCAGGCGTACGCGCAATATCTGTTGGCCTTATCGCTTCGTGGGCTTCTTGTGCATTTTTTACTTTTGATTTATAAACACGCGGCTCTTTCGGCAAATAGGTATCGCCATAACTTTCCAAAATATGAGCACGAATCGACGTAATCGCATCTGGCGATAATTGCACCCCGTCTGTACGCATATATGTAATAAGACCTACTGTTTCACCACGAACATCAACGCCTTCATATAGATTTTGAGCGACACGCATGGTACGTGTGGCATTCATCCCTATTTTACGCGATGCTTCTTGTTGTAAAGTCGAAGTAATAAACGGCGCATAAGGGTTACGTTGTTGCGATTTTTGCTCAACAGATTGAACCGTAAAATCTTGGCTTTCTATCGTTTTTTGAGCATTCTTGGCAAGTGCTTCGTTATTTAAGCTAAATTTATCAAGCTTTTCGCCATTCAAATGCGTTAAACGACCCTGAAAAGGTTTTTTTGCAGGTGTTAAAAGATCGACATCGATCGTCCAATATTCTTGCGTTTTAAACGCTTCAATTTCAGATTCACGATCTGTAATAATACGTAACGCAACCGATTGCACACGGCCTGCAGAACGACTACCTGGTAATTTGCGCCATAATAAAGGTGATAATGTAAAACCCACCAAATA
Source organism: Alphaproteobacteria bacterium (assembly GCA_030696155.1). GTDB lineage: Bacteria > Pseudomonadota > Alphaproteobacteria > JAUXUR01 > JAUXUR01 > JAUXUR01. Next base: position 7,978 of record JAUYSY010000060.1, on the reverse strand, counting down.
ATCCAAAGCACGACGTGCTAAATAGGCGTCGATCAATTCTTGATTAAGTTCACGCGGATTTTTAAATGCCGTTGTAATTGCTTTTTGTGTAATTTCATTAAACGTCACACGTTCAACGACTTTATCTTGAATCGCTTTTTTGTCTTGCAGCATTTGTAATAAATGCCATGAAATAGCCTCCCCTTCACGATCCGGATCGGTTGCGAGACAAACATGAGTGGCGCCCTTTAGAAGACGCAGAATTTCGTTAAGATTTTTACGCCCGCGATCACTGATTTCCCAAAGCATTTTGAAATCTTCATTGGGTAAAACAGAGCCTGATTTAGACGGCAAATCACGCATATGACCGTAAGAAGCAATGACTGTATAATCTTTGCCTAGATATTTATTAATCGTTTTTGCCTTTGCAGGCGATTCAACAATAACTACTTTCATATATGCGCTCTATTCTTAAGCCGTATTAAACAAGACATCATCCGTTAAGGATACTTTATTTCCAGTGTGCCTGACAACTCTTCCTGCTAATTCTAACGCTAAAAGGGCTGTAAGAATTGCTTTGGGAGGAAGGTCCAAAGAACGCATAATCTCATCAATATCATTTGGTGTAAAGCTTAAAAGTGTTTTGAGCGCTTCTATTGCTTGATTTACTTCATTATCTGTTGCAGATTCGTTTGATGTCGTATCAACACTTTTCCAATAATCGTTGGTTGATTCCTGCACTTTATGATGCGTTGATTGTTTCAACACTTCAATCACATCTTCGCCATTTTGTACTAAATGCGCACCTTGTTTGATCAATGCATTGGTTCCGTGCGCTCGTGGATCTAATGGAGACCCTGGAATTGCAAAAACTTCTCGATTTTGATCTAACGCAAAATCAGCTGTAATCAATGATCCTGATTTAAGGGCCGCCTCCACAATCACAACACCCAAAGAAATACCTGAAATCAATCTGTTACGTCTGGGGAAATGCCGCGCTTGAGGATTCACACCCAAGGGACATTCACTGATAATAGCACCCATTTCAACAATTTTAGTATAAAGCACTTGATTTTCAGGTGGATAGACAAAATCTACACCGCCCGCAACAACAGCAATCGTGCCCGTATCAAGACTCGCTTCATGAGCCGATGTATCGATCCCACGTGCAAGACCAGAACTTATAACATACCCGGCTTCACCCAAAGTTTTGGCAAAAAGTTGTGTGAGTCTTCTGCCATGTAAAGAAGCATTACGCGCACCCACAATACCCACAGATTTTTTGAGCAATAAATGGGGGTGACCCATCACAGATAATAAAGGCGGCGCATCATCAATTTCAGCTAGTAGTGAGGGATAATTGGGTTCACCCCGCGCAATTAAATGAATTTTGTTCTTTTGATGTCGCGCGTATTCATCTGTGGCATCTTTTATAGAGCATAATTGAATTTGTCTTTTACTACCCACTTTTTGGACTAAATCAGGAATAGCCTTAATCGCATTTTCAGCAGATCCATAATGACGTAAAAGCTGATAAAAAGTGATCGGACCAATATTTTCAGAGCGAATAAGTCTAAGCCAGGCAAGCTTTTCAGTTTCATTTTTTGGCGCTGTTATTATCATTTTTATTTTTATAGCTCCCAAGACAAGTTTGTGCACAGATCCGCATAATTACAGTCAATAAACTTGAGATTCAGACAAGGAGCAACGAGCGAAGTGTATCCTTATATACATGACCGAGGCACGAAGATGTATCAATCCAAGTCTATTGACTGTTTCTATTTTCTTCTTTTTTGTCCGATTTTAGACTCTGTTCCTGTTAAAAGACGTTGTATGTTACCAATGTGTTTCAAATAAATAAAGAAGGCGAGCACAATCATCGCATAAAAATACGGCGGTGTTGTTAATTTATACGCAAAAACGGGGGCCAACCCAACAGCCACCAGCGATGAAAGAGATGAATAACGCGTTAAAAATGCAACCGCAACCCAGATAAAAACAATGATTAATCCAATCTGCCAGGATAAAACAAAATATACGCCAATAGCCGTTGCAACACCCTTCCCGCCTCGAAACTTAAGCCAAACAGGAAACAGATGTCCAAAGACCGAAAAAATTGCGGCAAGTGGCAAAAATTCGTCACCAAAAATATATTTCACAAGCAAACAGGCGGCAACTGCTTTAAGCGAATCACCTAAAAATGTCAACAACGCTAAAAGTTTATTTCCTGTGCGCAAAACATTGGTCGCACCAATATTTCCAGAGCCGATCTTACGGATATCGCCATGCCCTGACAAATACGTAATCACCAACCCAAAAGGTATTGACCCCAATAAATACGATAAAACAATAACATAAACCGAATCGAGCGTGAATAACATTAAAACTTTCCTATGCGATGAATTATGGCTAAACCTTGCCACGAAAGTTTGTTTATTTCAAGGGATGAGCGGTTAATTCAACGACTATCAGATACCATGCGACAAATAAGTAGTCTAATCACGGCATTTTTACGGAGATTATTTGCCCAATAATACAATAAACTTCTGCGGACAGCCTTCTAAAAAAATTTTATTTTGGAGCAGATAAATTAAAAAACACTAAGGGGTGTTGACGTTTTATAATAATTTTATGTAATTAATTAAAAAATATAGAAATTTCGTCATTGCGAGAATGTCTGAGTGCTTAGGCACGAGGGCATACGCGGCAATCTACACTTACAATTGCCACAAAGATCCTTGCGTACCGCTCGGCTATTTTCGTGTGGGACGAGCATACACTCATTTTATTACACCAAAATGTCAACAGTCCCTATATTATCTTTTTTTTAAATTAAGCTTAACGGCATAAGCGCCACGATCACCTATATCAACATGCAAATCATACTCACTATTTGCTTTCAGTTTACTCTTATCAATCATCATAATACCTAAATTCGTTTCCCCCGGAAAAAGGTCGTACGAAACACGTAAGTTTTTTGTTGGATCTATTAACAAGCGTTGATCAAAAACATGTACAGTATTATTCCGCTCTAAAGCAATATCTTGACCCAAAATAGTTAAATTTACTTTTTGATAAGGAGAAGCATCGTTAAAATTAACAAATATACTATTCAAATAAATTTTATCTTCTTGCACAATATTTACACTGGGCGACACTATTGTATTTTTAATAGCAGATGCAGCATCTTCAACAACGCAAACTTGTACTGAAATTAAAGAAAAAAAGAACAATATAATTCTATTTGATAACATGTTTCACCTTAATTTTAAATTACATAATCATTCTATTATTTATATTAACCAAATTCAACAAAATTTAATATAAATTTTTTTGTAAAAAGATGTTGACACTTCTCCAATTTTATGTCATATATAGTGACATATTAGACTATTATTTATTTTTACTAAACTTATTTTACATATTTTATTGGAGTTTAAAATGTTAAAAACTATCGCAAGATATTGCGCAATCATATCTTTATTTTCTGTAAGCAACGAAGCTTTCTCAACAGAGATATATACTAAAATGATGCCAGATCATGCATCTATTAGAAAATTAGAGGAAACACTACTCCCCATCCTTAAAGAAGCTAACGAGCAGACAAAAGGCGAACTGGTCTATAATTCTGCTGACTGGCATATGACTATCCAACCAAGAATAGCACCAGACTATCTTAAGACAACTGAATTACGAGATTGGTCAACCTATGATGCTCAACAATTCAATCTAAAAAATCTATCTCGTCAACTTAAAAATGTTACTGACATTATATCAAACATTGACTTTAAAATTAATGGGGTAGCCGCTTTTGGAGGTCGAAATAAATTCATTGTGTTAACCTTAGAACCTATTCTAGATCACATTGAAAACAAAAGCTTAAAAAAGAAGATTCGCAAACGGATATTAGAAAGCAACCCACATATTAGCCTTTCTCGTTACACTTCAAGTTTTGCTATTGCAACGCATGAAATGCTAGTTTCTTTCAACAAAGTACTTGATATTATAGAAAATAATGATATCAAAGTTAGATTTGATACAGTAGTTGCTGAAGCCCAAAAAGGCTCTCCCATTAGCATCTATTCAAATCGCGCTGAAATAGCTGCTTACTAAATAACCATAAGGGCTATCAATGATAGCCCTTACTTTCCCGTCGACGAAATCATTTCCTAAAACATCTGGCGTTGAACTCTAATCAACATTTATGCATCTTAACCATTTTTCTGTATCGCTTTACACATTTGTCGTTTGCATTTACAAATGCACATAATTCGTTGATACGTCAGAATATACTACCCCAGCATCAGGTTCCAATAAAATTAATTTTCTAATTTGTATCAAAAAAAACAATCAATTAATTCAAAATACAAACATTTTATATTTTTTTACTTTTAATCAATTTAAATTTTTTTAAAAAAATTATTTTTTTTGTTGACACGCTTTAGAAATGGTATTATAAAAATACCTGAACGAACGTTCAATCAATTTTATGTAAAAAGGAATACATTATGAAAAAACTCACACTTCCAACTTTATTTCTTATAAGCTTCGGCTTAGTCACCATGGCCAATGCCTCTTCTTCCGAATCGCCAAAAGACATTGTTAAAAATTGTTTTAGGGATATTATACAGGCTGAAAAATGGGACAAACCTACTTATGACAAATATTTTTCTGAAGATTACATACAAATCGCTGATGGAAAAACATTGAATTACACCCAAAGTCAAGAACACGTCAAAACACTTAAAAGAGACTACAAGTCTATCAAAATTGTTTTTCATGAAATCGTAACAGATAATAATAAAGTGGCGACGCGACATACAGGCCATGTAATCAAAAATGATAACTCACAAATTGAAGTAGATGTAATGGCCATTTTTGAAATCAAAGACGGCAAAATAATTGCTTGTCGTGAATTAACACGCCTAGTAAAGGGTAACAAAGCTGACGAAGATATTGGATCTCGTTATTAATTTATAGACTTCTTTTGAAATTCTACGATTGTGGTCGATTGATAGGTTGCTTCGATACCCGTATCCTTATCTATACAAAAATACTCAAGGAAATCCGTGACGCATTGCTTATCACTCGTCCCACATTAACGAGTTTCGAAAGAAGTTAATTACTAAAACTTATTTTATATAATTTTATTGGAGTTTAAAATGTTAAAAACTATTACAAAATACTGCGCAATTATATTTTTATTTTCCGCAAGCAACGAAGCTTTCTCAACAGAAATATACACTAAAATGATGCCAGATTATGAATCTATTAGAAAATTAGAGGAAACTCTACTCCCAATCCTTAAAGAAGCGAATGAACAGGCACGCGGTGAACTTGTTTATAATTCTGATGACTGGCATATGACTATCCAACCAAGAATAGCACCAGACTATCTTAGTAAAACCGAATTAAGAGATTGGTCAACCGAGGATGCTCGACAATTCAACCTAAAAAATCTGTCCCGTCAACTTAAGAATGTGACAGATGTTATATCAAACATTGACTTTAAAATTAATGGGGTAGCCGCTTTTGGCGGTCGAAATAAATTCATTGTGTTAACCTTAGAACCTATTCTAGATCACATTGAAAACAAAAGCTTAAAAAAGAAGATTCGCAAACGAATATTAGAAAGCAAACCACACATTAGTCTTTCTCGTTACACTTCAGGTTTTACTATTGCAACGCACGAAATGCTAGTTTCTTTCAACAAAGCACTTGATATTATAGAAAATAATAATATTAAAATTAGATTTGATAAAGTGGTTGCTGAAGCCCAAAAAGATTCACCTATTTGCATCTATACAGTGCCAAATCGTGTTGAAATAGCCGATCACTAAGACCTAAAAGGGCTATCGTCGATAGCCCTCACTTTCCTGTCGATGAACTCATTTCACGAAGTATCCCTGGCGTTAAGGCTGAAAGTGGATTGGTACTTACTTTAGGGTCTTTTAATGATCCAAAGACTTTGAATTTTACAGCAAACATGCCTAATTTATTCGTTCCCGTCAAAATCGTTCCAATAATAGGTATAAAGCCCAAAATCTTATCAATAACACCACTCGACCCTATCGCCCCTTTAAGATCAATTGTATTCGCCTTCGAATCAATATTTCCATTCAGACTTACATTAAGAGATGACCCTGTACCAATTAACGATTTAATATGCAACACATCGTTTTGACTTACAATATCAGCTTTCAAATCATTGAATTGGATCTGACCACCCGACATCATATTCATCAAACCCGGCACTGAAAAAGCTGAAAAAATCTTCAGCATCGCGGGTGCTTCTTTTAATTTGAGTCCAGACGCTGTTATTTTTGCAGTCAAAGGTGCATTTTTTTCTTTATCATTCCAAATGCCATTAATATTCATGCGACCTGATTTCATAAATGTTAATACATCTAAAGTGTCACATAACGGCCCAATATCTTCAGCTGAAAAATTCAAAACACGATCACTTTGTCTTGGCTGAATATGTAGTTTAATGGGCTTCAATGTTGATGTCATGGCTGCAATATCTGCCATATGCCATTTATTATCCCTAAATGTCAAAAACCCCTTTAATTCTTTAAGCATTGACCCCTTTTGCGCATTAACATTTCTTATATCCAAATTAAGATTTATATCTGGTATTTTTTTATCAGAATTTGTATCAAATTTTAAACCGCCAACATAAAACGCATCACCCCTTAACGACAATTGTCCTGGCGCGTAATTAATGGAACAATTTGTTTGATTAAGTTTAAATTTTGGCAAATCAACAACATTGATCGCACCATTCTTTAGCAAAACGGACCCTTTAATATCACAATCTTCCCCAGATAATGACAAGGATGATATTTTATTAAGCGTCCCTTTCATAAAATCAATATTTGCATGACCCTTTAAAGGCTGATTTTCTTTTTGCGTGAAGCCTAATTGCGGTATATTTAACGTCCCATTATGGAAATTGAAATCAAGATCTCCTTTAGCAGCTTTTGATTGTGCATTTTCAACATAAGAAAACGTAAAAGGAACAGCATGTTGTAATTTAAAAAAATCAACATTGAACAAATCAATTATTTTTTGATTCACCTCACCTGCTAATTTCAACATTCTTGAGTTTTGAATTTTAACTGAAAAAAATTCTATCCAATTAAATTGTGCTTTTTGACCCTTAAATAAAAGATCCCCACTTAAAGTCAATTTATCAGATGTTATTTTTGTTTTAATATCATATAAGGCAATTTTTTCTTTTAAAACCTCAATAGGTGTTGTAATTTTTTTAGCCAGACAATCAATTTCGATGCCACAATCTTTTAAATAAACATCCTTAAGCAAAGGCAACATTATTTTAATATGATAATCAGCAACACCACCAAAACTCGATGGCTTAAATCCAATTTTATCCAAATAAGCCAATGGTTTTTGATTTGCAACCTCTAAAGCATTTTGAATATCACCTGATAACTTTGTATCTATTATAATATGTTGAATGTCTCCCGCTAAATCAGTAATGGTCGCGCGACTTTTAGTAAAATCAAGCTTATTAACCATTCCTTTATCAAGGTCAAACTGAATAATATCCTTTGTAAAAAGCCCAGAACCTTTTATATTTTGTAAAGGTGGCAAATGACCAAAATAAGTTAATCCTAAATTTGAAAAACTAAATTGTCCCTTTACATCAAAACCTTTTTCTTCTGAAAACTCAATTAATGCCGCCAAATCACGTAATTCGGCTGATTTTAAATGCTCTTTCAACCAAAGATAAGGCGCGCGTAAAAGACCTGACGGAAAAACAGCCAATAATTCTTCTGATTTAATCAATTTTGGAAAAGTCATATTAAGTGCAAATTTTGGCGCATCATAAGGTGTTCTAATATCACCCATAATAGGACAATGCATAAAACCTAAAACAAAATCAGAGCCATCCAACAAAAATTTATTATCTTCCAACACATAACGTGCTTTTAAATTCATGCCCAAAGTTGATAATTCATCATGAATATTTAAA
>JAUYSY010000059.1 GCA_030696155.1 Alphaproteobacteria bacterium | reverse complement strand
TTACATTGGTGGCGACGGTAACTCAACCTCTTTAGGTTGAACTCAATCGCTTTTATCCATTGTAAAACATAGGTTATATTATGAAGATCATAAAATCCTTGGCCATGCGGCCATACTTGACTGCAGCCCTTGTTGTTAGTTCATGGCAAACGCACTGAAAAGTGAGGATAAATAACGCTCCTGTAATTGTCTAAAAACGATTTTTAAGATATACCTAGCAATTATAAAAACAATAATTGTGAGGTATAGATGCTGAACTTATAACAAACATTTCTTGAACATTTCAAATCATTGGAAGATCCTCGGTTAGATAATCATCGCAACTTGAGGCATAATCTCACAGATATTCTGGTTATCACAATTCTAGCAACCATATGTGGTGCGGACACATGGGAAGAAGTAAATGAGTTTGGGATTGCAAAATATGAGTGGTTAAGCACATTTTTAGAACTTCCCAATGGTATTCCGTCTCATGATACCTTTGGACGTGTTTTTTCTCTAATCAATCCCAGCAAATTTAAAGCCTGCTTTCGCCAGTGGATTGAATCCCTAGAGATTGATAGAGATCAGGAAATTATTGCTATTGACGGGAAAACCTTAAGAGGCTCAGGAAACAAGAGAAAAAATAAAAAGGCATTACATTTGGTGAGTGCTTGGGCAGTGAATAATCGTTTGATGCTTGCTCAGGTAAAGACCGAGGAAAAATCGAACGAGATAGAGGCCATTCCACGATTGCTCAACATGTTAGATATTAGCAATAGCATTGTTACCATTGATGCAATGGGGTGTCAGAAAAGCATTGCTCTTCAAATCATTGAACAAGGTGGTAATTATGTTTTATCTTTGAAAGAAAATCAGCCAACTCTCTACCAAGACATTGCGAATATCTTTGCTCTTGGAGAAGTCCGACAATTTAAAAAAATGCTCAACAAACGCAAAGTCGAAAAAGTTCATGATCATGGTCGCACAGAAACACGCCGATACACTCTCATATCAGCAAGGGATCCTGTTATGTTCCAATTCTGATGGCTAGGGATGAAAAGCATTGGAATGCTTGAAGTGACAAGGACAACCAACAATGACGTAGAAAGATCTAAGCGTTATTTTATTACCAGCTTGGACGAAGATATAGATGGTTTTATGAGAGCGGCCCGAAAACATTGGTCTATTGAAATCAATTTGCATTGGTCTTTAGACGTAAGCTTTAAAGAGGACCTGAACAGAGCAAGAGCGGGGCACTCAGCCCAGAACCTAGCAACAGTAAGGCGAATTGCTTTGAACTTACTAACGCAGGAAAAAACACATAAAAATGGGATTTCTTGTCGACGTAAAACTGCGGGCTGGAATCACAAATACCTAATGGAGGTTCTTAATATGGGAAAAACTCAATATGCATAGCGCTCAATTCACTTTTCAGTGCGTTTGCCATGTTGATCACGTTAAGAACGCCAACAACCTCATTGGAAGGGGAGCGCTTGAACTTGATCGCGCGCAAAAGACCTTGAAGATGCTTGTAACGATTCAAGATCAATGGGTCAGTGAGATGGAGCTTGATTCTAGGCATTCTTAAGTTTTCTACAGTGCTTTTGTATCTTTTAAGCACGTATGTAAAAAAGAGACAGGGGTGTGGAAGACAATTTAAG
>JAUYSY010000058.1 GCA_030696155.1 Alphaproteobacteria bacterium | reverse complement strand
AATAGGTACAATCAAATAATCTAAATCTGGTTTATCTTGAAATATTTCAAGACCAATTGTTCCCTGCCCTGCAATAATTGACACATCATCAAAAGGATGAATAAAAACTTTCTTTTCATTTTTAGCAATTTCTTTAGCAATGATTATAGATTCATCCAGAATTTGACCAGACAGAATCACCTGTGGTCCATAAGAACGGCATCTTGAAATTTTATTCAAAGGCGTTGTTTCTGGCATCACAACGCTCGCAGGAATATTCATGCGTAATGCATGATAGGCCAATGCTTGTGAATGATTCCCGGCAGACGCACAGACGACACCTTGTGCACGCTGGGCAGGTGTTAATTCTGCTAATTTGTTAACAACGCCTCTTTCCTTAAAAGACCCGGTATATTGCAAATTTTCTAACTTCAGAACAACTTCCTTAACACCCAAAACACTTGCAAGCTGTGGTGAAAAAACAAGAGGCGTCCTAAAAATATCATTTTCAATAATCTGTGCTGCGTTTTTTATATGCTTAAGGGTGATCATAATCTACCTATCATAAGAACAATGTAATGCATAGAATTCGTAACTAGACAACCCCCTGCTACGCCCCGCGGCTTGACCGCGGGGTCCATGCTGAAAAAGTAAAATAATTAATATTCATCGGCACTTTTCAACAAGTTTTATGTATCCCAAGGGACTTGCCGCGGGACGTAGGAGGGAAGGTGTTCAAAATTCACACTCCCCTCCTGGAAAGTTACTAGAATTCACTAGAGTGTATAATTTTTGATCCAAAAATGATAGGGGGAAGAACGGATATGAGTTTTTGGATAAATAATTGCATCCCCATTCCCAAAAGCTGAGAATTTATGAAAATATCCAACAAACGTGACTGTTTAATCTCACTTCCTATAAATCAATAATTTTTTTTATTTAAGACTTCCATTCATTTGAATTTTATTTAAACTAGTAGAGTTACATTCTATCTAGAACCTTAATACCTAAAAAAATGTGGAATTGATGGACTTTATTTTATCTGACGCCCAAAACTCCCTTAAAGATCTTGCGCAAGATTTTGCTGACAACGAATTGAAACCCTTTGCTGGGCATTGGGATGAAACAAAAACATTTCCTATTGAAACATTTAAAAAAGCAGCATCTTTAGGGTTTGCAGGCATTTATGTCAAAGAAGATGTTGGTGGTTCGGGTCTAGGTCGCATAGAAGCGGCTTTATTATTTGAATCCTTATCCTCCGCCTGTGTATCAAGTGCAGCCTATCTTTCAATCCATAATATGGTTGCAGGATTAATCGATCAATTTGGCACAGAAGAACAACGCAATCGATTTTTGCCCAAATTGATGAATATGGAGCATTTCTCCAGTTATTGTTTGACTGAACCTAATGCTGGATCAGATGCTGCCTCCCTTCAAACAAAAGCTGTTTTAAAAGACGATCATTATATCGTTAATGGTAGCAAGGCTTTTATTTCAGGCGCTGGCGTCAGTGATTTATACCTTGTCATGGTACGTAGCAATGGACCTGGTGCCAAAGGCATTTCCTGCCTTCTAATTGATAAAAACACACCTGGACTAAGTTTTGGGAAACCTGAGAAAAAATTAGGTTGGAATAGTCAACCAACGGCAATTGTACAGTTTAATGAGTGTAAAATTCCCATTGAAAATAGATTAGGCCAAGAAGGTGAAGGTTTTAAAATTGCTATGAAAGCCCTTGATGGTGGCCGCATTAATATTGCAGCATGCTCTCTTGGTGGTGCCAATGCATGCCTTACTGCCGCCAAAGATTATATTCAATCGCGATCACAATTTGGTCATAAACTATCGGATTTTCAAGCACTTCAATTCAAACTCGCGGATATGGCAACGGAATTATCAGCGGCACAATTAATGGTTTATCGGGCTGCACATTCTCTTGATAATAATCACCCTGACACAACGCTTCATTGCGCCATGGCCAAACGTTTTGCAACTGATATCGGTTTTGATGTCGTCAATCAAGCACTTCAATTACATGGCGGTTATGGTTATTTAAAAGACTACCCGATCGAACGATTCTTCAGGGATTTACGCGTACACCAAATTCTTGAAGGCACGAATGAAATAATGCGTGTCATCATTGCTAAAAAACTATTGGAAAATTAAAGGAAAAACAAATGAGTCATCACGACGAAATCATTATCCAAGAACGTAACAATCTAGGCATCTTAACACTAAACAGACCAAAGGCTTTAAATGCCTTAAATTACGCAATGATTAAAACACTCACCAAGCAATTAAAAGTATGGGCTGATGATAACAGCATTAAAGCCGTTTTAGTAAAAGGCGCAGGCGATAAAGCTTTTTGTGCAGGTGGCGATGTGCGCGCCATGTATCATGCAAAACAACAAGGTGAGCACGATTTTTTAATACAATTTTACGAAGATGAATATAACCTCAATTATTTAATTAATACGTTCCCAAAGCCATATATTTCTTTTTTAAATGGTATCACCATGGGTGGAGGTGCAGGCGTTTCAATCAATGGAAAATATCGTTTAGCCACTGAAAAACTCATTTTCGCCATGCCCGAAACAAATATTGGTTTTTTCCCTGATGTCGGCGGCACGCATTTCTTATCCCGTTGTCCAGACGCAATGGGCTTATATTTAGGCCTCACTGGCGATAAAATTGACGCCAAAGATTCTTACGCTTTAGGACTCGTTACACATTATACATCTTCATCCTCCCTCCCCGCGCTTGAAGAAACATTAATCGAAACCCAATGGGGCGACGATTCTTTTCAACAAATAGACGATATATTATCAGAAATACATCAAGATCCAGGCACGCATCCCCTTAAAAACAAAGAAAAAATCATAGAGCATTGTTTTGGCCAAAAAGATATCAACAGCATCATCACCACATTAAAAGCAACAGATGATTCATGGGCAAAAAATTGTGCTGATCAATTAATGCAAAAATCGCCTACCAGCTTGAAGGTAACGCACAAACAAATAATATTAGGCAAAAACCTAGACCTTAAAAAAGGTCTTGAGATGGAATATCGTCTAAGTCAATCCTTCATGAATGAAAATGAGTTTTTCGAAGGTGTTCGTGCTCTTTTAATTGATAAAGATCAAAAACCCATTTGGCAACCTTCAAAACTTGATGATATTTCAGCTCAACAGGTTGATACTTATTTTAATCCTAAAGATGCAAAAGAACTAAGATTTGAGTAGCCCTCCGGACCTCTAAGCCCCGCGGCTTGACCCTGAGAGATCTACACGAAATAATTCGTGTAACATGTTGAAAAGAATAGAAACCCGTCGTTGCGAGCAGCGAAGCTGCGCGGCAATCCAGTCTTAAAATCAACATTTATAGCTTTTGAAAGGCTATTTTCTGGATTGCTTCTTCGTCTTCGACTCATCGCAACGACGAAATACTACGATTTCGCTGTGTTTAAATTCGTGTAGATCTCTCAGGGTCAATCCGCGGAAAGTAGAAGGATTGTAGTGTTTTCGAGTTATTCCGCTATAATGTGTGATAAGTGAGTGTCGTGAAAGCTAGTTATTTAGAATCTATCAAATTAATAGAGCAACTTCATAGACAATTTCTGGAAGTGATTAAAGCTGAACTCGATAAACGCGCCGTTGAAGACATTAATGCTGTCCAAAGTTTGATTCTTTTTAATATCGTCGAAGACGAAGTCACAATGAGCGAACTTACGTCTCATGGCTATTATTTAGGGTCAAATGTTTCGTATAACGCCCAAAAACTTCATCAATCAGGATATATTGATTTACATCGATCCCGCCAAGACAAAAGATCAATTAAAGTCACCCTCACTTACAAAGGCCATCAGTTCAAAAAAATCATGGATGGCTTTATAGATACCCAGATCAAAAAACTACAACAATTTGGATTAACACCCAAAGATATAAATCATACAAATGAGGGACTTAAAAAATTAGAATCCTTTTGGAATGATCTTTTGCGTTACAGCCAAACTATTTCAAAATGCGGGTAAATGCGCGAGAAAAAAACATTTATTTTGAGTTCATTACGATTGGCACTTCAATAAAAGCAAGCGCACTCGATCCTGAAACATCCCATGAAGTTTCTATTATCGCCCCTTTATACGTTTCAAAAGAATATATCAAAACTATTTTAATCAAAAAATTATTTAAAAAAATATAGTGGTATTACTATTACTGAAATCAACACCATTGTTTAACAAATTTATTGTAATCAGAAAGCATATGTGGTAAAAAGATCTCTATTATTTAATTCCTGGAGATTATTTTGAAAAAAACATTGATTTACTCATTTATCTTATCAACTTTCTTTGCAATGGGGTCGCTATATGCCACTAAAAACCAAGAAAATTCAACCAATTCAATTAAAGATGAAGAAGAAAATGATGAAGATCAAAATATAATAGACCATCTTGTCCCAAATCCTAACCAAAACAATGCTATAAATCCAAAAAAAAGGAAACGTGAAGAAAAAAAAGAAAACAAAAAACTGTTAAAAAAAAGAAAATTATCACGATTAGAAATGGAACAAGAACTGAATTATCCAGGACCAATCACTTGGGAAGAATTATTAAAATCACTCGAAAAAAAAACTTCAACTTATGTAAATTTTATCAAAAATGAAATCACTGATGAAAAAGAAAAAGAAGATTTTCTTAATGCTTTTAAAAAAATATACAAAAAAAATACAACACTTTTACAAAATTCAAAAACAGCAATAATATTAGCAAAATATTTTAAAAAGAAATATCGAACAAATATTGACAATAATATGATTTTAATTGATATTTTTCATAAAATTACATCCAAATCAAAAGAAATAACCTTTAGCATGCCAGATGTCCTTAATAAATTTATAAAGGCAAGCGTAACAAAAGAAAAAATTAATTTTATAAAAAAAACAATTGATAGACTTGAAAAAGAAAACAAGTGCCCAACTTTGCTTTTTAGCGTTTTTAACTACATTTTGGACAATAAAAATATATCAGATGAAAATGTACAAACATATGTTAATGATTACGAAAAAACAAATTCAACAATAAAAAATAATAAAAAAAACATCATGTTAATAAATCAAAATAGCAAAGATGAAATCTCTTTTTTAGAATTTTTTAACAATTCAATAAATGACGAAAATAAAAAATATTTTTTGTTATTATCAACAAAAAATCAACAAATAATAAAATCAACTTTAAAAAATATAAGCAACGATAAAAAAAACTTTCTTTTAGCAAACATAAAAAAATTTCATAAAAATTTTCCATATATATTTAAAACAAACTATAAAAAAAATAATTATCGTTCTCGACAACACCCTATTGATTCAATGTGTCGTCATTTCAACATAAACTCTTTCCTCTCAATGAGCGATGACCAACTAAAAAATTTTTCGAATGAATATGTTAATATATTTAAAGAAAAATTGGGCAAAAAATGGAAAGAAGCAATCTGCTTATGCGCAGATCTTTCTTTTGATCAAATAAGTTTATTTTGTAATCTTCTTTCAGCAATAGAAAATCCTTCAAGCATTATACAAAATAATTTAATCCATTTTGCAAGCAATATTATCGGCATAGAACCGCCATCATCTAGTGTAAAAAAACAATTCAAGGATGTTTTTCCGGATATTTCGGAAAAAACACTCAACAATATTCAAATAGTAATTTTATACAATGCTACTTTTACTTGTTTAGAAAACAAAAATTATCCAGATAATTTTAAAGAAATTAAACGATTTTTATGTTCAATATTTAACTTTTTAAATGAAGACAATATAGAAAAAACACATGAATACGAAATGATTGATACAATCTATTCCATTATTCTTGAATTTGTAAATAATTCAAAAATTAAAAATTCTAAAATTCGCTTATATCTTACTCATATCATAATAGAAATAGAAAGATTTAATTTAATAATGGGCAATTCTCAATCACTAAAAACGTTTTACGTATTATTAAAAAGTAAAATAAACACTCTTTTTTCATCTTTTCAAAAAACAGACGACCAAAACAATCTTTCAACAGAAATTAAGATAAATACAAATATTAAAATACTAGACAATATTAATAATTCTATTCATACAATACATAATTTTTTTTATAAATATAACAATATGATAAACTTAGAAGATAATTTACAAAAAATTTTTAAAGGTTTTTTACCCAATATACCCGAACACATTATTCTTAAGATTCCAAGCCAAGTTTTTCTCTATATGAGAATAAATGACGAAAATATAAGAGCCAGCCTTGATAGTATATTTAGAACATTAAACACACTTTTTAGAAATCCCAATCAACCAAATTTAACTGAAGCTGAACGCATAGAAATCAAAACAATTCTTAAATACTTTACAGATTATATAAAGCAATATTACGACCAACTTGATGAAATGAAGTTTTGCGAAGAGTGCCTTGAAAAGGGAATACAGGCAAAGGATGATCAAATTTATACCCAACTTCAAGAAATAAGATCATCATTAAATAGAATCTATGCACACTTACGTGGCACCCACATAAATTACGAAGAGCGTCAATCAGTTCACTCTGAAGCATCGCATAAAGCAGCTGACGACATGATTCAAGATTTATGGAAAAAGTTTCCATTAGATAATTATAAATATAATGCCAACAAATTTTTACATTATTACAACGAAGATGGTACAATAAACGCGCAAAAAACTAAAACATTAAACAATATAGGTATAGAACTTATATTAAAATCTGTTGTTCCAGACATTGATTTACATAAACATCTTTTTTTCCTTCATGAAATATTAAACACGCCAAAAGATATTTTTAATTATATAATTAACTATGACGAAAATAATTCTGATCACGAAAATGCAATATTGTTAAATTCATCCTACGATGAGTATAAAATGAGTGAAGTATTCCATACTTATTTTACAGATTATAAAAATAAATTTGATAACAATCCTGAAATTAGCGAACATGAGAAAAACATATCTTTTCGAGAATTATTCAACAAAGCCTGCATTCAGCTACAAAAAGAATGTAGATTTCATGAATATGGCCCTGTTTTCTCTATAGAAGAAATTCGTGAATATGAAAATGCTTTCTTACGTTACAGAGCCAAAAAATTACTACTCTCAATAGCTCAAAATGCTGCACGAAAAATAAACGAATTTTCACAACCTAAAAGACGCGAATATTCGCAAGGATTATTTGCTCTCTTACTCAGAGTCATTTTAAACATTTATGCAACGACACCCAACCAAAACGATTTAAAAGACAAGTTTCTAACATTAAGGAACAACTTAGCTTATGCAAGCCTTGAATATAGCCTTGACCTATCAGCATGCACATTTGGACAAACATACAACATTATTGAACAATTTTTAAATATGATACACGTTAACGATGTTGTCTCCATCAATCCATCCAATTTTAATCAAATTTTTATTGCATTAGCACAACCAGAAGTAGAACGCATTAATGCGTCTACTGGTACAGTTGAAGATAAATTAGACCAACTTAAAGAAAATATTATTCTTTCCTTATCCGATCCTAGTAAATATGCGCAGGATTTTTGGCAAAACATAAAGGATCCTTTGAAACAAATAGATGAATTTGTTGATGGTCTTCGCGAACACTTTGAAGATGATGATCAAATCATCATAGAGGAGGAAAATCAATAATGTTATAGATAGATGCGTCTTGCACTTATTAATAAGCGCATTATTATTAATACATATTTAAATAAAAAACACCTTAATATTATTCAACACACAGGAAATCATTATGAAAGTAAAATTAAACGCCTTATTCATTCTATCAACTATCCTTTTAATGGGACCTTTATATGCCACTAAAAATGGAGAAGACAATAATTTAGGCAAAAGGGGAAATCCAGAAGAACAAGAGGATGGAAACATCATAAAAAAAAGAAAATTAACAAAACTTGAAACTGAGCAACAAAGCAACTACCCAGAAACACTTAGCTGGGAAGATTTAATTAAAGCACTTCCAAACAGAAATTCAGTATATTTAGATTTTATTAGAAATGAAATAAAAGATGATGTTGAAAAAACAGATTTTCTTAATGCTTTTAAAAAACTTTATTGCAAAAATATAACTATTAGTCAAAACAGCAATCTATTAGTATCATTAGCAAAATATTTCAAAAATTTATATCGCAAAAATATCGACAACGATATGAACTTAATTGATATTATATTTAAATCATTTTCACCCACACACAAAGGAAACAAAAACACTATTACAAGCATGACTAAAATTCTAACAAAAGATTTAAAAAAAGATAAGATCGCTTTAATTAACACCATCATTGATCAATTAATACAAGAAGGTAAATCAAACGATTTTATATCGACGGTACTTTCATATGCAATCAATTTAAATAAAAAAAAATTCACAGAAGAAAGAATTCGTCAATATATTAATGAGTACAATCAGATCTATTCTCATCAAGAAAACAACATAATTATCAATAACACATTACTGCAATCAGAGATTATTTTTTCAACATCATATAAAAATCTTACTGAAAATAATAAAATGTTTTTTCAAAGTTTACCCCCTGATTTAAAAAATTCTCTTAAAAAAGCACTACACATAAACAAAGATAAAGACGAAAATATTTTTTTAGAAGAATTCAACGCATTTTATACTAAATTTCCACATCTATTCGAACTAAAAGATGAATATACCATCGCTTATTTTAGAAATTCAAGTTTTTATGGCATGGATGATCATGAACTTAACCAAATTTCAACACATTACATCCCCTTATTTAAAGAAAAATTTGGTGATTCTTGGCAAAAAGCACTCATTTTATGCAAGCAATTATCCTTTGTAAAAATAAAATTTCTCTGTAAAATTCTTTTATCCATTGAAAACATCAACAAGAAAACACAAGAAAAATTCTTTGCATTCATGCGTCAATGCATAGATATTGACACACTTGGAAACCAACTTAATCTATTTATAAATTCATTAGAAATAAACAATAACAACATCATAGATTTAGATGAAATAGAACAATTTTCATTTATTAGAAACATTAAAAACAATTTTTCAAACTTAACCGACGAAGATATTTGCACGATCCCGCTGCAAATATTATATAATATTAATCCAATCCCTTTAAATTCGAGCCCTGTAACGTATAGAGATTTTTTAAAAAAAGAAGGCCCTCTATTAAACAACTTATTTCACTTGTTTGACAAACCAAGTAGTTTACAATGCGTACATAAAGCATTAGAAAATATATCTTCATTTTTGCTTACATTAATGGATCTATCTAAAAACAAAACTGAGTCCAACGAAGCCATTAAAGCATTAGAAAATTTAAGACATTTACACCGTAAAATACAAGCCATACATTCTATCAATGCCTTACAAGACAATCATCTCAAAAACTTGCTTAGAAATTATTTTCCAAATCACTCTGATACATTCATCGAAAACATTCCTAAACTCATTTTTTACCACATCACAAATGCACATATTGATATCGGCGTTTTATTATCAAATATATTTGATAAACAATTAACACATATTGCACATCCTGATAGATACCAAAATTTAAATGAAAATGAACGTAACAAACTAAATGATATTTTTCATTATTTTTCACCCTGCCTTGAAACTGAGCCAGATCTATTAAGATCTTCTCAACGCATAAAAATGGGTAACAATGATATTTATTATGAGCTTATAGATATTAGACGGACCTTAAATCAAATTATTGCAAGACTTAATGGAGTGGACATAAACTATAATGATCGACAATCCCTTCATACTAAAGAAACTCATAAAGTAGTCGATGATATGATCCAAGAAATCTATAAAAAATTTCCTTTAAATGAATATGAAGTTAATCATGATAGAGCTAAAAGATTTTATAATCCAGACGGAACGATGAACGACCAAAAAACAAATAGGGCGATTCACTTCAAAATAGACTTTGTTTTCGATTTATTTATTCCTGAATCTGATATCAAAAAATTTGAGCACTTTCTTTTTAAAACCCTAGAAATACCCACGTCAGATACGGCAAATTTTGATGATCTGTTAGATCAATTTTCAAATAATCTGGACGTCCTTATAGATAGATTAAATTCTTGTCCAAAAGAAATTAAATTACATGATGAATTTGCTTCTTTTTTAGAGCATTATTTTGACGAACTTAAAAATAATCCTGAAATGACACCTGAAGAAAAAGATATATCTTTCAGAGAAATATTTAACAAAGCATGCGTTCATTTACATGAAACCAAAAGATTTTCTGAAAACAATCCTATTCTTTCATCCGCAGAGATTACAGAATATATAGATTCTTTTTTGTGTTATCACGCAAAACAACTAATATTAAAAATTATACGATCTGTATCCAAACCTAATGAAGAGTTTTTAAAACCCCAAAAAGGTGTTTATACTCAAGGTTTATTTGCTCTTTTGCTTAGAACAATTTTAAATATTCACGCAACAACGCCAAACGAAGATGATTTAGAAGATAAGTTTCTAACCTTAAGAAACAATTTAGCCTATTCAAATTTTGAATACGTAGATGTTTTTGCCGGCAAACAAGATGATGATGGCAATATAATAAGCTTTAAAAGAGCCCTCACAGGTGGGCAAGCATGTGAATATGGCAGATCCTATAACATGCTTGAGCAATTTCTTAATGTACTAAACATTGATGACACAACTAAAGTGGATATCACCAATTTCTTGCAGATTGTTCTAGAATTAGCACAACAAGAGGTAGAATATGCAAACTTGCAAACCAGCCTAAATACAAATCAACGACGCGATCTTATTAAAGATAACATTATTCTTAAATTAAGAAACGCAGCCCAATATACGCAAGATTTTTGGACAATGCTGGATAAGCCATTAGAAAAAATATATGATTTTGTGGAGGGACTTCGTGAACATTATGAAAATGATGATGACGAAATAATGATAGAGGAAAATAATTCATAATTAAAAAAAGAAACTACTGTGATGCGCTTTTAAAAAATTTATTAAGTGCATCATTGCAGCTTCTTTAAATATTTTTCCTGAAATTCCAAAGCCACACGCTAAAAGTAATAAAAATTATCTCAACAAACATGTCTATGTCATTGATAAATATCGAAACATATAGTAAGTGTAATATCAATCAATCTACGGGACAATTTTTATTTCCATGCTAAAAACTTGCCCACACACCTTTGTTTTCCTGAACGCGTTGAAGCGAAGCTTCATACGAAGATTCAGTTGAAGCGAAGCTTCATACGAAGATTCAGGATCCAAAACGAAATTCATGCTCCCAAGAGCATGATTCTAAAGTTTTTAAGCATGTCATGATCCTTGATCATGATTATTATATGGACCCTGAATCGGCATTCGAGTCCTTTGGACTCTCACTGGTTCAGGGAAACAGGTGGGTTGTTGATAGATTTAGCCACAAACTATATTTTTGTCCCGTAGATTGAATCTTAATAAACATCAAACCATGGAGCTCTATATGAGAAAATTTACGCTTTCAAAAGTTTTGTTCTTTTTTCTAATTTTTCAAAATGTCACATGTTCTTTTGCAAATTTTAACAAAGAAATTTTGAATGAACAAAAACTCTTTCTTTCAACTTTATTGTTAAGTTGGAGTGATTCAAATAATATTGAGCTAAATACTGACTCTATTTACAATAGTAAATGCTTAAAAGATGCTACACAAAATTTTATTAAAGAACTTCAAAAAATGGGTGCACAAAAAACCGATATTGAAGAAATTTATCAATCAATTCAAAATGATGTTGCTTTAGATAATTTAAATCATGAAAAAGAAATTCTCTTGAAAAACGTAAAAATTTTTTTTGAAGATCAGAATAATTTTATTACTATTGATGAAATAAATTCTTTGATTCGTAAAAGTTCCTCTATGGAAGATGTCCTAAAAAACTTAATTAATATCCTTGTTGAATGTGGCGTTTCTTCTTCTGAAATCCACCAATTATTTGCTTTTTCAGGATATACTGTTCCAAATTCTTCTAAGCTTGATTATGGTATCCATCAGTATTTTTTAGGCAGAGAAAGTCTTTTAGGATCCTTTCGTTCAAATTTCAAAGGTTTTAAAAACATTGGTTTTCAATACGTAGCGAATAATTGGGGCGTTCTTCTTGGTTATGTTGCAACAGCACAATTGTTTGCGAATTTGATTTCGCCTGTTGCGGCTATCGAGATTTCAGATGAAAGTAATTGCCCTATCCCTGAAGGCCCGTGGAAACATAGTTGTAAGAATATTTCCATCGAACCTTATAAAAGTTCAGATCCAAATGTTCCTGTAAATTCATGCAAGTTAACTGCCCATTGTGATCGAATCGAAACCTCTATTCCTCAGGGTAAAAATGAAATATATTATCAACCTGTTAATGGATTATTGTTAGACAATAAAAATGGCACATTAAGCTTTCAAGGTTCTTCTTCTCATTTATTACAAGAACAAAAACCTTGTGTTGCTTTTACTGGTTCTTATGAAAAATCCTGCAATGTAGAAATAATTCCTTACACATCAGCTGATCCAAATCTAAGTAATACTTCTTTTTGCAAAATGAAGTCCGCTTGTTTGGATATATCAGGAAATAAAAAAACCGAAAATACAATTTATTACGATCACCCTAATGCAGGTGTTGCAATTGAAAATTGCAATGGAATAACGGTCATGCACTATGGGAATTCAGATGGAATGTGTTTTGGTAAATCTCCAGAAGCAATTTCTAAAGTTGCCATCGAACTAGGAAAATTACTACATGTTGTAAAGCATGATGAATTATAAAGAATATTAGAAGGCTCCCACGTAAGTGGGAGTTTTTATTATAAATAATGCACTCATAGATATCCCGCAGAAAAATAAATATCCTAAAAACCATCACAAACACCCTCCCCCTTTATAAGCTCTTCTGCCCTCTGTTGTCTTATGTTATAGTCTCTGTACTCATATAAACAAATTACGAGATTTCGATGTTCCTCAAAGAAGCTGATCTGCCTTTATCCCCTTATTTCAATGAATTCGCGCGTCTCTATCGCATCGACGAATCAGATATTGTTGAAGAGCTTCTTCGAAAAACCACCCAAACGCCCGAACAACATCAAAACACACAAAAACGTGCGGCACATTTTGTCGAAGCTGCACGCAAAGCACGTGAAGGCAAATCAGGCATCGATGCTTTTTTATCTGAATATTCTCTGTCAAGCCAAGAAGGCGCTGTTTTAATGTGCCTTGCCGAATCACTTTTACGCATTCCTGATACGGATACAGCTGAAAAACTTATTCGTGACAAATTATCCACCGCCAATTGGGACTTACATCGTGGGAAAAGCGATTCAACTTTTGTGAATTTTTCGACATGGGCCCTCATGTTTTCAGGCAAGGTGCTTAATCTCACAGAAAATGTAAACGCCAATCCATGGTCGATTTTTAAAAAACTTATCGGGAAAACAGGCGAACCTGTGATCCGCACGGCTTTATATCGTGGCGTGCGCATTATGGGCAAACAATTTGTCATGGGCGAAACGATTGAATCTGCTGTTAAACGCGCTCAACCCAATGAAAAAATCGGTTATCGCTATTCTTATGATATGTTGGGCGAGTCCGCCAAAACAATGAAAGATGCTGAACGTTACTTTAATTCCTATACAATGGCGATTGAAGCAATCCAAAAAGCATCAGCTGGCAAAGGCATTTTCGAAGGCCCTGGTCTTTCGGTTAAATTATCAGCGCTCCACCCGCGTTATGAATTCGCACAACGTGACAGGTCGCTTAAAGAAATTTTCCCAAAATTGCTTCAACTCGCACAAAACGCAAAAGCTGGCAATATTGGCCTTACGATCGATGCTGAAGAAGCTGATCGTCTTGAATTATCACTCGAACTTATCAACATGGTTTCAGGTCATCCAAGCTTAAAGGATTGGGACGGATTAGGACTCGCCGTTCAAGCCTATCAAAAACGCGCAGGCGCTGTTCTTGATTATTTAAGCGAATGTGCTGAAAAACATCATCGACGTTTCATGGTGAGACTTGTTAAAGGCGCTTATTGGGATGCTGAAATTAAACGTGCGCAAGAACGTGGCTTTGAATCCTATCCTGTCTTTACACGCAAATCATCGACGGATCTTTCCTATTTTCATTGCGCTCAAAAATTACTCAGCAATAACAAACACTTTTATCCACAATTTGCGACCCATAATGCACAAACGGCTGCCTGGATTATAGAACACGCCAAAAATAATAAGAATTTTGAATTCCAACGTTTACATGGCATGGGCGAGGAATTATACGATGAAATCGTTCCAGCTCAAAAATTAGGCATTCCTTGCCGTGTTTACGCGCCCGTGGGTGGTTATGAAGAATTATTATCCTATCTTGTAAGACGCTTACTTGAAAATGGTGCGAACACATCTTTCGTCAATCGTTTAGCTGATGAAACAACCCCTATTGATCAAATCATTCAAGATCCGATTGAACGCACTAAAAAACTTATTTCCTACCCTCACCCGCATTTGCCTATTCCGCATGATATTTACCCGGATCGTTCCAATTCAAAAGGCTTTGATATCTCTGACCCTCAAGTGCTTTTAAATCTTTCCACCGACATCAAAAATATTGATTACCATTGGGAATGCAAACCTATTATTGGTGATATTGCAATCAATATAGATGAATGCCGTAAAGAAGGACGTTTTAACCCCACCAATACGCAAGAAAAAATTGGCGTTGTGTATAATGCTGGCACTGCACTTGCTGAAAAAGCAATTGATCTCGCCAATGCACATTATGAAGATTGGGATAGATTAGGCGGCCAAAAACGCTGCGACATTCTTCAAAAAACAGCTGATCTTATTGAAGAAAATGCACCCAGCTTTATAGCTTTTTGCATTAAAGAAGGTGGTAAAACACTTAATGATGCAATCGCTGAAATCAGGGAAGCTGCAGATTTTTGTAGATATTATGGTCTGCTCGCCAAAAAACATTTCGAAACACCTTTAAACCTTCAAGGTGTTACTGGTGAAACAAATCATTTATCGCTCCATGGACGTGGCACTTTCTTATGCATCAGTCCTTGGAATTTTCCACTTGCCATTTTTGCTGGCCAAATAGCAGCATCTCTTGCCTCAGGCAATGCCGTTCTTGCTAAGCCTGCGCAACAAACACCCCTTATCGCTCATCTTGCGGTCACTTTATTCCACCAAGCAGGCGTTCCCAAAGAAGTGCTTCATTTAGTGCCCGGTAAAGGCAGCGAAATCGGTCAATTCCTCATTGCACATCCCAAAATTGCAGGCGTTGCCTTCACAGGATCGACAGAAACTGCATGGCATATCAATCAAACCCTTGCCCAAAAACGAGGCGTGATTGTACCCTTCATTGCCGAAACGGGTGGTCAAAATGTTATGATCGTTGATTCCTCTGCCTTGCCTGAACAAGTCGTCAGCGACATGATCGCGTCATCCTTCCAAAGTGCTGGACAACGTTGCTCTGCCTTACGCGTCGCTTTTGTTCAAGACGATATTGCCGATAAAGTCATCGATATGCTTAAAGGTGCTATGGATGAATTGGATATTGGTGACACACGTCATCTTAAAACGGATATTGGTCCTGTTATTGATGCAGGCGCTCAAAAAACGCTTTTAGAACACGCCGAAAAAATGACTCAAACAGCCAAACTTATTCATAAAGCAACATTGTCACCTGATTGTGTTAAAGGCCATTTTGTAGCACCACATGCTTTTGAAATTTCACATCTTTCTGTATTAGAAAAAGAAGTTTTTGGCCCGATTTTACATATCATTCGTTTTAAA
>JAUYSY010000049.1 GCA_030696155.1 Alphaproteobacteria bacterium | reverse complement strand
ATAACATTCATTGTGCCCCCGACTACATCTGTGAGCAAATCAACCTTAATCGTATTGTTCGGTGCAGCTGTTTCATTTATATCAACATCTGCAACAGATACACCTGGAATTGCAACGGCAGTATTCTCGCTGGTTACAATCGGAAGTAAAGGCACCGTATTAATGGGCGCGTCATTGACGGGTGTTACATTAATTTGTGCGGTATCAACATTAGCACTAAAAGCTGTTGCCCCGCCATTAGGAGTAGTATCTGGGTTTGAACTCGTTTGATCCCAAGCACGGTACGAAAAGTTTGCTGGTCCGTTATAATTAGGTTTTGGTACAAAGCGCATAGAAGTATGCGTATCAGCTTTAAGAAGCAATGCAGCATTATCGCTTACGGGACCAATTTCCGTCCAATTGGCGCCATCGTTAATAGAATATTGCCAAACACCATTTATAATATCTAATGCTGTAATTGCAATGCCTTGTAAAGGACCATCAGCATCCGTAATTGTGCTGCCTATTATATTTTCAATTGTATTGCCAGGATTAGAGGCATCGTCCACATCTTCAGGAATAGAAGTTAATTGAGGAACACCACTATTATCAAGAATGGGCGCATCATTGACAGCGCCTATATTAATAGTAATCAATTGATCTGTTTTAGCGGCTCCTGGTGTACCTGTGTTGCCTTGATCATCAATGCTAACCGATAAAATTTCCTGTCCATTGAAATTAGAATTTGGTGTAAATGAAAGTGTTGCCATTGCAGCATTTATATTAGCCAAGGTACCTGTGAAAACCATATTCATATCACCGATACCCGTTCCAATTGTAAAAGAAAGATTTGTAGCATCTGTAAAAGACAAAGTTCCATTTGCAACAGAAAGTTCAATTTGAGCGTCTTTGCCTTCAATATCAATATCATCAAAGGTGATTGTATTAATGCCTGTGAAGGGAAGCTGATTATCCTCAAGCATATTAATCACAAAGGGTGCATTAATGGTTGGCGCATCATTAACAGGTGTTACATTAATTTGTGCGGTATCAACATTAGCACTAAAAGCCGTTGCCCCGCCATTAGGAGAAGTATCAACACCTTCTGTACCATTAGGATTTCCATCACTTTGATCCCAAGCACGGTACGAAAAGTTTGCTGGTCCGTTATAATTAGGATTTGGTACAAAACGCATAGAAGTAAGCGTATCAGCTTTAAGAAGTAATGCAGCATTATCACTTACGGGATCAATATCCGTCCAATTGCCACCACCATTAATAGAATATTGCCAAACACCATTCGACGTATTATCTAGCGCTGTAATTGCAATCCCTTGTGGAAGACCATCAGCATCCGTAATTGTGTTTCCTATTATATCTTCAATTGTATTACCAGGATTAGAGGCATCGTCTACATCCTCAGGAATAGCAGTTAATTGGGGAATACCAGTATTATCAAGAATGGGCGCATCATTAGGATTATTCGCAGCCAAAACATCAACATATCCTGTTTTTTCTGCACTAAAAGAAGGTGAAAACAATCGTTGTGTATATACATCTTTTGTGCCTAAGTGATCAGATTCCCAGGCAACAACAATAAATTGTCCACTTTCATCAACAGCAATAGAAGGATCAATTTGATTTGCGGTCGTAATAGTGTTAACCCTAAATTCACCAGTAAGGGCAAATCCATTTAGGTCAAACTTTTTAAGGATAACATCATTTGCAGCGCCGTTTACAATATTGGGGCTATCCCACACGGCATAAAGATTACCATTTGCGTCCATTGCAATTGAAGGATGAACTTGTGCACCTGTCACAGTGTCATTTAATCTAAATTCATTGCCATTTGGTGTTCCATTAGCATGATACATTTGGCCAAAAATTTCTGATGAATTTGCGCCAGCTTCACTTTGCCAAACGATTGCAAAACGACCATCCGGTGCCATTGCAACAACTGAAAAGCGCTGATCGCCTGCAAAATTTGTATTATTGACACGGAATTCAGCACCTAAAGCTATCCCATTTTGATCAAATCGACGTGCATAAATATTAAATCCTTCTCCTGCATCTTGATTAGAACGCCATGTCACAACAAAATTACCATTTGCATCAGATGCAATTGTTCGATGATAGCGATCAAAAGGTGTCACATCTAGATTAGTGCTTTGCTGACCCGGTAAAGTTTCGTTGATTGTAAATTCACTCGTAATTGCTACCCCATCACGACGAAAAATACGCGCTGTTATATTAAAATTATTGGAAGAATCATCAGTCCACGTCACAACAAAATTATCATTGGGTAAGACAGTTATAGATGGAAGTGTTTGGTCACCAGATGTCGTCGCATTCGCCATAATTTGGCTGCCCACCAGAATACCCGATGCATCATAAAATTTCATAAAGATGTCATTAAGTGTAACGTCATCAGGTGCCTCCCAAACAATGACGTAACCACCATCTGAAAAAGACCCTATCTGACTTTCATCTTCTGAAGAAGAGAGATTTGTAACAATGGTAGGTAAAGCTATGCTTCCATCGAAACTTTCCCTAGCTTGTTTTATATCTGGAGTGGTTCCACTGGGAGAAGTGTCATAACTAAAAATAGCACTTCCATCCTGACGCAATTCGACAGCAACGTCCTGTTGAACACCTACAACATCTGAATTAACACGAGTGTCACTTGCAAAATTACGTAAAAATGGCTGCGTCGTATCAATCCTGTTATGAAGCGATCCAGAAGTTTGATCCCAAGTTTTAAAAGTAAAGCTTTGATTATTTCCGCTGAAATTTAGATTCGGTCTAAAACGAACGTGATCTGTTGCGCTCAAAAGAAGAGCACTTGTCGGAGAAACATCCGAAAAAGGCGAAATTATGTTCCAATTTGTGCCATCAGAAGAATATTCCCAAAAACCGTTCGTGTCATCGACAGAAGTAATTGCAATACCTAAAACTTGACCATCAACTTCAGTTGGCATAGAATCTGCAATAATTTGAGATACTAAGGCGCCCAAATTTGTAAGATCATCTTGATTTTCATTAATATCGGGTAAAGTAACATCAAGGGATGCAGTTGGTGAGTCTTGAACGGGTTTGACAGCAATTGTAATGGTTTTATTTGTACTACCTCCGCTATCATTTGCCACCATTGTTAAAGTTACTACTCCATCATTCGTTGAATGAGGAAAATTAGCCTCTGGTGTAAAAACAAGATTGGCAAGTGCTGCATTCACTTGAGATACAGTACCGTTAATGAACGTTTGGGAAAGAGAACCACTCGACACGGTAAGATTAACAGTTAAAGTAGCTGAATCGTTACTAACACTAATTTTATTTTCAAAAGATAATGTGTTATCTTCAAGAATTGTAAAAGAGTTTGGTCCAGTAATAACAGGCGCTTGATCTATATTATCAATTGAATAAGATTGTATAAAAATATTAACCAAACGATTATTATTGTTTGGGCCAGCATCTAAAGTTTCATCAAAAGCACCTGTGCTTGTTTCAATATCTCTGGTTGTTGTGCCAATTACAGCAACTTGACCTGTATTTGTAATATCAAAAGTTGAAACAGCTGTTATATCGCTCGCATTTGAAATGCCGTCTTTTGCACCAAAATGTGTTGAAAATAAACGATCGTTTAAATCATTATTGAATTTTGCAAAATATCCAAAGGTGCCAGGACCTGTTATTGGCGTTGCGCCGGTGCCGAATGTAAGCACTGGATTTGGACCTTCCGTAAAGCCAACAATAAAGACATCGCCATTGGCATCAACTTTTATTTCGCGTGCATTTTCACCACTTGTTCCACCAAAATAAGTTGCAGCAAGTAAATCTGCAGTTCCTCCACCATTAAGTTGAAGTTTTGCAATAATAGCATCCTGACCAGAGACGGTCGCATCAAATGCGCCATTTGTTGCAAGTCCTGAAGATTGTGCACGTCCTGCAACAAACACATTTCCATTTGAATCCAATGCAACACTAGAGAGTGAATCTGCACCAGTGCCACCAAAATAAGTGCTATATAAACCTGTTCCTGTTGGTCCCAGTTTAAACAAAAATCCATCATTGCCGCCAGGTTTTGATGCTATAAAAGGAGTGTTTAATGTAGGAATAGTACCAAATGTTTGACCTACAACATAAGCATTGCCTAAAGCATCGATCGTTAGACCATATCCTGCCTCATCATTTGCGCCACCATAAAAAGTTGAATAAACAAGTTGATTTGTGCCTGTAAGAGTAGGATCAATTTTAGCAACAAAGACATCAACACCCCCATTGTGACTTGAGTCAAAAGGGTTATTTGTTGTTGGAAAGTTATTGCTACTCGTTTCGCCGGTTAAATATATTTTGCCATTTGCATCTACCACCATATGATAGGCTGCATCATTACCTGATCCGCCTAACAAGGTGCTGTAAAGTATTTTCGTTCCATTAGCGTTTAATTTTGAAACAAAGACATCCTTACCGCCATTTGGTGTTTCATCATATGTACGTGGCGCATCTGGTTCTGTTGGAAAATCGCTGCTATTCGTTTCTCCGGCAATATAGACTTCGCCCAAAGCATTCACATCAAGCATGGTTGCTTTGTCATCACCTGCACCGCCAATAAAAGTTGAATAAATTAAATCGGAATCCCCATTTCTTTGAGGACTTAATTTGGCAACAAAAACATCAAAAGAACCATTTTGTGTTCCATCATACCCCGCTTTAATAGGAAAGGCAGGAGAATCTGACTCAGTGCGAAGGGTTTCGCCCACAATATAAAGTTCATTGTCATGAATTTTGATCCCAAAACGTTGAAATCCTCCCAAAATGTTATTCGCACCTAATGTGGCATCACTTGGATTTAGCTGATTTTCGAGTCCAACTTCACCCACATAGGATCCATACGAAAAAATAGGATCAATAAAAAGTGTTTTAGAATGATCGTAATTTGTGATATCAAATTTTAAATGATTGCCATCAAGTACAAATTTGCCATCAATGGCTGTTTTTTGTGCGCCATTATATTGATATAAAACAGGTGCATCTTGCCATAAAGTGCCATCTTTAGTATGAACAAGTAATCGTCCATTGGCATCAATTTCAAGTTTGGTGGCGCCTGCAATTTCAACAGCAATTTGACTGGCATCAGCATTAGGGGCGACGACAAAATCATATTCTAATTCGTTTTGACTATTGCCATAAACAATGGCATCAATGCCTTGATAAACATTTTCATATTTCGCTTTTTCATATAAAGGAATATCTGTTACAGATTTAGAGGATTGTATATAATTGTGTTTGCCTTGTAATTCATGCACGCCGATTAAATTCTGTGTGTTCCCATCAACAAACTTAAGCGAAATATTACTTATGCTTTTACCTGTTGGACTTGTACTATCATTTCCAAGTAAGGAAAAATAAATACCATCATTGGTTAAATACATCCCGTAATCAGCACCTTTAGCTGCAAATTTAACGGATGGATCATTTTGCCCCTTATTAGCTTCAAAACTTAAAGGCAATCCATTCATATAGGATATAGCTGATTTTTCGTCTGTAACTTGAGTTGTTTGTTTAGGTGTTGTTGCAGCGTTTGCTGTAAAATCGGATAAAATAGTTTTTGAGGTATCTTTTGAAGGATCGATATTTTGAGATGTATTGGCATCACGTGATGCATCTGTTGCCAACGGCTTTGCATTAATATCATTATGAACAGCTGCATCTAAATGTGGATCAGACGTGTTTTGAGCATCAGCAACAGTAGTTGCAATTGCCGCATCAAACATGAATCTTTGCTCTAGTAATCGCATCGTCGTACGAGAAGATAATTTAGATTTTTTGCTATTTTGCAAATCAATAAAATCTTTTGGCATCTCAATACCTTTCAAAGAATACATTTATAATATAATTATACATCTAATTTGTTAGTTTTTTATTAAAAAAGTTATATTTTTATATGTTGTTACATTAATTCTTTATTAAGATTTATGTGATAAAACGCTAGACATGCAATTAAAAGAAACTTACAATGAATTAAATAAAATAATAATGTGGGAAGACTATGTTCAGCAAAAAAACCCAATTTGTATCAATCTCTTTTTTAAGCATTTTTTTAGCTTCTTGCTCCTTTCATACAAAACCATTTACGGAAGAAGACAGGCAGAAAAAAGTACTGAGTGATCGTGAAAAAATCAGAGAACATACACCGCGTCCTACAAAACCAATTACATTTTATGAAGCGCTTGCGCGCGGTATTAAATATAATTTAGATCATCGTGTTAAAACATTAGAAGAAGCTTATGCTTTAAATTTAAGCAATATTGCCGATTGGGATATGTTGCCGCCTATTACAACAAGTGCTGGTTATTCTAGACGTAGTAATGTGTTGGCTTCTAATTCGCAATCTGTTGCAACTGGACAACAATCACTTGAAACATCAACATCAACGGATAATAATCGCCGTTTATTTGATCTAGGTGTTCTATGGAATGTGCTTGATTTTGGTACTGCCTATTTTACTGCGCGTCAAAAAAGTGATGAAGCTAAAATTGCGCAATTAAGACGTCAAAAAGTACTTCAAAATATGGCTTTTGATATTCGCAATGCTTATTGGCGTGCTGTCACAGCTGAACTACTTTTAAAGGAAGTTGATCAAGTCATTGATCTTGGTTATGGTGCTTTAAAAAATGCAAGGCGTCTTGAAAAAGAACGCATACAACCATTGCCCATCAGTCTTAATTATCAAAAGATTATCCTAGACGCCATCAGCAAATTGTTTAAACAACGTCGTGAATTAGCAATGGCTAAAGCAGAACTTGCTTCCCTTATGAATCTAGAGCCTGGTACGCAATTTGAAGTTGAAACAATTCATAAGAAAAAGCTAAATCTTCCTGAAATAAATATTTCTGTAGATGCGTTAGAAAATATCGCTTTATTGCATCGCCCAGAAGTATGGGAAGAAGATTATAACAAACGTATCTCTAAAAATGAGATTTATAAATTATATACATCCTTTTTTCCTGGCATTAATCTTGAAGCAAGACGCAATTATGATAGTAATTCGTTCTTGTACAATCAGTCTTGGACAGACTTTAGTGCAAAACTTGGTTTAAATCTTTTCAAGATGTTAGCAACCCCGACCAGATTACGTGCCGAACGTCAAAAAGGATCGGTTATAAGCACAAGACGTTTAGCACTTTCAATGGCAATTCTGACGCAAATTCATCTATCGCTTGAACGCTATTCAATCGCTAAAAAAGAATATGTGTTCAGCAAACAAATTGATCGCGTTAATACAAAAATTGCAAGCATTTCAAAGAGCAAAGTTCAAGCTGAGCTTGAAGACAATTTGAAACTCATTGAAGATAAGGCATCCGAAATTGTTGGGCGCGTCAGACGATATGCTTCTTATACAGAGGTTCAAAATGCTTATGGACGATTGATTAATTCTTTGGGTGTTAATCCATTCCCTATGATTATTACAGAAGATTTGGATGAAATGACCAGATTGATTGAGTCTCATTTAAGTAAAACTGAGCTTAGGCTTGATGAACAAAGTCTTTTATCTTTTACCGTTAATACCAATACAGCTTCTTAAAAAGGTGACAAAATGCGCTTTTATGTTCCACTGATTACTTGTATAGCAATTTTAGGCACATTGCCTGCTTTTGCTGAAGAAACACCCGTTAAAGACGCTAAAGAGCTGCGTGCTCTTGTTATTGCCAAGCGTGAAGCTACCATTTCTGCAGGCATTAATGGTAAAATTGACAAAATGGATGGCGATATTGGTGATCGTATTAAAAAAGGACAAGTGATTGTCAGTTTTAATAATAGTTCTTATCTTGCTGAATATAATAAATCTAAGGCAGATCTTCAAGAAGCTGAAAAAATACATTCAGCTACTCAACAATTGCGCAAAAGCAATGCAGTGAGCATGATTGAGATTACAAAAGCCGAAGCAGGTCTTGAAAAAGCAAAAGCTGATTTGCAGTTAAAACGCTATTATTTAGATGAATCTGTCATTCATGCGCCTTATGATTGCCGCGTCACGAAAAGATTAACAAATGCACATGAGGTTGTGCCCGTTGGTACAAAACTCGTATCAATTGTTGGTGATGAGGCTTTACGTATTCAGGCTTTAGTACCTTCTTCAATGTATGCTCAATTGAAATTAAAAGATAAAATTTCAATTACACTTGATGAAACAAAGCAATCATATGTAGCGTCTATTTCACATATTGGTGCAAAAGTTGATCCGGCTAGCCAATCAATTGAAATAATAGCTGATTTTGATAAATATGATCCAAATGTTATTGTGGGGATGAGTGGCGCTGCAAAAATTAACTAATGAAGTGTGTTGACAATCGTATAGTCAACTAATGTACGGGACAATTTTTATATTATGTTAGAAATTTGCCTACACAACTCCTTTGCTTTCCTGAACGCCTTGAAGCAAGGCTTCGAAGGCAGATTCAGGATCCAGAAGGAAATACATGCTCGAAAGAGCATGATTCCTAATTTTTTAACATGTCATGATCTTTGATCGTGAGCATTATCTGGACCCTGAATCTGAATTCGAGTCCTTGGACTCTCATTGGTTCAGGGAAACTGTTGGGTTGTTTGTAGATTTAGCTAAAAACTATATTTTGTTCAGTAGATTGATCGATGATAGATTCATGATCCAAAAAGAAACACATGCACGTAAGAGCATGACTCTATTATATTAAAGCATATCATGTTCTGCGATCATGATTATTCATTGGACTCTGAATCCGTGCTCGAAGCTTTGCTTCTTGCCTGCTCAGGGAAACAATAATGGTGGGCAATTTGGTTATTCTTTTTAAGTCCGCCTTTTTTAGGAAACGCGCAATGACGAATGATGGTTGTTATTACTTTTTACTCTGGCTCATCTAGGTAGTAGGAAACGTGCAATGACAAATCTATTAGCCTAATGGATAATACAATAATTTCGAGTTCGTGCTAATTAGGACGTGAGCAAATCGTGAAAGAATAAAAGATGAGTGACGCCGCACAACAAACACATCATATTGATCGGCAACATTTTGCGCTTGCTTTATTTATTCAGCTTGAACAAGAAAGTCGACATGTTAAATCACTTCAAGAGCTTTATTTTTTAATCGCTAATGAAACAAAAAGACTCATACCTTATTACCAAGCCTTTGTTATTAATCATGATTTTTATACAAAAAAATATGAACTTGTTGGAATTTCAGGTGTTCCTGATTTTGAAAAGCACTCCCCTTATATTCGATGGATCAAAAAAGTTATTGCTGAAATAAGCGCTCAAAAAGATACTCACAAACCAATCATTATTACTCATGAAAATTTATCTGCCTCAATTTTAGAAGAAGGCAAAGAATGGTTTTTGGGCACTTTCACCTGGATTCCTTGTGTCGATAGACACCAAAAAATTCAAGGAGGTCTTTTATTAACACGTTTAGATAATAAATGGGAACAAAATGAGATAAGTCTTTTGGAACGGTTAGGCGATGCTTATGCCTTTTCATGGCTTAGTTTACGTGGACATGAAAAAAAAACCAGAAGCATTTTTAGATTTTTACTTAAAAAAACATTCTGGATTATTTTTCTAATTCTTTTTGTGAGCATTTGTTTTATTCCTGTACCTCAATCTGCTTTAGCGCCTGCTGAAATTACACCCAAAGATCCTTTTATTGTGACGTCCCCCCTTGATGGTATTATTAAAGAATTTTTAATTGAGCCCAATACAATTGTAACAAAAGGTCAAATTGTTTTAAGATTAGATGATACAAATTTACGTAACAAATTAGAAGTTGCTAAAAAAAGCTATGATATAGCACTTGCTGATTATACTAAAACACGTCAACAAGCATTTTTGGACGAAAAAAGCAAAGCACAAGTCAATTTATTAAAAGCACAAATGGATGAAAAATCAGCTGAAGTTAATTATAATCACGAGCTTTTACAACGTGTTGAGGTTAAGGCCGATAAAGACGGCATTGCTATATTTTCGAATCCTTTTGAATGGATCGGGAAACCTGTTCAAATGGGTGAAAAAATACTTTTAATTGCTGACCCCCAAAAAATTGAGTTAAACATAATGTTGCCTATTGATGAAGCTATTTCACTTAAAAACGGATCAGATGTTAAACTATTCCTAAACATTGATCCCATTAATCCATTAGAGGCAAGTCTTACTTGGGCAAGTTATGAAGCAAAACAAACACCTAATAATATTATGTCGTATCAGGTTAAAGCAGATTTCAAAAACCCAAGTGACATTCCACGCATAGGTCTTAAAGGAACGGCTAAAATATTTGGTGATGATACCACTATGTTTTATTATGTTTTTAGAAGACCTATATCATCTTTTAGACGCTTTTTCGGCATATAAAACTGCCCAGATTATTGCCAAATTCGTTGTCATGTATGCGCTTCCGATACTCATGTGCTTAAGTACACTCCGTTTCGGTTCTCATGAGTCTTCTTCAGCTAGGACATTAAGGTCTCCCAGACCTTAATTATCAAGCTTTTGAAATACTCATTTCTAGACTTTGCCTCATAATCTGGGCAGTTAGTTCAAGGATCTTGTAAGTAATAATCTTTGACGCCCTCACAGCTTGAAAAAGGAAGGGTAAAAATGTTTTCGATGCAGCAAAGCCCTATGGAACAATTCTTGGGACAGTCTTTACCCAAAATCCGCGCTGATCTCGAAATTTATGATGGTCCAAAAGATATCGATTCAATGCCCAGCTGGACATTGCATGATCCATTAAAGCATCTTTTTTTTCGTTTGGGCTGGGTTGAGTTTCAATTTTTAGGTCTTTGGGGCGAGAAAAAACCTCAAGAATTATGTGATGAAATTGAAAGCAAAACAACATTGCATCTTGAACCGGAACAGCTTTTTTATTTCGTTCAATTTCTATCGCAGAATAATTTAACGGAAAGATCCGATCCAGCGCTTAAAGAAAAATTTCTTGAATCCCTAGAAAAAAAGAAATCAGGTGTTTTTTGGTCATTGATTAAAAATTATTTATTTTTTAGGATACCGCTCGTTCATCCGTATAATTTTTTAAAAAAAACATTGCCTTATGTACAATGGATTTTTACAAAACAATTCCTTTATTTTAGTCTTTCTATGCTTTTTGTTAGTCTTTATCTTATTTTTAGACAAATGGATCAATTTATTAATACCTTCATCTATTCATTCACTTTTGAAGGTTTTATTATTTACGGATTCGCCATCATCTTTGCAAAAATTATTCATGAATGTGGGCATGCTTATACGGCAACTTATTATGGGGTTAAAGTACCCACAATGGGCGTTGCTTTTCTTGTCATGTTTCCTGTGCTTTATACCGATACAACCCAAATTTGGAAAGTCTCAAGTAGAAAGGCACGCCTTGCTGTTGGTTCAGCTGGTATGGCTGCAGAATTGTTGCTTGCTATTTACGCGTCGCTTTTGTGGCAATTTACACCACCGGGCCCCATTCAAAGCGCTTTCTTTGCCCTTGCAACAGTAACATGGGTATTAACGCTTATTATCAATCTTAGCCCTTTTTTAAGATTTGATGGCTATTATCTTTTATCAGATTTTTTAGGTATCGAAAATCTACAAGGGCGATCATTTGGTTTGGCAAAGTGGCAAATGCGCGAATTTATTTTTCATTATGATTATCCACCACCTGAATATTTCTCGCCACGTATGCATAAAATTCTTTTAATTTATGCATATTGCACATGGATTTATCGTTTTTTCCTTTTTATAGGGATCGCCTTTCTTGTCTATTATTTTTTCTTTAAAGTATTAGGCATTCTTTTAATGCTCGTTGAAGTCATTTGGTTTATTTTACTGCCTATTTTAATGGAACTCGGAGTATGGTACAAAATGCGTCATAAAAGTAGATGGTCTTTAAGTGGTTTTTTTACTCTATGTTTTTTTATTGGAATAATCACTTTTCTTTTTTATCCTTTTCAAACAACAATTGATGCGCCTACTTTTGTTTATAATCCAAAAGCAACAACACTTTACCCCGAGATTTCATCACAAATAAAAAAAATACATGTTCAAAAAGGTGAATATGTCAAAAAAGACCAGCTTCTTCTTGAGCTTTCTTCGTTAGATCTAACATTTTTAAAAAATAAAACGAATGAAAAAATAAAAATACTCAAATATCAATTAGAACATCAGTTGTTGGATGAAGCGCGCGCTCAAAATACTAAAGTGCTTGAACAGGAATTTGAAAAAGCAATAACAGAATCAAATGGTTATGAAAAACAACTTCAACAAACTTTTATAAAAGCACCTTTTGATGGGTATCTTGCTGAATTTGACGACCACTTAAAAGAAAATCTATGGATTAATCCTAAATGGGCCATAGGGATTATCATCAAGCAAGAAAAACCTCTTTACGAAGCTTATGTTCATGAAGAAAATATTGAACAGGTAAAAAAAAGTAATAAAGCAAATTTTTACCCAGAAAATATTTGGACGCCTTCAATCCCTCTTAAATTAGTAGAATTCGATAAAACAAATACAAATCATCTTAATCGTGCAGAGCTTTCATCTCTTAATAAAGGAGATATAGCGATTGAAAAAGATGACAAGAACAAAATGGTGCCTACTAAAACTATTTATAAAGCCGTTTTTGAAGCTACTGATTTACAGCCTGCGCTTGCGCAAACACAACGAGGTACCATTAAAATTGAAAGTGATCCACATAGTATTATGGGCCGTGTTTGGAAAAATGTAGCATCCGTATTTATTCGCGAAAGTGGATTTTAATTAATAGATTGTTGATTAATTTAATTTTTTATGTCTATTAATTTCTTCATCGATGCGTCCCTGATATTCAGGTACAAGATGCCTAAGGGCTGCCAAAGATTTTTCTATATCATGATGCAAACATTTTTCATTTAATTCATTAATAGCTTTATTCAGAATAGCATAATCAGGTGTTCGGGGAGAAGCAAGCATGATACCTTCAATAATGGTTTTATCAAGTGCTTCATCGCCATAAAAAAGTTCTTCGAAAAGTTTTTCACCAGGTCTTAATCCTGTATAAACAATTTTAATGTCTTTGTTTGGCTGAAGACCAGCTAATGTTATCATTTGGTGTGCTAAATCAACAATTTTAACAGGTTCGCCCATATCAAGAACAAAAATTTTACCAATATCTGTTTTTGAATTTAAACCAATAGAAGCACCTTGAAGAACAAGTTCTACAGCTTCTCGAATCGTCATGAAAAAACGAATAATATCAGGATGGGTAATTGTAATGGGACCGCCAGCTTCCATTTGTTTTTGAAAAAGCGGCACAACAGATCCGTTTGACCCTAACACATTGCCAAAGCGCACAGTTATATAACGTGTTTTACATTTCGATTTCTGAACTTCATGGTCTAATGATTGGCAATAGGATTCAGCTAATCTTTTGGTTGTACCCATAATATTGGTTGGGTTAACAACCTTATCAGTCGAAATCATAACCATCGCTTGAGCTTGATATTTACGACATAAATCGGCAACGTTTTTGGTACCCATAACATTGGTTAAAATACCTTCCATGGGTTGTTCTTCAACAATAGGTACATGTTTAAGGGCTGCCGCATGAAAAACAATGTCTGGTTTTTCACTCGAAAAAATGGTTTCAAGTCTATTGAGGTTTCTTACGTCTGCTAACACAGAAATTTTAGATAATTGTTGATATTTTTCTTTTAGTTCTAAATCTATTGAATAAAGAAGATATTCTGATTGATCTAACAAAATAATATGTGAAGGATTATATGAACAAATTTGTCGAACAAGTTCACTGCCAATACTGCCACCTGCGCCGGTGATTAAAATACGTTTGCCATTAATAAGATGATTTAATCTTTGTGTATCAAGAATATTTTGTGGGCGCCCTAAAAGGTCTTCAATAGCAACAGGGCGAATTTGACGTGCTGCTTCTTCACCTGCTAGAAGATCTGTGATTTTGGGAAGTCGTGAAATCGGAAATCCAAAAGTTTCTGCTTTTTGAACAAGTAATCTTAATTTTGATCCTCTGAGCTTTTCATCAGCAATAATAACATGTTGAGGTTTATTATTATGCATGGCCAGACGTTCAATAACTTTGTCAAAAGATTCTATTGAGCCATAAACTTTAACATTACGTATTTGAAGACCAACATGTTTGGTGTCACTATCAAGAAGACCTACAACGCGATAAGGCGCATTTTTGGAACGTGCCATTTCACGAATAAAAAGTTCTGCATTATCACCTACGCCAATCAATAACACAGGAATTTTGTTAGATTTGTTTTCATTTTTAAAACGTCCGGAATCTTTAAGCAATCGATAAAGAAGCCTTGGTCCACTTAAAAATGCAATAAGAACAAATCCATTGGCTAAAAAGGAAAGCCTAGGATAATAGCCAAGGCCATTAATAAAAAACAATACGCAAACAAAAGCAGGAATTGCAAAAATAGAAGCCCAAAAGATTGCCGTTACTTCGTTAATAGAGGCATAACGCCAAAAACCACGATATAGACCAACACTTAAAAAAGAAAAAGTACAAATTATCATAAATAATGCAGTGTCTTCTATTAATTTAAGTGAGGCTATACTTAAAAAATTTTCGCCAAGACAAATGTAAAGAGAAACGATAAAAGAAATACCTGACATAATAATATCATGTAAGAGTGCAACTTGTGCGCGGGGAGGCATTTTCAATTTACCGAACATTTTTCTATCTTTTTTAGAGTCTAAACAGATTATTTATTAAACTTAAAATAAACGCCTAGAATCTATTTTGCAAGATATTAATAACATCTACTCTATTTCTAATGAATGCGTATTTAAATACTATCGCACAATTGGGACGTAAGCAGGCAATCTGTTTTCTTGCACCCCATGACATTCAACATAACCACCAGGAACTGGTGTTGGTAATGGCATTTCAGTCTTGCATCTTTCGTTGGCAAAAGGACAACGTGGATGGAATCTACATGCTTTTGGTGGATCAATAGGATTGGGCACTTCGCCTGCAACAGGCATACGATCACGGCCACTCATATCCAAATCTGGGATAGTATCAAGAAGAAGACGTGTATATGGATGCAAGGGATTGCTAAACAAAGATTTTGAATCTCTAACCTCAGCCAATCGCCCTAAATACATGACCCCTACATGGTCGGATATGTGATAGACAACGGCCAAATTATGAGAGATAAAAAGATATGTAAGACCAAGTTCTTTTTGAAGATCGACCATCAAATTAAGAATTTGTGCTTGAACGGAAACGTCTAAAGCTGATGTTGGCTCGTCACATACAATAAATTCAGGTTTACTGGCTAAAGCGCGTGCAATTGAAATACGTTGTCGTTGACCACCTGAAAATTCATGCGGAAACTTATCACCATCAACTTTTGTGAGCGACACTAAATCAAGCAGTTCATTAACGCGTTTATCAATCGCATGATTATCACTAAGCGTTTTATGCGCACGAATAGGTTCGGCAATAATATCTTTAACGTGCCATCTTGGATTTAAACTCGCAAACGGATCTTGAAAAATCATTTGCACATTTTTGCGTAATGTTCTTAAGGCTTTTGGTGAGTCCAAATTCGAAATATCATGACCTTTAATTTTAATTTTGCCATCTGTTGGTTCGTAAAGCCCCACAAGAAGACGCGCAATTGTTGATTTACCGCAACCGGATTCGCCAACAAGAGAAAAGGTTTCACCTTTTTGAATTTTAAAACTG
This sequence comes from Alphaproteobacteria bacterium, assembly GCA_030696155.1. Lineage (GTDB taxonomy): Bacteria > Pseudomonadota > Alphaproteobacteria > JAUXUR01 > JAUXUR01 > JAUXUR01. The sequence continues at coordinate 32,355 of JAUYSY010000049.1, read as the reverse complement.
ATACCATCAACAGCTTTCAGAATTTGTTTGGGTTGTCCTGAAAAAACACGTGAAAGCCAAGGTGCTGAAACATCAAAATATTTAACGAGATTCTGAACATCAACTTCAGTTGTGGGTATTATTTTGTTTGTCATCAGAAATTACCTTGTTTTGTCATGGAGCCAACAGGCAGCAAGCGAGTCTTGCGCTGTCATTAAGTCGGGTCGATCATGATAACAACGTTCAAAAACTTTGGGGCAGCGTGGGTTAAAGCTACAACCTGTAGGTATGGCGTTTAATCTAGGCATAGCACCATCAATTTGCGCCAATCTTTCAGCTTGATGTCCAATAATAGGAATAGCCGCCATTAATCCTTGTGTATAAGGATGTTGTGGGTTTTTGATGACGGATGCAACAGGTCCAATTTCAGCAATACGCCCCGCATACATAACGGAAACACGATCAGCGGTTTCGGCAATGACACCCATATCATGTGTAATAAGCATGATAGCCGCGCCATGTTCTTTCGACATAGTTTTAAGAAGACGTAAAATTTGTGCTTGAACAGAAACGTCTAAAGCTGTTGTGGGTTCATCTGCAATGATAAGTTTGGGATTAGCACAAATAGCAAGTGCAATCACGACACGTTGACGCATACCACCTGAAAATTGATGTGGATATTGTTCAAATCTTTTTTCTGGTGCAGGAATACCAACTTCCGTTAAAAGACGTATCGCATGATCTTTTGCCTTCGCTTGATTCATGGGTAAATGCGTCATGATCGTTTCAACCAAATGAAATCCGACTGTATAAAGCGGATTTAAACTGGTTAAAGGATCTTGGAAAATCGCGCCAATCTTAAGGCCACGTAATCGACGCATTTGCTCATAAGGCAAATTATCAATACGACGATTTTCAAAAAGAATTTGGCCAGATTTAATAAAGCCTGGTTTTTCAAGCAAGCCAGTTAAAGCTGATCCCGTTAAGGATTTACCAGCACCAGATTCACCAACAACCCCCAAAATTTCACCAGGGGCCATTTCGAAAGAAATATTATCAACAGCGGTTAATTCACCATGACGTGATTTAAAGGCAATGGATAGATTTTCAACTTTTAAAAGAGCTTCTGTCATTTAACGCAACTTTGGGTTCAAGGCATCACGGAGCCAATCTCCGAGGAGATTAACCGATAAAACAAGGGCAGCAAGTGCTACACCGGGGAGGATGGAGACCCACCATTCGCCAGACAATAAAAATTCATTGCCAACACGGATTAGGGTTCCTAAAGATGGTTCGGTGGGCGGTAAGCCCACACCTAAAAATGAAAGGGTTGCTTCTGTAATAATGGCAAGGCCCAAATTAATGGTCGCAATAACAAGAACAGGGCTCATCACATTGGGTAAAATATGACGAATCATAATAAAGATGGGTGTTCTGCCGATGACTCTAGCAGCCTGTACATATTCTTTTGATTTTTCAACAAGTGTTGAACTACGTACCGTTCGTGCAAATTGCACCCAGCTTGATAGACCGATTGAAAAAACCATGACATAAATCGCTAAATTATCATGGGCATCACGCGGTAAAATACCACGAAATATACCATCAACAAGAAGCGCTACAAGAATAGCTGGAAAAGTAAGCTGAACCTCAGCGCAACGCATGATAATATTATCGACGGTGCCACCTAAATAACCGCTTAAAAGACCCAAAAAGATACCGATAACCATTGAAAAAAGAACAGACGCAGCGCCTACAAGAAGTGAAATGCGTGTACCGTATAAAATAGCCGATAATACATCGCGACCTTGATTATCGGTTCCCAGCAAAAATTCTTTACTACCATCTGGATACCAAGCGGGTGGCATCGATCCATTCATAAGATCAAGGCTTGCCAAATCAAATGGATTATGAGGTGCAAAAATATTAGCAAACGTGGCCGTAACTATAATCAAAATAGTAACTAAAAAAGCCAAGATTGTTACAGGCGATTTTCTAAAACTATAAAAAAGATCACTTTCAAAAAAACGTTTCATGATTATCACTTTACTATGTTGAACGCGCTACGACATTGCCAGTTTTTAATCTTGGGTCGACCCAAAAATATAATGCATCCACGATAAGATTAATAATAACAAAAATAAGCGATACAAGCATTAAATATGCGGCCATAATGGGGATATCGACATTATTAATCGCCTGAATGAATAATTGACCCATACCTGGCCAATTAAAGACAGTCTCGGTAATAATAGCAAAAGCAATAATCGTCCCAATTTGAAGGCCTGTAATAGTAATGACAGGCAAAAGCGTATTTTTAAGGGCATGTCCAAAATAGATAGCGCTATTTTTAAGACCACGCGCACGTGCAAATTTAATATAATCAGTTCGAAGCACTTCAAGCATTTCAGAACGCACTAATCGCATAATCAGGGTCATTTGGAAAAGGCCTAAGGTAATAGCTGGTAAAATAAGCGCCTTTAAACCCGAAATCGTTAAAAATCCTGTTGACCAATATTTCCCTAATTCGACAACATCCCCCCGACCAAAAGGAGGCAACCAATGCAATTCGACGGCGAAGATCCAAATCATGAGGATACCGATTAAAAAGACAGGCATTGACACGCCAATCAAAGATGTAGTCAGGAAAAATTTACTTAAAATACTATCTTTTTTAATACCTGTATAAACGCCCATAGGGATGCCAACGCAAAGTGCAAAAAGAACAGCAACTAAGCTGAGTTCAAGCGTTGCGGGCAATCTTTCTGCGATAATTTCAGAAGCTGGACGTCCGTGTCGATAGGATACACCAAAATCACCTTTTACAGCATTTTTTATAAATTTATAAAACTGAACATAAAAAGGATCATTAAGACCTAAAGCTTCACGTAATTTTTCACGATCTTCCATGCTTGTTTGTTGGCCAACCATGTTATGTACAGGATCGCCCACGAAACGAAACATTGAGAATGCGATAATAGCGACAACCAGCATCACAAAAAGTGACTGTCCAATACGTCTTAACACAAAAGCAAACATCAAAAATCCATATGGTTCAAAAATTAATATTTTATACGGCGATAATTGTTTCAAAAACCTTCAAGTTTTTGTCATGCTCAACTTATTTTCTTTATTAAGTTGAAGGTGAGCAAAGCGATTCAAACGAACGTATTATTAAGAAACACCGAACGCGCCCTATTCTATTTTAAACAGAATAGGAGCTAGAATTAAACAAAAGTTTTATTATGTCAATATGTTTTTACCATTATTGTAATAAAATTATAAAATAATATGTTTTTTTGGTTTATAATTTCATTTAATTGACTGTTGTTAAATTTATAGCGTCAAAATTGATAATTTACATCTTGTTTCTAAAGAATGGATTTTTTATCAAAGATACCAACATTAAAAAATTATTTACTTTAGTAAAATAATGATGTATTAATGATGCACTTAAAAATAATATATTAAATAGAAAGTTTGTTATGTTCAAAAAAGTTTATTTCTTTATCGTTTTGTCGTGTCTTTTTTTTAAATCTGTTGATTGTTTTGCAACTATTTACGATGTTGATGATACAGACATCATTATCAATGATAATGAAAATCCATTTGCTGATACTCGATTTTGTGGTTTTGAAAAATTTAAAGAATGGTTCGGATTTAATGCCAAGAAAAAAAATAATATTGACGCTGAAAATTTAGAGCATCTAAAAAATGCTGTATCATTGTATATGAAATACAAAACAAGCAATGAAAAAGCTTTACTTTATGACGCGACTTGTCTTTTAAAAGATGGTGCGCAAAACGGATGTCCTAAATCAATGCAGTGGCTTGCCGATTTAAAAGTAGAGCAGGGTGATAATGCACCAGATGAAGAAAAAGAAAAATTTTATAATGATGCTTTTTCATGGTATATCATTTCTTTTTGGATGCAAATAATAAAAGAGGTTTACATAAATCAAGAAATAACATTGCCTTTGCCAATTATTTCAAAATTAGAAACACTTATTAAAAAACATAAATTTTCTAAAAATCGTTTAAATCATTTTAATGAAATTAAAACTAAAATGATTTGTTTTCCATTAACACTTTTTTCACATGAAAAAAAGAATTTTTATTCCAGACTTTCATTTATTTGTTATCACATTTGTTTGAATTATAAAAATAATAATTTTTTTGCTGATAAAAAATTATCCATATTTGTTTATAATTTTCTTGAATGGGTCTACACTGAAGGAGATCAGGGATTAAAAATTAAATGTGAGTCTTATTTTCAAGAGTTTGCGCTTATATTTAGAAAAAATAAATTTATTAATGAAAGCAATTATTTCTATCGGAATCCACCTTTATCTCATGAAGAATCTGTTTGTAATTTAGCAAAAGCAATTATGAATAATCAAAGAAATATTGATCAGAATGGAAGAAAATTTAGAGAGCAAGATAGAAATAAGATTGGATCCAAATTATTGTGGAAAACTAATTCAGTAACATTAAAACAGCATATTATACACTTGATAGATCAAAATGTAATTCGTACCGATGTGGATGGTAAAAATATAACAAACAAATATGAATTAATGTTAAAATTATGTCTAGAAATAAAAACACCTTATGCTTTGGATAGAATCGGTATGTTAATATGTGACAATCATATTAATACGATCAACAAAAAAAACATTACTAAAAACGAAAAATTTAATCTTGCTGCAGATTATTTTAGAAAATCAAAAGATCCTAATGCCATGTTTAATCTAGGGACATTAATAGGAGAAAAAAATGTTGATAAAGATGAGAATAATCAGTTTATTCCTATCGATCAACGATTTGAAGTTGCAGCAAATTTATATCGAAAATCAATTATTGGTAACCCTTTAGCTGATTCCGCGCCATTATGTAAACTTGCGACATTAATTCGCGAAGGAAAAATAAAAACAGATCTGCACAATAAATTAATTCCAGAAGGTGAACGTTACGAGGTTGCAGCAAATTTGTATAGACAATCAAAATATGAGCCATCTTCTTTAAGTTATCTTGGCTGGCTGATTCATCAAGGTCTGATAAAAAAAGATTTGAATGGTCTTGATATTCCACAAGGTCAGGAATATGAAATTGCTGCAAATTTATACGAACAGTCAAAAATTGTGCCCTTTTCTTTATTTAGATTTGGACATCTTATTTTTACAGGCTTGATTAAAAAAGATATGGAAGGCATTGACGTTCTTGAGGAAGAAAAATATGAAGTTGCAGCACGTTATTTCAGACAATCAAAAAGTGAGCCAGAATCTGTCTATATTCTTGGGCAGCTTATTGAAAATGAAATAATTAAAAAGGATTTAAAAGGGCAAGAAATACCAAAAGGTCAACATTACGAAGTTGCTGCAAACTTATATAGAAAATATAAGAATGAGCTTAGCCTTTATTCATTAGCAAATTTAATTTTTATAGGTAAGATTTCAACTGATTTTAATAATAATCCGATTGCATCTGAGGCTGATAAAAATAAAATTATGATTGATTTGCTTTTAAAATCAGATACACCTGATGCGTATTATTTGATTGCTTTAGTAAAACTTAAACCATTAAAAGAAAGACAGATAGAAGCTAGAAAAGATGCTGTAGAAGTTATAAAAGAAGCTATGGATTATTTTATGAAGGCTTCCATGGGCGGCGTAAAAGATGCTACTTCTTGTTATGAAATACTAAAAAATGAATTGTCACATATTCTTTTAGACGATACCAATCAAAGCCATGAAATTATTTTTGAAGAAAATAAGACGGTCGACAACACTGATAATAATGATAAAAATAAGACTAATACTGAAAATCAACAATTAAATAATAAGCAATCTTCACTAAAAACAACTACTGATGCTTCTCTAGACGAACCATATGAAGGATTAAGTTTGTTACAACGAAAAGAACTGAAAGCACTTAAAAAAAAGCAAAGAGAAAAAAATAACAAAGATCAAAAGAACCTCTTTAGAAAATTTATAACGGATCAGATCTTACAACACGAAAAACGATTTTTGGTCTCACCATCAAAAAAAAATATATATTCATTTAGCGATATGAAGATTAAATTTGATATAAGAGCACAAAACCAATGGGTGCAGCTAAATGAATATGAACGTCATAAAGTGTCCGAACTTATTGCCGATATTAAAATTGGAGGAAATCTTGGAAGGGTTGAAAAATTAAAAGATTGTGGATTATTTTCTAGAAAAATTACAAAAAGTGATAGGCTTATATATCAGATAGAAAGTAATGGTGATGTTAACGTTTTATCCTGTAAAGGGCATTATAATGATTGATCTGTTCTATTAACGTGAACTCGTAAATTAACCTTATAGGAAGCCTAAAAGTTTCCTCGGCGAATCCCTACCCATAAAAAGAGTGTGGGGATTCGTAACGAGGAAACTCTTTATTTTTTATCACCAATAAGTTGAACGTAACGGCCTTGGAAAAGAGTGAATCCTAAAATTTGTCCTGTTTCAACGGATATGTAAGAATCGCAATGATACAAAATAAAGCGTTCTGATCCTATCAAATTCACATATTTTTTAACTATAGTTGCATTTTCGTTTTCGTTAAAATTTGTATTCCATATTAATTTTAAAAGATCAACTTCTAGCATTTCTCGATTTATAAAGGGCAATGATTTTAAGGTTAGTCCACTTAAACAAAGTTTATACTGATGGTCTTTAAGATATTGTCTAGCTGATAAAAAAGATCCAATGTCAGCATACACATCAGCAATATCAACTTCAATAACTATTGTACCACGTGTAGAAGATTTAATATTACGATCAAAGCGCATAAATTGAGACGATAATATTGTTTCAACACTAAGATTTAAACAAAAAGCTGAATCAAAAATTTTTTGACCGCTTTGTTCTAAGCTTGAAAGAATACGTTTATTTAATAATCTTGTGAGATACCTAAAAAGCCAAAAATCTGACGTGAGATTTGTTTTAGGGATAACTTGTTTTTGAAAATCTGGTAATGAAACATAAAATTCTCGTAAAATTGTTTTTACAATTTTATCGTTCATGATAACGCAAATTGGTTGTTGGCGTAAAAAAGTACTTAGATTAACGTTTTCAAGTGCAGTTTCAAGCTTTTCGAGTTTACCGGGTGTTAATGGCTCACGTGCTATGTCTTCCTTAAATTTATTACAATAAGCGCCAAGACCAATACGTTCCAAAATATTTTGTGCAAGAAAAAAAACATCATCGAAATCTATTAATAAATTATAAATCTTATATATATCGACAGATGCAATAGAAGACATTTCTGAAGAATTTCCAAATATATCTTTAAGTTTAAGGGCAATTTTTTGAACGTCATCGAGTTCAGTTAAATGAAAAATATAAAAAAGATCGCCGCTTCGAAATTTAAATAATTTAGAATCCGTATGTTGTGTAAATTTTTCAAAAGTACGTAATCCCACTTGATAGGATTGAGAATTAATAGGGTCTTTAATAAGTTTGGATAATTTTATATGAAGACCTCCGAACCCTTTGGTTTCTTTGATTGATTGAAGATGATCAATAAATTTTATTTCGTCGTAACTTGCTTCATTTGATGAAATTTTAGAATTTACAAACATTTTTTTACTTAACTTTGATGTTTATGAGTGCGTCTTTTCATGCCTTTTGATCCGAAGCCAGCTTTGCCATTCGCCCATAATCCGATTCTTCCTGCTTTTGCTTTGTCTTGAAGATCAATAAGTTCAGGATCATGTCCGAATTTTTTGGACATCCAGGCATGACCATTTTTGATCATCCAGGCATTTACATTAATGTCGTCTATAAAAGCTTTTACAACTTTTTTATTTGTAGAATCGCTGCTTACAATTTGATAAGTAATATTTTTATTATCGATTAATTCTTTAATTGCTTTAAGCGATTCTGGTCCATGGGGTTTATCAAGGTAAGGTGTATTGATTTCAGCGAGTCTTAAGACGTGCTCTTTACCAGCATCATCTTTAACGGAGAAGCTAACGCTATTATGTATGGTTGAAACTTTACCATGATGCAGTTTTACTTTTTTGACATTATCTTTTTTTTCGGATTCAGTTGGTGCAGGTTGAGGAAGCGGCGTTGCTGTCTGTTGCTCTTTATTTTCCGGTTGTGTCAAATGTTGTGTTTCAGCCGTTGCAGGAATCGGAGAATCTTCTGCAAAAACAATATGATGAGTAAGTAAAAATAAGAAAGTTGTTAATAATAAGGCAGTTAGGCGCATTTGATTCCCCGTGTTTTTTTAATTTTGGCTAAATAGCGTTTCTTATTAGTATTCTACAAGGGGTTTCAAATTTTACAAGGTTAAATAACATGTTAGATAATATTAATTGATGTTGGTTGAATCCAAAAATTAGGAAAAATTAATTTAAAATTTTCAGCAGCTTTTTTTGCATCTTCAATCGATGAATATAGTCCAAAACAAGTTGCGCCACTGCCTGACATGCGTGCTAAATGGCAATTTGGATCAGATTGAAGTGCCTCTAGGATGCTTTTGACTTCAATGCATATAATTTGAGCGGCATGCGTTAAATCGTTTTGCATAGGCTTTAGCGAGGTAATAAAGGATGCTAAGTTTTCAGGTTGGGGCAATTGACAGGGTTCTGAAAAAACTTCTTTGCGCGTTTTAAAAGCTTCTATTGTTGAAATGGATTTTAAAGGATTAATTAACAATATAGGTATATTAAAAGGCAGATGAAAAGGTTCAAGATGCTCACCAATACCTGACATAAGACAAGGTTTTTGAAAAAAGCAAACTGGTATATCCGCTCCTAAATTTAAAAGAAATTCAGGCCAATTTTCAGGAAGTGTTTTAATTTGCCAAAAATTGAGCAGCATTTTAAGTAAAGTTGCAGCATCTGATGTGCCGCCGCCAATACCCGATGAAATAGGCAGATTTTTTGTTAAGGTGATTTCAACATTTAGTTTTTTTTGAAAGAGTTTTGCTGCTTTTTGAGCGGCTATAATCATTGAATTTTGTTTTGGATAGGGCAAATCCTTGGCAAAAGGACCTTGTATGTTAAACATTAGGTGCATTGCAGGTTTAAGTTCAATCAAATCGCCAAATTCTGTAAAAACGACAAGACTTGATAATTCATGATAGCCATTTGGTCTTTTGTTTGTGATGTGCAAAGATAAATTAATTTTTGCAGGTGCCACGTATTTTAATAACATTTAATGTTAACCTATTTGTTTTATATAAGTATTCATATCAGAAGATAAAAAAAACGTAAATACTGTTTTTCTTTTCTTCACAAATAATTAAACAGAGTGTATAGTCAGTAAGACTTCCCTTTATTGAATGTCTTAATTTAAATTATGGAGATATAAGTGTCTAATATCATGAAGAAAATTTCTTTTTTAAGTCTATCACTTGCGTTATCGAGCGCTTTATGTTCAGCAAAACAAATTATGAAGAGCTTGTAACTTTTTACAAAGATTCAGCAAACAATAATTTAATTAATGATAATATTCTCATTGCTGGTTGTGATCCTTCAATTGAGTATGATTTTTCTATTGCAGGCAATAATTTTTATTTTGATTACCCCTTTGGTTTTGCTGATAATATGGATGTAATCGAAGATGGTTTTGCTTCAATGAATTCAAAAATAGCAAGAATTTTTAGGAATGTGTCAAAAGGTGGTAATCTTAATGAATCATTAACTGAAAATCTTAAAAAAGAATTCAAAATTACTGCGCCTAAGATTCTTGAGCAGATTTCACAGAATACGGCAAATATTGAGGCAATTCAATCTGTTTATAAAGATGCAAGGGACAATGCTGGTGAAATTATTTTGACAGCACAAGAAAATCCTGAACAACAAAAACAAATAATTCTTGATGGGATTATGCAGGTATCTGAAAATTTAAATCAAAAATACAATATAAGCACTTTAGCAATTCTCAACAGAAGTAAAACTATAAGACGTTATATTGCACAAGAAGCTAAACGTAGTGAAGAAAAAGCACTTTATGCAAAGCAATATGCACAATTCAAAGAAGAGCATGCAGCAAAAATTGCTGCAGTTAGTCAGTAAATATAAAAAAAGGGGCGTTGCGCGCCCCTTTAAGTTACTTAATTTGCCGTTAATTTCTTTTTATCCATGTCTAGTAAACGCATAATATTATTATCACGTTCATACACATCATCATAAACATGCAATACTTTATTATGATCTACAAAGACAGTTGCATACATAATATGAACATCTATGGAGCTAGGCAAATTAACAACGTTGGTGTTGCTGCCTTGCATTGCGGCTTTTACTTGGGTGAGATTCCATTTTTGACTATCAGAAAGAACGAAATTGGCAAGGACTTCAGGATCTTTAACACGAATACAGCCAGAGCTTAAGGTTCTGACATCTTTATCAAAATTTTCACGGCTTGATGTATCATGTAGATATATATCGTAAGGATTGGTTATTGAGAAACGAATTTTCCCAAGTGCATTATTCGATCCAGGCATTTGAACCAGTCTATAAGGAAAATTAGATGGCGATACATTTGCCCAATTAACTGAATGCGGATCAATTTCACCACCTTTGGCAGAAGAAACGCGCATCCGATAGAAACTAAAGAAATTTTGAGGATCTTCTTGTATTTGAGGTAAAATATCGCGTGCTGCAATTCTAGGGGGCACTGACCAAGTAGGGTTAAATTTAACGCTTGTCATGGGCGCGCTAAAAATAGGTGTTTCACGGTGTTCATTGCCGACAATTACTCTTTTCTCAAAGGCTAATTGATCATTGTCATAAGCATAAAGCATAAAACCAGGGACATTTACCAATATATTTTTTTTGCTTGTGCTATGGGGTAACCAGCGCCATCTTTCCATATTAATCGCAATTTTTTTCAAAATATTCATTTGAGGACGATTAAAAGCTGCACGTGTAACTGGATTTAAAACACCATTAGCGCCTAATTGATGACGTTTTTGAAATTTTTTTAATGCATCTCGCATCGTTTGATCAAAAATTGTAGGTGTCAAACTTGGTTCTTCAAGGTCACCTTTTGCCAACAGATGATCATGTAGAAGCTTGATTGCTGGATCATTTTTATTCAAGGTAAGATTTGAAATTGCAGGAATAGGTGGCAATTGAACTACTGTATGATGTTCCTTTTTAATCAATATTTCACGTAATAATTTATAACCAGCATGCTTTGGCGGAAGTCCTGCCACAAAAGACGAAAAATCATTTGTTTTTAACCCTTCGGTTAAAATAAGACGTGCATCTGGTTCCGGCGCTGCTTTTGTTCTATCTTCGTTTGTTTTGCGTAATTCACGACGTCCATAACTTACATCAACAATATATTGCATAAAGGCTGATGTTAAACGAACATCTAATTGACTTTGTTCTTGAAGATTTTGTGAAGATATTTCAAGTGGCAAAAGATGAATCACATAATCTTGCGGAAAAAGGCCTTCATTTTGCGAATGATGCAATGCATCTAATGCAATTTTAGCCTTAGTATTCCATTGATTCTGCTCAATCCAAACAGGTTGGTATTGGTGTGCTGCATAAAATTCTGAAACAAAATTCGGATTAATATCCATAAAACTTGCGAAAGACTTATTTGAATCTGTTACGATTTCTCTTATGTGTGAAACACCTTCATTAACAAGTGAAGCGCTAACTTGTGCAGATTGAAATCCCGTTGCATTTTGAACTTCTGTTTTTTCAGGAGAAGAAGCTGCACCTATCTGAGTAGCGTTTTGGTCAATTTTGACAATCTCATTTTGAGTTTCTGTATATCCAAAGGATGAAAGTCCCAAACATAGTGCAAAAGAAATTGTAAAAGATAGTAGAATTTTTTTGGTCGTCATGAAAAACACTCCCAGAATTTTCGACGTAAGAAACTTGCATATCGTTAAATTCTATTCTAGCTGAGAGTGTCGCAATCGTAAAGGTTTTGTATTGAGCAGAGAATCAGAAGGGTTGCTCAAAAGGAGGTGATTGAAATTTCACTTTTTCTTCTTCAGTAATTATAGGTTGTGGCTGTGGTGCCATTTGAGGGCGTTGCACCCTTAATTTTGTTTGCGGCTGAAGAAATTGAGGTTGTTGTGGTGATGGTTGCATTGATGGTTGTTGCATGATTGGCTGTATCGGCGGTTGCTGCATTGATGGTTGTTGCGTGATTGGGGGCATCGGAGGTTGCTGAATTGAAGGTTGTTGCATCATTGGCTGCATCGGTGGTTGGTGTATTGATGGTTGTTGCATGATTGGTTGCATCGGTGGTTGATGTATTGATGGTTGCTGAAATTGCATTGCTGGTTGTATTTGGGGCTGTATTTGTGGTTGCATCTGATTTTGATATTGAAAGTTTTGTCGCGGTTCTGAAGCTATTTCAGCATTTATTTCGTTAACCAGGCGCATATAATGTTCACCGTGCTGCAATAGATTTTCTGCCAACACACGATCACCACTTAATGTTGCATCGCGTGCAAGGGCTGCATATTTTTCAAAAATTTGATAAATAGTGCCGCGAATGCGCACATCAGGTCCAGAGCTATCAATATTTTGGTTCCGAAGGGATTGGTGTGAGCGAGTGGTCCCAGAATTTACGGTAGGTCCTTGTCCCGATTGTCTTGACATGGGTCTTCTTGGGTTTGACATCTGTTGTTTTGGGTAATGTCCATTGTTTTGATGCTGGTTTGTTTGTTGTCCAGTGCTTTGGTAATGTCCATTATTTTGATAAGGCGTATTAGGTTGATCTCTGTGTTGTGTATTATGTTGGCCATTAGGATAAGAAGGCGAACTCATTTGTTGAGGGCCTGCTGCCGTTTGTTGGGGATTATTCATAAAATGATGTGGTGTTTGATTTCTTTTATCGTTTCTAATCATTGTAACTTGGTGCATCCTATGTAATGACAGCTGGCATTTTGCCGAGTTGGAATTTTCTTTCAAAAAAAGTGACAGATCACCTTATATACGGCGCAATTGTTAAAATCAGTTTTTAAGAAATGATGTTATTAGGCTATGTTTAATGATATTTCATTTTGCCTTTACTTATAGAGTAAACTTTATTGCACATTCTTCCAAGTGTTTTTTTTGTTTGATCGCAATTTTTTGTATAAATTCTCATTTTGCAATAAAATGTGCAAGCAAAATTTGTCGAGTGGATCAACATATCGCCACTTAATCTTCGACGCACAATGCCAGATTTCTGTGCTTTTGAAAAGGGTTAAGATATTAATGTTTTGAATTTTAAAATGTTTCGCTTGTTCGCAAAGCATAGGAATGATGTTGCAATATGTTGTAAAGTAGTTTTCAAGATAGAACTCTTTTCAACTATATATAAAAAATTAAACAAGTTAATAAAAAAATAATTTTATATTGTATTTCAATATTTGTTACGTTAGAATAAAAAAAATTAATTTCAACTTATATTAGGCATTAAAATGAAAAAAATAGTTTTTATCTTTCTGATTTTATTTTCAACTTCTTCTTTTGGTGATAAGTTAGATGATTTTATTCAGCATTTGAATCAATCAATTGATCAAATCAACTCTATGCACAGCAAATTACAAAATCATCTTTTTTTTCTTACTTTAAAAGACAATGAAAAAGCTCAAAATGCATGTATAAAATATTTTGGAAAATTTGATGTTACTGAAAAAGAAGTTGGTCAACTTAAAGATATTTTTGCTTTTATTGAATTTATAAAAAGTCCGTTGAAGAATTATATTCCTCAGATAATAAATAATGAATTGATTAAAAGGCGTCCAGAACTTTTTTCTGGTTTACTCTTTAAATTATATGCGCAGCAAATTATGCCCATAAAAAAAATTGAATATTTTCTAAACAATCTTAAAGTAGATGCTATTGAGTTAAAAGAAGGCATGAAAAGTGTAATTGAAAATTTAAATTTTGTGCAAGATTATTTGGATGATTATTTTAAATATATTTTACAATTTTTACAAATTGAATGCACAAATAAAAAGAATTGTATATATTCCGCTACATTAAATGTTAATACAATATTATTAAATCAGAAGAAAAACCTTAATAATATTAAGTCGATTTTAGGTAAAATGAATTTAGATCTTTTTAAAATGCCAGATTTTTTTAAAAATAGATTAATAAATTTATTTGATGGACTAAAAAAAGATTTAATTATTGCTAATGCTCAAAAAATTAAAATAAATAAATCGACAAGGAAAATCTCTAAAATAAATATACTTTTAGATGGAGATATAAGTTTTCCTAATTGTATAAAAGATAACTATAATAATATAAGAAAAGCGTATTCATTTGTGATTAATCCTCTTTTAATTAAATTTGAGGAAGATGGAAATGTATTTGAACTTACTGAAGGTGAAATTGAAGAAAATATGCCTATTTTGTTAGACATGTTGCAAAATATTTCTGTAGATTTAATTGAAAAATCACTGCCTTTAAAAAATAAGAAAAAAAAGAAACGTAGCAAGAAAAAGTTAAAAAAAACAATTAATGCGAATCAAGAAAATAACAACATTATCATGACAAATGAAAAAGCAGAAATAGATACCAATATTATTGATGGTCAGACGGATGATAACATTATTGATTCTTTGGTTGAAGAATCGAAAGAGATTGAGGAAGAAATCAATATCATTGATGAGCCACCAGTTGAAAAATGTAAAAATTGGCTTAAAGAAATCATGCTCAATTCTTCTATAAAAGATGGTGAATTTTTCTCAATTTTTTATAAAGCGCATGATCTTTATAAGCAACTTGAAACACATGAAATAATATTGTTAGATCAAATTCAACAAGCAATTAGTGAACTTGCTTTACGCATGCAAAACATTCAGACAAATTCTATTCAGTATAATCGCCTATCGACAATTTTTGTTCCTAAAAATTATGAAGAGGATTTTCTTTACGTAATGTACACACCTGTTTGTTATTTGAATAACAATGTTCGATTTGGCTTTGTAAAAAGATTAATAGAGGGATTGGGTGGTATTGTAGATGAAGCTCGTGCTGGTTCTAGAATTGCTTTACATTTGAATGGGCAAACAAGTTCTCTACACGTTCATGATTCAGTGAATGGTCTTTTGGATGGTGGTCGTATTACTTCATTGCGAGAATTCTTTATTAAAGCAGGTGTGATGATGAAGGACTAACAAACCAATTTCGATAGGCGTTCTTTTGAACGCCTTATCCGACTAAAACAATTAAGATTCTTTAGTTTTATAAATTTCCTTTGGCCAGCGTCGATGAATCCATAACCATTGTTCTGGACGTTCTCTGATCCATCCCTCAAGAAGTTTATTAATTTCAGTCATCACGAGTTCAATGTTTTTCGTTTTATCGCCTGTGTCTGGTAATATAAGGGGCGGATAAGCACTTACTCTGAAACGTGCACCTTTAAGACGTTCAACGCGCGAAGGAATAATAGGACAATTATAACGATAAGCGAGTTCTGCAGGTGCTGCTGCCGTTTTTGCAATATGTCCAAAAAAAGGAACTGCAACGCCCTTATTCAATTTCTGATCAACAAGCATTGCTAAAAACTGTTCATCTTTTAAATATTGAATGCATTTTTTAGCACCTGTTCGACCTTTAGGAATAAGCTCCCCCAAAATAGAGCGCCTTGCAAAAAGTACCAATTTTTCAACGAAAGGGTTATTGGAATGCCTATAAATTCGATGAAGCGGAATGCCACGATCCGTTGCAAGCAATGAAGAAACTTCCCAATTGCCTAAATGACCTGAAAATAAAATCCCACCTTTGTTGTCTTTAATAAAAGGTAAAGCGTGCTCTTCACCGACGAGTTCAATACGTTCGTTGTTTGCGTAATTTTTTATATTGGGTAAATGAGGAAACTCACCTAAAACGCGTCCTAAATTATTCCACATGCCGTTTATTATTTTTTCAATTTCTTCAGGATTTTTTTCGGGGAAAGCGAGTTTTATATTAATACGCGCATATTTAGTCGATTTAAAATGTGGTCCTATTTTAGATAATGCCCATCCGCCGAAGGCTGAAGCTGCATCCAGTGGTAATATGCGAAAAAATCCATATAGAAAATAAATGGGAATGGCTTCAAAAAAATAACGAATATATTTTAATTTTTTCATGTTGTTACCTTTTTGAGCAACTTTATAAATGCATCATTTTGTTTTATTTTAATTTTTGCTTTAACGGGCAAGATCATATTGCTTGGTTTTTTAAGACGGGCAAAATCTTTTTCGGTTGTGACAAGTGTGGCCTCTTCATCTTTTGCGCGATCATACATGATCTGCAAATCATTTAGTGTGTACTCATAGTGATCAGGATATGAAAATGTATGAATAACACTCAAACCCTCATTCTTAAGAGATTGAAAAAATTTTTCAGGATATCCAATGCCCGCAAAAGCAATAAGTTTCTTATCCTTTAATATTTCTGGAACATCAATGATCAAATTCATTTCAAAAATGGGTAAAGGATCAACCAGCTTTTTTTGTATATCTTGCGTCATATTGCCCATAACACAAAGTGCATCTGCACGTTTTAAACCATCTTGCACATTTTCACGCAATGGACCTGCAGGCAATCCAAAACCATTTCCAAATCCAATTTGAGCGTCTACAACACATAAAGAGAGATCTTTAAAAAGGCTTGGATCTTGAAAGCCGTCATCTAAAACAAGATGTGTAGCGCCTTGCTCAAAGGCTAATAAAGCAACTTCTGTGCGCGATTTTGCTACCCAAACAGGCGCAATTTTTGAAAGAAGTAAAGCCTCATCGCCCACTTCTTCTGCATGATGATTAGGTTGAACTTGAAAACTACCATGTACTTTTCTGCCATAACCGCGTGTTATGAAATGTGGTGAAAAGCCTTGTTCTATAAGATGCTCTGCAATGGCTATGGATAAAGGTGTTTTGCCAACACCACCTACATTGATGTTTCCAACACAAATAACAGGAATGGGTATTTTATATGGTTTTTTAATGAATTGTCGTATTGATGTGCCTTGTTTATATAAAAAACCAATAGGCGCTAAAAGATAAGACAAAAAAGTGCGTTTAGCCCAGAATGTTGGTGTCTTGCAAAACAGACTCATTCATTAAGGCCGGTTTTTTTAAAGTGAGGTTGATTTAAGTAAGGATTGATATGATCCATGACGCGATTTAAAACTTCTTTTTGGGTTTCTGCATAAAGGCATGCCTTTTCAGCCATTTCTTTTGCAAGTTCAGGGTGCTGAAATAATTTAATAACCCAATCTGCAAGTTGTTTGGGGCTTGTTATTTCTTCTGCAGCATTTCGTTTCAAAAGACCATCAGCACTATCGCGCGTGTTTGCCATATCAGGTCCAAAAGAAATTGCGCATTCTAAAAGAGCGGGTTCAAGAGGATTATGGCCGCCTAAGGGTTTAGAGCCTTTAAGAAGAGAGCCTGCAACAAAAACAATATTTGTTAATTTATAAAAATTACCCAACTCGCCCATCGTGTCGATCAGGTAAACATTTGTGTCTTTTTCAGGATATTTTAATTGAGAGCGTAGATCATATTTCAAATTATTTTTTTGCAGTAGATTTTGAATTTCTTCCCGACGATTTGTATGACGTGGCGCTATAAAAGTTAAAATATCAGGGTATATTTGAGCAATTTTTTTATGTGCTGCTATAATAAAATCATCTTCACCGGGATGTGTGCTTGCTGCAAGCCAAAAGGGGCGATCCTTCATCGTTTCTTGAAATTGTTGTATTAAATCTTGATCAAATGGAAGTGGATCTGCTGCCGCTTTAAAATTACCAATCGTTAAAACATTAGATGCGCCTAAGTTCTTATAACGCTCGCCCATCTCATCGGTTTGTGCAAGGCATATATTAAAGGAAGAAAGAAGCTTTTTCGAAAATTCTGGTATTTTTTGCCATCTTTTATAGCTTCGCAACGATAAACGCGCATTTAAAAAAACAAGCGGTATATGTCTTTTTTTTGTTTGACGCAATAAATTTGGCCATAATTCAGATTCAATCCAAATACCTAAAGAAGGTTTCCAATGATCTAAAAAACGATTAACCCATTTAGGCACATCAAGGGGTACAAATTGTTGGATAATCGAATCATCGAATCTTTTTTCCATCATCCGGGACGCAGTGACAGTTCCATATGAGATTAAAATTTGAATATGAGGATATAGTTTTCGTATTTCTTGAATGAGGGGAATTGTTGATTGGGCTTCACCCAGGCTTGCAACATGAATCCAAACCAAAGGACCTTGTAGTCTTGCACGTTTTGTTCTGCCATATCTTTCGCATAATCTGGTTTTGAGTTCTTTGCCTTTTTTCAACCTATGGTTAAGGTGTAACCGAAGAAGAGGTTTTAAGGAGGTTGCTAGCAAAGAATAAAGTTTTAATAACATCACAAACGATTTCAGGAGGCTTGCGCCTCCATAATTTTACAAATTCCAAGTCTTCACTTTAGCAGGCATTTCGATGTTACGCCAGATCCCTTTAAGGTCAGCAACAATACCACCTTGTTTGATGAGTTGTGCTAAACGTTTCGTTGTAAAGTCTTTAAACTCGTCATGGGGAACGGCACCTATTAAGCAATCATATGGTTCGATTTCATCTAAATCTTTAACAAGCGGTAAATTATAATATTTAAACGCTTCTTCACGATTTGCATGAGGATCATATACATCAACATTATGACCGCGTGCACTTAAGGCAGACACAAGATCATACACTTTTGTATTGCGCAAATCAGGTACATTTTCTTTAAATGTTAGTCCCATGATTAAAACGCGTGCTTTGCTGCCATAAGCTAAAATATTTTTTAATTCATCGGATAAATAATCAGCAATGACAAAACCCATTGCATCATTGATACGTCTACCTGAAAGAATGATTTCAGGGTTATGCCCCAATTCTTTTGCACAATGCGCAAGATAAAAAGGGTCAACACCGATACAATGTCCGCCGACTAAACCTGGTTTAAAGGGTAAGAAATTCCATTTTGTTTCAGCGGCTTCTAAAACGTCATAAACAGAAATACCCATTTTTTTAAAAATGAGTGCAATTTCGTTTATAAAAGCAATATTTATATCACGTTGCGCGTTTTCAATAACTTTAGCAGCTTCTGCTGTTTTTATGGTAGGCGTAATATGGATATTATTATTGTTGGTAGCGCCATAAATCTCGCCTAATAATTTTGCAATTTCAGGTGTTTGCCCTGAAACAACTTTTGTAATTTTATCAACAGTATGTTCTTTATCGCCTGGATTGATACGTTCTGGGGAATAACCTAAAAAGAAATCTTTACCACAAACAAGATTTGATGCGCGCTCAATAGCAGGTCCACAAATATCTTCTGTAACGCCTGGATAGACAGTGCTTTCAAAAACAACGATAGCCCCTTTTTGCATCACTTTTCCAACCATTTCAGAGGCTTTTAACACGGCCATTAAATCTGGTTGATTACGATGATCAACAGGTGTTGGTACAGTGACGATGTAAATATCCTGTGCTTTAATATCATCAAGCGTATAAGAGACGTTTAATGAAGAAGCTTGTAATCTTGCTTCGTCAATTTCCCAAGTGCGGTCATAATGATTTTTAAGTTCCTGAATACGCGTTTCATTAATATCAAACCCCGTAACCTTAAAATGTTTGGCAAGGGATACTGCAAGAGGTAAGCCAACATAGCCAAGACCAATAACACAAACTTTCAAAGAGCTAGATACCTTATTCATGATAAAATTCCTTATTGTTCTCGGCGAGATTAGATAAAAACATTGTTTTTGTCAAGAAGAATGCTTGTTTTTCGAAAAATAAAAAGGTTTACTGAAAAGGGAACTAGGCGTTGTATAAAATATACTCAAATTATTTCTAAATGTGATCAGACAAGTGGAATGCTATTAAGAAGAGCGGGTTCTTTACAAGCAGTACGTTAAAGCTTAAAACTTGATATTCCGTACAGCTTGAAAGCATTTGAGTGTAAAAAAACAAAATTTGGAGGATATTATGGCACATTATTTAGTTACAGGCGGCTGTGGCTTTATTGGATCTCATTTATGTGAATTTTTGCTTCAACATGGCCATAAAGTTCGTGTTCTTGATAATTTATCAACGGGTAAAAAAGAGAATATTCCTTGTGATCAAATTGAACTTCAAATTGGTGATATCACAAACGCACAAGATATAAAGCACGCTTTTATAGATATTGATGGTTGTTTTCATTTGGCGGCTATCGCATCAGTTCAAAAATCAAATGAAGAATGGCTTGTAACACACCAAACAAATTTAACGGGCACGATTCGTATTTTTGAAGAAGCGGCGAGACAATTAAAAAAAACACCTATTCTTTATGTATCTTCAGCAGCTATTTATGGTGATAACACACATTTGCCTTTAGGTGAGGATTGTCTACCCAGACCATTAACGGCCTATGGTGCTGACAAACTGGCCTGCGAGTATCATGGGCGCGTTGCAAGTCTAGTGCACCACATACCTACGATTGGTTTTAGGTTATTTAATGTGTATGGTACACGTCAGGATCCATCTTCACCTTATTCAGGCGTTATTTCTATTTTTATGGATAAAATTGCGCGCCAGGAACCTGTGACTATTTATGGGGATGGTCATCAAACACGTGATTTTGTTTATGTAAAAGATGTTGTGCGTTATTTTGCTAAAGCAATGCAACATCTTGGGCAAGATCAAAGCCCTGATCATGGTGTTTTTAATATTTGCAGAGGTGAAAAAATTAGCATTCAAACGCTTTTGGAAACATTAAGTGATATTGCTGGATTTCATCCTAAAATTACTTATGCAGATGCACGTCCTGGAGATATAAAACATTCACAAGGGTCCTACCTTAAATTGCTTCAAAAATTTAGCTTTAAACCTGAAACAGATCTTAAGGATGGATTACGGGAGACTTATTCTTTTTTTCACCAACCACACCAGAAAAATAGAGCGCTTGGCTAATATTATAAAAAAATCGGTACCTTTTTAAAGATACCGATTCTAAACGTTAGTTATTTGGTATATATTTTATTTTTTTTGTGATTCAAGTTCTAAAATATATTGATTAATATACATAATATGTATCAAATCAAGATCATAGCTTGCAGAATTTTTATGCTTAAGTCTTCCTTCGGTCATACGTTTAGCATGTTTTAATCCAGCAAGATCCATTCTACCATATTGCTTTTTTATCTTAATTTCCTGAATAATTTTTGCATGCTCAGGATTTGAAGGATCAAGTTGAGTTTCATCAATTTGATTTTCTTTGTCATCGCTTGGACTATAAGAAATTAAATCGATTTGTTCTTTAATAATAATATTCTTATTTTCTTGATCTTCTTCTGAAGAAGATGAAAAATCTATATGGCTAAAATTAGATTCAATCATTCCAACTTCACTATTATCTTCTTTTAATAGGTCAACCAACAAATTAATATTGTTTTCATTTTTTTCATTATTGTAAATAAAGAAATTATGATCTAAAATAACTTCATTTCCATTACGAATTTCTGCAACTTGTTTTTCATACCCATTATGCCCTAACATGTCATAAAAATTTGACATTATGCTATCAAATTCATTTTCAGCACTAAATTTTTCATTCAAGAATTGAATCATTTCGTAAACCATGCCTTTTGTCTTTAATTTTTGCAAAAGATCATTGTCGATAACTAAGGTTAACTCTGGATTATTTGTTATAAAAAAAGCACAAGCTGCTTCAAAAGCAAGTCTAACATCAATGACCACGTCTTTTTCACGACGATCTGCATCTGTAAGGTTATGACCTGAAGCGCCAAAATTCAGACTATGATCAAAAAATTCACCCAATCCACCCATACCAACTTCTTCAAACTTTACAAAAGTAATGGGTAAATTTGATCCAGGTATTGTTAAGCGACCAAACAAAATATGTGTTTTGCTTGCGGGAAGAATTTTCAATGTTGTTTCATAATTTTCACGACGTATATCAATTCCAAATTGTTCATCATTTTTACATTCAAGCTTATAATGACTGGATCCTTTAAGTCGTGGACTTCTTCTGTATCCATGATTTGATGATGTACAGCCATAAGGTAGAAGTTTAGGGTCTTCACTACCTGTTACAAGTTTGACGTAATCTAAAAGAAAATTGTAAAGTTTAAAATCTGGATCGATGATTTTGTAAGAACCCCGAACAAAACCTTCTTTTTTATCAACACTCTCGCTAAAAATACCCCACATCATGGTTGTTATTTTTGTAAGATAATCTTTACGTTTTTTTTCAGTTTGATCTTCACCATATAACCAGTTTTTAGCATAACTTTTGGCAAGTCGAAAGCCACCAGAAACAATGGCTAATTTTTCACGCCAAGGTGCATATTTTGTGAGCTCAAGCCAAGGTGCTGCAAGATTAAGACTAGGATCAACAAGATCTTCATTGTTGTATAATTGACCAAGAAGTGTTTTTCCCTCTTCAACCAATGTATCAATATGACCAATGATATTTGAATCATGATAAAAAGATTGATCTGAATAATTGTTGAGAATAATTTCTTGCTTGTCTTCATCACCAAGTGCATAAAGAGTTGAAGAAAAAATTGGCGCAGCAAGAACCGCTAAAAGCAAATAAGCTTTTTTCATTGTAAAATTCCTTTTATAAAAAATTAAGTTATCTAAATATATTTATTAGAGTACACTCAATACGCGAATATGTCAATAGATATGTCTATTATTTTTCGGAAAATTAACTATTATTAGACACTCGAAAATAATAATAAGAATTAAAAACATGTTATTTAATCGTATGTATAATAAATATAGAGATTAAAAGCGCCTTAAAACCAAAAAGTATTATACATGTTAACGTTAAAGTAAGACAATGATGAAAAGATATATTATAACAGGCACACCAGGTTGCGGCAAAACATCAATCATTAGTGCATTAGAAAAGCAAGGGCATGCAATTGTTCATGAGGCTGCAACAGATATTATTGCTTGTGAACAAAAATTGGGGAATGAAAGACCTTGGGAACAGACAAGTTTTATTGATAAGATTATTGATTTACAAAAACATCGGCAAATACTGGCAGATAATGTATCTTCATCTATACAATTTTATGATCGCTCACCTATTTGTACGTACGCTCTTGCCAAATATCTTAATGTAGGGTCATCTGAAGTTCTTTTAAAAGAAATTGAGCGCATTCAAAGCAATAAAATATACGAAAATAAAGTGTTCTTTATTGAAAATCTAGGTTTTTGTACACCAACAGATGCTCGAAAAATAAGCTTTGAAGAATCTTTGGTGTTTGAAAAAATCCATGCTGAAATTTACACAAAATTTGGATATAAATGTATTCGTATTCCCTCTTTACCATTACTTAAGCGGATGAATGTTATAATTAGTCTAATATAGATCTGGAGAAAAATATGTATTTTAAAAGCGATAATACTTCCCCTATTTGCCCTGAAATGATGCAGGCTATTATTGATGCGAATAACGGTTATTTTACGCCTTATGGTGCGGATGATTTGAGTCTTAAGCTTAAATCAACATATTCAGATGTATTTGAAACGAATGTAACTATTTTTCCTGTGTTGACAGGATCTGCTGCCAATTGTTTAGCTTTATCAGTTATAACGCCACCTTACGGTATTATTTACGCACATTCTGAATCGCATATTTATACCGATGAGTGCGGTGCGCCTGGTTTTTATACGAGGGGTGCCAAAATTGAACCCATTGAAGGTGAGCAAGGTAAAATTTGTCCTAATGAATTGAAAAAAAGGCTTTCAAAAGCTGGATTTGGCAATGTTCATGCGTCACAACCAGCTATGGTTACAGTGACGCAATTAACCGAATTAGGGACAATATATAGTCTTGACGAATTGAAAGAAATTTCGGATATTGCTCATTTTTATGGATTGCCCGTTCATATGGATGGTGCACGTTTTGCCAATGCTGTAGCAACATTAAACGTAAGTTCTAAAAAAGCGAGTCTTGATTCTGGCATTGATATTCTTTCATTGGGTGCCACTAAAAATGGTGCCATGGCTGCCGAAGCGGTGCTCTTTTTTAATGAAGCACATGTTAAAGATTTTGCCTATCGTCAAAAAAATGCAGGGCATCTTATATCAAAAATGCGTTTTGTGTCGGCTCAATTATTAGCTTATGTCAAAGACGATCTATGGTTGCGTAATGCTGAAAAAGCAAATTTTATGGCTCAAAAATTATCTGAAGGTCTTGTAAATTCAGGTAAAGCTAAAATTTTATATCCTGTGCAAGGCAATGAATTATTTGTTGAAATGGATCATATGCTTTTATGTCATCTTGAGGCTAAAGGTGCGCAATTTTATCGTTGGTCAAATGCTGATAGCACAATCATCCGCCTTGTGACCAGTTTTTCAACAAATCTTGAGGATGTGCATCAATTTTTGAATTTAGTTCATAGCTTCTAACGCTTTGTAAATCATGTTAAACTTCTTGAAGTTGTCATCTTTTAGGGAGCGTTATAATGAGAACATTTAGAATTATGGGCCTTTCTTTTATGCTAGCTTTTTGTGCATCGCTTAAACCTGTCTATGCCGAACAGCAATTTGTAAATATTATTCTCAATTTACCTAATGCCCAAAATTATGGATATTTTGTGAGCGCTGAACATGGTGGTGTCCAAATATTAGAAGGTCAGGATCTAGAAAATCAGAAATTTTTTACGTTTCAAACAATAAAACAAATAGTTATAAACCATACAAAAGAAACAGGTGAAATTCTTCCTTTTAATAAAATGCAATGTAATTTTGATGAAGAAGCTCAACAAATAATTCATATTGCCCCAATACATGAACCAGAAGCTCAAAAGATAATACCTAAAATTGAGATTATTATTGACAATTCATGGGTTTCTTCGTGGAGCTCTTTAGCGACACTCAAAGAAAAAAAAATATTGATCATGCCTGTACATTTAACTTCTGATCAAGATCAAGATGATATTACTAAAAATTCATTTGTTTGTACGCTTCATATTGAGAAAGGTCAAAAACCTGGATTTACACAAAACATTAATGTGACTGATGATACTAAATGTACTCAGATTACAAGGGGACATGCGTTAAGTATTTACCCTTAAATCATGAAATGCATCAATCATTATTTCATCAATAGCTTGCATTGAAAAGTCATGTCCTAAAGAAACAACCGAGGTCACGCCATAATCCTTAATACCACAAGGAACAATGGCGTTAAAATTTTCTAAATTTGGGTTAATATTGATTGCAATGCCATGATAACTTACCCATTTACGTAAGCGAATGCCGATTGCTGCAATTTTTGCTTCTTTGCCTTCTTTTGTGTTGGTCCAAACGCCAATACGATTAGGGGCAATAAACGCCTTAATGCCTATTTTTTGAAGCGCTGATATCACCCAATTTTCAAGAAATTGTACAAAGCACCTCACATCTTGTGCGTGATTTTTAAGATTGAGCATTACATAGATTATGCGTTGTCCCGGTCCGTGATAGGTGTATTGACCGCCGCGATTTGCTTCATAAACAGGGAATAGATTCGGATTCAGAAGATCACTCTCTTTTGCGGAAGTTCCTTTTGTGTAAAGTGGGGGATGTTCTAAAAACCAGATAAGTTCATTTTCGTGACCTAATATAATTTGTTCGACTTTTTTTTCCATAAAAGCCACGGCTACATTATAATCCACCAAATCTTTGGATATCTTAATATCGACTTTTGGGTTATTTAAATTTAGATTGATCATTTTATTTAAGAGCATTTTTGTCTATACTTGAAGAAGGTAACGTTCCTATATAACACAAAAAGGTGATTATGCGATTTAAAAATAAGACTGTTATTATCACCGGTGGTGCAAAAGGCATAGGTAAGGCCTGTGCTATACGTTTTGCTGAAGAAGGTGCAAATATTTTTATAGCTGATATAGATCACGAAGCTGGCATTAAAACAGCCGAAGAGCTTGTTCAAAAAGGATGTCATGCATATTTTATGTTGGCTAATATTGAGGACAAATATGATTGCACTTTAATCATAACAGAAGCTCACAAAATATTTCACCGCATTGATGTGCTTATTAATAATGCGGCTATTTTGAAGTCAAATAACTTTTTAGATTTTGATATAGATGATCTTGAAAAAACCTTGAAAATTAATTTAATCGCTCCTTTTATTTTAACGCAATTGGTTGCGAACTATATGATTGAACATAATATTCATGGCTCTATTATCAATATGAGTTCTGTGAATGCAGTTCTCGCAATTCCAAATGTCAGCGCTTATGTAATTGCCAAAGGAGGGTTATCGCAATTAACGAAAGTTGCAGCCATTAGTTTGGCGGATAAATCTATACGCGTAAATGCTATTGGCCCTGGAAGCATCATGACAGATATGTTAAAAACAACTATGTCGGATGAAGTTGCACGTCATAAAATTTTATCGCGTACACCTATGGGTAGGGCAGGTGATCCAAAAGAAATTGCTTCAATCGCAGCTTTTTTAGCAAGTGAAGATGCAAGTTATATTACAGGCCAAACAATTTATGCCGATGGTGGTAGAATGGGCCTGAATTATACGGTATAGTATTTTCCATTTTGGTTAATAGAGCGTTATTCGTCGCTCATGTAGGAAGAGACTACACTTCGTTCCTCATTCCTTCTCTTAACCAAAAGCGAAAACACTATACATCTCTCAAACTCTACTGCTAGGGTCGGCTGAGGTGTTGCTTAGCAGCGCGTTTTGAAAGATGTCTACTCCAGATTAAGGAACAAAAAATGAGAATTCTATGCCTTACCCATGCAGATTTTGAAACGCCTGGTATTATCCAAGATTGGGCAAAATCTCATTTTTATGATTTTAAAATTGTTCGCCCTTATAGAGGGGAAGATTGTTTAGCTGAAAAAAATTTCGATATGCTGATTGTCATGGGTGGTCCACAATCATCTGTTAATATTGAAGATTATACTTATTTAATTGATGAAGTAGCTTTAATTCAGAAATCTTATTTTGGGAATAAGATCATTTTAGGTTTTTGTTTAGGTGCACAATTGATTGGAGTCGCTTTAGGGGCTGAAGCTGTTCATAGTCCTTTTAAAGAAATCGGTGTAATGCCTGTTACGCTTACCAAAGAAGGCAAAAAAGATCCTTTGTTACAAAACATGCCTGCGCAATTTGATGTGACGCATTGGCACAATGATATGCCTGGTTTAACTGAAAATGCTGTTATTTTGGCAGAAAGCGAAGGTTGCCCAAGGCAAATTATTCGTTATGATCAGAATGTTTATGCTTTTCAATGTCATTTGGAAATTACGTATCGTGGCATGAAAGACATGATTAAAAATTGTGCTGCTGATTTAACGAATGATCGATACGTTCAAGATGCTAAGACGTTATTGGATCAAGATTACGAAAATATTAACAATATTATGATTAAAATTTTGGACCAATTGGTTGCGTTGCAGGATGATAAGTTTAAAACCATTAGTGTTTAATTTTATTATTTTCTCTACTTATCTAATAATTGCTAAACAAAATATTTTTTTATCAAATTCAATCTTTGTAAAAAAACTTGTAAAATTTTTATAAATATATTTAAATTAGAATAAGATAGAAAAATAGGTCGTCAGGGTGAAAAAATTATTCTTATTGTTATTAAGCGATATAAAAGGTCGAATTTTTTTATCCTTTTTTTTAATTATTACATTTTTACTTCTTCTTTTTTTTTCGCTTGGAACACACAATGTTCTGGAAAAAGATCCACTCATTCAATCATATGAGCCTGAAAAAGATCGAAAATTTGGGGATGCACCACCACATATTGAAGTAGGGCTTTTCGTTCGTTCTATGCCACAATTTGATATTGATAATGGGCAATTTAGTCTTATTGGGTCTATTTGGTTTTATTATTATCCAAGTCAAACTTCAATTACAGATATTAAAAATTTTAAAATAGATCGTGGTGAAATTATTCAAAAATCAGAACCAAGATCAAAAAAAATTAAAGATCGAATTTTAACAGTTTTTGATATAAATGTTAATTTTTCATCCGAATTGAATTATTTATACTTTCCATTTTCAGATCACAAACTTTATCTCGTGTTAAAATTCCCACAATCAACTGCTCAGGAAATGCTTCTTACTTCTGGAAAATCAAATATTATTGTAGATAAGGATTTATTGCCAAAAGGATGGACATTAACTGATGTTGATGTAAATGTTGGGTTTTATAGCGAACAGCTTGATGAAAATGAAAAAAATAAATTTCTGTCAAATCCTCAAATGTATTTTACGTTGAATTTTTCAAAACCTGGGTTTCGTAAAATTCTTGTGATTATTATTCCGGCACTTATTCTTTTCTTTTTGGCTGTTCTGTCCTTAATTATTAAAGTGCCAGAAAGTAATACGATTCCACTTAATTTATCTTTGGCCGCTATTTCAGGTATGCTTGTCCATCGATTTGTTATTGAAAATATTTCACCTAAAGTAGGTTATTTTACAACGGCTGATTCACTCTATGTTGCCTTCATAAGCTGTGCTTTTATTTCGTTTTTGATCAATCTTGTGCATGATAATAATGTGATTTATTGGCGTTTTAGGTTTATTTCTTCTTATGTTATGCAAGTATTTATTATAATTTATTTTTATTTTTTAGTGTTGAGAGGCCTTTAAATGCGATTCCTTTTGTTTTTACTTGTATGGTTAAGTTCCTCAGTTTCGATTGGTATGGTTTTTCCTAATTTTGATAAATTTTATGAAAATTCTCTTAAAAAAAATGAATTTCTTGATATCAAGCTTAAAAGCCTTGTTTCACCAAATTTTGATTCTTATTTTTGTGATTATTCTAAAGATCAAAAAGGATTATTAAATAAAATAATGAATTTAGGCATTAAAAAAAATATTTTTAATTCAAAAAAAGAACTTAAAAAATTATTAATTAATCTTCTTGAAGACAGCATAAATAAAGATACACGAAAAAGTTCAGTGGATTTACGCTCTGTGGAGGATGATCGATTTTATATTTGGGGTGATTTATATGGTGCTTATCATTCATTCTTAAGATCATTAAAATGTTTAAAAGAAAACCACGTGATAGACAATAATTTTAAAATCTTAACATCTAAAACGTTTTTTATTATTAATGGTAATGCTATAGGTTTTAGTGCTTACAACATAGAAACGTTGCTTATTATTCTAATTCTTAAACATCAAAATCCCAATAATGTTATTTATTTAAAAGGAAACCAAGAAGATAACAAAAATTGGATGGATAATAATTTTAATAGACAATTGGAAAAATGTTTTAAAAAAAATAATTTTAAAGAAACGCAATTGTTTAGTAATGTAAAGTCATTTTTTAATTTATTGCCACTAAGAATAAATATTTATACAGAAGATAATAAAGATAATTTTGTATTGTTTACTCAAAATTTGGACAAAAACAATAGTGAAGATTTGAATGACGATTCTCAAAAAAACGAAGATTTAAAGCAAGGAAAACCAATCGTTATTTTTTCATCGACAGATCGTTTAACAAAATATTCTAAGCCATCTGGTTTAGAATTGCGTCCTCAAGAAATGGCCGCGATTGTTTGGCACCAATTTTCAGGCCTTGTTCCAAGTTTTTATCAATTATATCAATATAATATTGATTCGTTCTCATGTTTGAAACTAAATAATGATCTGCATAAAAGCTTTATTGAGCATTTTTCTCATCCTTTTAATAGCGCTCAAAAATTTCATGTAGATACTTACAAGCTTCTATCTGGTGAAAAAATAAATCCACAAGAAAATATCGACAAGATCATACCCCAAGAAATAAATATTGCAACAACGATTGATTTTAGTAGTGGGGCTGCTATTTTAGGTGAACGTTTGATGAAAGGGCTTGATTTAAAAATACGTAAATCTAACAAAGATAAAAGTGTACATCCTAAAATTATACGTAATTTCTATGAAAATGATGAATATAATCCTTCTAATACATTAAAATTTCTGCAAGGCTATTTTAAGAAAAATGATATTTCAATTTTATTATCACCTTTAGGCACCCCAACCGCTACTGCTATCAAAAATTACGCTAAAAATGAAAATATTGCGATTTTATTTCCTTATACAGGTTCACTTGCTTTTCGATATGATGGTCCTTTTTTGCATTATAGGGCAAGTTATGCCGATGAAGCTGAAACAGTAGTTAAATATGCATGTGATAAACTTTTTAAACAAAAATTTGCCTTTTTCTATCAAAATGATGATTTTGGTAATTCTTTATTAAGTGCTGCAAGAAAAATTCTTATTGAACAATATAAGATAAGCGAAGATGCGATTATAGAGGCGCCTTATTCAAGAAATAGTCTTTCTGTTGCGAATGCAGCTCAAAAAATACGTGAAGGTAATGTAGATGTTCTATTTTTCTTTTCAACTTATGCGCATTCTCGTGAGCTTGTCAATCATATGGGTGTTATAGAGCTTCAAAATATAACGCTCATGGGGATATCTTTTTTGACGGATCGCTTTCGTGACTACGTTTCAGGTATTGATGATCCAAAGCTTGAGGGTAAGGGCTTAAATCTTATTCTTTCGCGTGTTGTGCCTAACCCAGAGACTGATGATCGTGAAATTGTAAAAGAATATCGATCTGAAATGCAAAAAGAGTATCCGGGTATTCGCATGGATGCAGATTCGCTTGAAGGCTATATTAATGCATCAATTTTTGTTGAGATTCTTGATAAAATTGAAGGCCCTATCACGCCACAAAAAATATTGGAATATGGTAAGTCTTTGAAAAATTTTAATTTTAAAGGATTGAATCTAAATTATGATGCCAAAAGATTTTGTTTTTCAAATGAAATCTGGCTTGATCTTGGTAAGGATAAATGGATTCAAAACATTATTCCAACACCTTAATATAAGTTCAAGCCGATACATAAAGCCACGTTTATATATAAGGGTGCATATCGCGTATCCTTTCTTGTCTGATTTAAAATTAATTTATTGCATATAAAAAAACACTTGCATAAAAATTTTGGACGCGTTATGTTAGTTTCCCAAAAGTAAAATGACCTCCTTATTTAAAAACAATAAAAAGGATTAATCGATGACGCCAGTATCCCAATTTTAATACACGTCTTTATTTTATAATTTAAGAAAGCACTTATCAAAAAAGCGTCTTACTGTCTTTGAAATAAACTACCCATCCTATGGGCAAATTCGTTGTCAAGTCTGCGCATTCCGGTACTCATGTACGAAGAAGTGCATTCCGTTCCGGTTCTCGCCTTTCCTAGACTTTGCCACATAATCTGTATAGTTTATGTTGAGGGGCTGAGCAATTACCTTTGAAATAAAGACACAAAATTACACTTAAATTTTTACATACAATTCTACCCTTTCGCATGTCCAAATTTTGGATGATAAGGGGTAATGGAGTTTATTATGCATATCGTTACATCTAAAGAAAGCTTGGCTTTTGTCTTGCGTTCTATTGCCAAATTTAAATTTGGTGTTTTTATTATGTTTCTTATTGCCGTTTTGTGGGCCATCGATGCATCACTTTCGCCTTATCTTATCAAAGTGATGCTGGATCGTGTGTCAGAAGGCGTAAGGTCTGACGCTGTTTCATTTCTTTTGCTGCCTGCCATAGGGTATATTTCTTTGGGACTGAGTATGACTTTTGTCTTCAGGCTTTATGGCTATTTTGTTGAAATTGTGATGGTTCCAAAACTACGCCGAAATATTGCTGATAATATGTTTTCATATATTTTGGGACATAGTCATCATTACTATCAAAACACTTTTTCAGGAAGTCTTGCAAATAAAGTAAATGATTTGACGTCAAATATTCCTGATTTGCTTCAAATTGCCTTAGATCGATTATTTAGTCGTTTCCTAGGGTTGGTGGTTGCTGTTTTAATGCTTTGGACAGTGAGTATAAAATTTGCATTGTTGCTGTTGATGTGGGCAACAAGCTTTATGATTTATGCAGTGATTGTCTCGAAGAAATTACAAAAAGAATCCACTGCCTGGTCAGAACTTGGGTCGCTTATTACAGGTAAAATTGTTGACGCATTGTCAAATATTTTATCAGTACGTTTGTTTGCACGAAAAAAAGCTGAAAAAGATTTTCTTAATGAAACATTAGCAGAGGCTGTTAATGCCGAACAAAAAATGCAATGGACCTATTTTTGGATTTGGTTTGTCTATGGTATTTCATACGGGATTACAGAAGCGATTGTTCTTTATAATCTTATCATAGATTTTAAAAATAATTTGATTTCTGTGGGTGATTTCGCCTTTGTGTTGACTATTAATTTGACGGTTGTCCAGTTTTTCTGGATGTTAGCGCTAGAATATTCTGATTTTTCAAAAAAATTAGGTAAAGTCACGCAAGCATTGCAAATAACAACTTTGCCGATTGATATT
>JAUYSY010000046.1 GCA_030696155.1 Alphaproteobacteria bacterium | reverse complement strand
CTTAACTTTAGGAAAGATCGTCTGGTTCCCGCGATCAAGTCGCGGGACGTAGGAAAGGGGTGGGGTTTATACTTATGGGTAATGATATAGCCGCGGGAAGTGAAGGAGTGCGATTTTTATCAGAATTTACTATTGCAAAAGATGTGTCTACAGATTAGCCCACAAGGGGAGAGGTGAAACCGAAGCAATTTCATTTTTTGTTCCGTAGATTGGTATGGCATACACTTATTCATTATATGCTACATGATCTTCAAATTAAATCTATCTACCTGAAAATAACAGCACACCACGCTTACCACCTGTCGATGGATTGTTTTGGATAAAGGTTAAATAGGGTAAATCTCTTAATCGATAGATAGCAAAAATGTAAGCGCCACTCATTGATAAAAGTGTTGAAAAGAAATAGCCATAACCATAAAAAGGAAAACCTAATTTAAGACTAATAAAGGAAAATACGGCATTTGAGAGAAAAAAGAAGAATTGTAATAATAACACTTCACGTTTCACTTCAAAGTAAATAAGAATAATGAGTATGTATAAGAATATTACTTGGAAAAGTGCACCTAAAACACCAATACGGAACATACCAATCTGAAGATAGTTCATGCGTAAAGCATCAATTAAATAAGGCGAAATAATAATTGTAATAATTGAGCAAGCGGCCTGTAATACAAAAAGATTTTTAGAATTTGTTTTGAGTACGCTTATGATTTCTTTATGATTTTCTTTGATTTTGAAAAATGAACAATGCTTGATGATGTCTCGATAATACGCAACATATTTTTCAAAAAAATTAGCTTCCAAAATCACGGTAAAAATAGAAATAGCAGGAATAATAGAAATATAGGCTAAAAACATTGCGCTGTCATAACCAGGATAAGCGATTAGATTATTGTCATAACGACGATGCTCTGGTGCGAACCACATAATCCATTTATCAACCCACGCACCTGCATTATAAAGAAAAATACCCAAGCCCAAATCCCAGTGTTTTTTAAAATAACCAAAATAGTTTTCTGGTATTCTAAAATGATAAGGGTATTCAGCAAATATCTTGGTCGCAATAACGAATTGAATAAGGGCAAGTCCAATGGAAAAACCAAAAAGCATTCCATGGGCACCATAAGGTCCTGCTAAATACCATGCGCCTAAAAAGGAAACAAGCATGCCAACAGCAAAAACAACTGAAATTGTAACGTAATCTTTAAGGGCTGTTAAAAAGACGCCAACAACTGCAATACCGCCCATTAAGCAAAAATTAATCACGGATAATAAAGCATAATCACTTGTCATTTTGGCATAACCAAAATAAAGCGGAACGGCAATCAGTGCACAAGCACCATAAACAAGTAAAAGTGATAGAAGAAGCACGCCTGGAATATCATCAACTTTTTTATCGTAGATACGATCAGATGTATATCGTGTTGCAATCACAGCGACGGGGCTTGAGACAAGAATGGCAAAGCAATTGTTATAAACGACAACAAGTCGAAAATTTTCGATTGCTTCAACAGAGGATACCATTGTGCCGACAAGGTTTATTCCAAAAAGACAGATAACGGTGAAAAGCCAGGGGCCGGCAGCAGCAAAAGCTGAATAGCCAAAAGCTTGAACGACACCATTAATATCATCTTTTTGGACGAGTTTTCGAAGTGCAAAACCAATTCCAGCCATGTGTTCCTCCCTTTAGGGGTCTTTATGATTTAAGACGATATTGATCGTATAGGCTTCGATATTGTCGGTCGATATCTACTTTATTGTAATAAAGTCTAACGCGTTCTTTTATAGCGATCCTTGCAGTTTGCATAAGATGCTCATCTGTTAACAATTTATAAATAGCATGTGCAGCGTCAAGTGGGTTGGAGAGTGAGATAATGGCGCCACCTGCACCAAGATTGGGCTGCTCATTATCTCGGCCATAAATCATTTCACGGCAAGCACCAACATCGGTGGCGACAATAGGGACACCGGCTGCACCAGATTCTAGAATAACAAGGGGTTGCGCTTCTGAAATACTCGTTAAAACAATTAGGTCAATTTTACCAAGGTAATCGGTTAATTTAACGCGACCTGTAAATTTAATGCAATTGTGGAGTCCTAGTGAATCAATAAGGAGCATGCATTCTTCGTAATAATCTTTATCTTCTTCAAAGGGCCCCATGATAAGCGCTTCTAAATCAGGAAGTTGACGGACAAGATTACCAACAGCACGTATATATGTTTTAATGTCTTTAATCGGCACAACGCGCCCGATAAGTGCAATAATGGGGTGATCTTGTTGGTCGCGTGGAATTGATGAAAATTTATTAAAGTCAATGCCATTGGGGATAAGGCGAGATTTTTGAGGAGGTGCACCATCTGCGATTTGAACTTGTCTGTTTCCTTCAAAAAGTGTAATAATTTCATTGCTTTGTGTGTAGCATGCTTGTGCATAAGCATAAAATACATTTACCCAAATTTGATGAAGGCCATGATCTGTTTTGCCGATACCAAGACCAGATCCAGTATGATCATGAAGCCAATCAGCCATGGTTAGTTCAATGCGTCGTTCATTCGTATAGATACCATGCTCGGTTAAGATAAGAGGACGTCCTGTTTCAATATGGATGCGTGCGCCTAAAATGCCGGCATAGCCGGTTGCAACCGTGTGGTAAACGCTTGCCATTGGATAATCATCGATTAGAATCGAGTAAAGCCCGCCAACAAGTGCCCGCCAGGACCAAAAATAATCCAGGAAGGAACTGCCTGGGACCCAATCAGAATACATTTCAGTCAGTGTATCCCACGCTTCATGTGAGTTGAGTAAAAAGTCGCTTCCTAAATGGTCTTTCAAAGGCGTAAAAACATCAACAAGTTTTTCGATAGCGTTCGTGCTTTCACCCTTTTGAAGGTTGTTTAAAAGAGGCTTTATAAAATTATAAAGTTCTTTCCCTTGTGCAATTTTAGGTGACCCTGGTTTTAGTTCTTGAAGATAGATATTTCGAAATTCAACAACATTTTGAGGCAAGTCATAACGCAATTCATGTGGGTAATTTCGGTCTGGAAGAAGTGCTACGATACCAAAATTTAGATCTGGGAAGGAAAGTATCATTTCGTGAATCCAGGACGAAACACCACCTGCGACGTAAGGATAGGCACCCTCAACAAGAAAACATACATCAATGGGTTTAGCGGGTTGATAACTCATGCAGGTTCACCTTGTAGAGTGCTAAGGTCAGGGTCGATATTGGAAGGGGTAGGCTTTATGGAATTTCCCATCCATAAGGTTACAAATTCTTTAACATTTTCATGTAATTTAGTGAGATCAATTTTATCCCGATGGGTTTGAATGAAATCTCTTAACGCGTCATACATTTTTAATTTAAAAAGACATTCAATAGTCCAAGCAAGGATTTCAGTGCTGTAAAGACCATCTTCAAGTATTTTTTTGAACCATTCATAGGCCTCTAATGTTTTTCCTTGTTTTAAAAGCAATCTTCCTATGGCAAGAAGAACATGTCGATCATTGTTTTTTATTTTATAGGCCTCTAAAAAGTACATAAGTGATTTATTTTTTGTTTCTCTTTCGCGTTCTTTATCCATCAATCCTAAATTACCGTATTCATCAAATTGATCTGCAAGCTGGGCTGTTGATAAAAAGTTTTTGTTTTTTAAATAGTGTTCTTCTAGTTCGTGAAGTTTATTTACATATTTACGTTCAATGGCAGTAACAGCTGAAGCTGCTTGAACACGAACAACAGGATCCATATCTTTGAGTGCAATTTTAAGCGCTATAGCAAAAGAAGGATGAAAATTATGTGTGATAATTTGTATAGCTGCTTGTTTTTGTTTTGTATTGCCTTTTGAAATAATATCGATGAATGAAGAAACAGTGGCAGCTTCATCGGGTCTTTCTCGTCCTGATTTTAAATTGAGGTGAAGTTCATCAAAGGAAACAGTTATTGTATCGGGAAAAATAGACTTATACCATTCCATAAAAGATTGAGAGGATTTTTGAAAAACTACAAACATAATAACGGAAATAAAAGTACCAACGGCACCAAAAGGACCTAAAAAACAAGTGCTTAAAGTGAGCAACAAAGCAATGCGTAATCCAGAATGTTTATGATAACGTCTAATAACCCATAAAAAAAGTGCGCCAACAAGAAGGACATGACCTAACAATGTCAATAGGATGCCGATAACATCTTTGACAAGAAGGGTAAAAAGAACGCTTTCGATAATTGCTGATACAAGACCTATGAGAATAAGTTCAACTAACGCACTAAAATGGACAATATCTTGTGGACCAGATTCATCTGGTTCAGTCAGTCTAAATTTAATGGCCTCTTCGCGATATGATTCATACATTGCTTTGTCATAAGTTGTTTTTAAGATCTTCTTTTCGGCGCTTCTTTTTTCAAACCAACGAATTGTTGGGATTAAACAATTTTAGATGTAACGTTTAGGTCTTTAACATTTGAAGGATTGAGTACATCCAGCTCTTTCCAAGTATCGAGTTCGTTAAGTTTTAGAATTCGTTTTTCTTATATCAAGAAAATATACCTTCTTCATATTTTTTTAACTCAACTTCTGAACGGCGAAATTAAGATCCACATCCTTGATATCTTGCGTTTGGTTTTTCAAGAACTCTACTTTTAATTTGTCGACGACAACATTTGCGTTTTCAATGGGTGTTGCAGGTAAAAGAACAACAAAACTTTTATCTTTTTTATGACAATCAAAAGCAAGATCGATAGAACGTAAAACTTTTTCAACAGCTTTATTGATGGCTTCTGTCAGTGATATTAATTGTTGCGATGTCAAGTTTGT
Source organism: Alphaproteobacteria bacterium (assembly GCA_030696155.1). Classification (GTDB taxonomy): domain Bacteria; phylum Pseudomonadota; class Alphaproteobacteria; order JAUXUR01; family JAUXUR01; genus JAUXUR01. Next base: position 24,973 of record JAUYSY010000046.1, on the reverse strand, counting down.
TTGCTTGGGTGCTATAACCACCATCGTCATTGAAAAACCAACGCGTTTACCTAATGTACCTAAAAATTTGACAAGATAGCTCATAAATCCTTGCGATAGTAAATTACGCGTTGTATTCAAATAGCTATCACTTTGAATGGTTTGAATACGATGAATTTTACTGATTGAAACACTTAACCAATCACATAAAATTTTAAAATTTTCGACATTGGTAACGGTCAGTTCCAAAAAGGGAATTTGTTCAATTTTAAGCATGCCCACAACACGTCCTGCTTCTTTATCAAAAAGAGGTCCGGCGAGAACGCCTTCATTGCCCAATATTTGATGGTCTTGTGGATTTGCAACGCATAAAACGTTTTGTCTAAGAACAATGGATTGATAGAGATCATCATCAGGTCCAAAGCTGGTTTTAAATTTGTCTGATTCTTGCCACCCTTCTTGTGATACGAGGGTCATTGTTTCAGGATTTTTGGCATCTTGTAGGTAAAGAGAGAATTTTTCAGGGGAGATAATATTTTTAATAAGTGATCCAATATTTTGATAAACTTCAGATTCATCCATACTTTCAACGGCTTTTGCAGATTCGTAAAGATAAATAACAGAACGCATATGCGTTGCAATGCGGTGTTCTAAGCTAAGTTTTACTTCATGAAGCCTATGATAAGCATCTGTTATTGTGTATATTTTTTCTTCTAGATCTTTTAAATTATATTCAAGCCTATCGCGCTCACGTATATGGCGCATTCGAAGTTCACCTAAAACGAGTGCAACAATAAACCATAAAACAGGTTGAACGATAATATTCGCAATATAAGCGTAAAGATCTTGGGACATTGCTTGCGCGGGTAAATTACCTAAAAGTAAAATAACAGCAGAGATCGTTGCCGTTAAAAGACCCACATTGGTACCATATTGCATGGTCATAATTAAGATGGGTAACCAGAATGGATGTGGAGACACCCCCCAAAATCGTTTGCCTTCAAAAAAAGTAAAATCTATTACTTCTAAAAGAAAGTAGAAGGCAAAAAGCTCAATATAAACAACTAGTCTAACTCCAAATAATTGCTTATCTTGAATACGGGTCAAAAGTGAAACTTTTGTTTCTTCTTGTTTTTGGGCTAATGTTCCGGCTTCTTGTGCCATTTTGACCCCCTATAATATGCTTAATATATTTAGTCGGGCAAGCGGTTATTCAGCTCGGTAACCATTTTAACGACAACACGTTGTGCTGTTTCGTTAGCACTATCACGGGTAAAAATACCACGACCAGTATCAGACGTGCTGCTTGCCCAAAGGACTTGACCGCTTGACCCTGAAACGAGCCTTGTGTTTATACCAACTGTTGGTTCTTCTTTGAGACCGTGTTGATATCCAAATTCAGAAACGCTGCCAATAATCACAGCATGAACACCAAGGGCACGTGCAACTGCCTGTGCATAGGTTGTTTCGGTTAATTGTGCTGGATTTATTTTATTATTGGCCATCCACTTGCGGATACGACTCTGTTCAAGGATGCGGAAAATACCTTGGCGATAAAGTTCAGTCGTTAAAAGCTCGGATGCTATGATACCAGCATTGCGATGTGTTGTTAAATTCTCAAAGGGGAGAATAGCAACTAACATTGCGCGTGTGGGAGCCGCATTATAATTGACAAAATTTTGATTATATCCACCACGATTACACGCAGATAAAATTAAAACGACAATGCCTAAAATTGCATGACGGAAGAGTGTTTTCACTTCTTGAATACGCATCTCTGAACCTTCTGTTTCACAGTCTTTTTAATATAAACTTATTTTGGCATAAAGCAAAAGGGAAGCATTTTGTTTTCAACATAGTCCTCCCAAAGTTTTTATATTTAAGACAATTGTTTTGTCCATTACGGCCTATTATGCCTTTAAATAATGTTACCTTAAAAATCTATTTACTAATAGATCTATTTCAGTAATAAAATTATTCAAAGGTTGTTTTATGTTACTAAAAACGCACAGTAAAACTAACACCTACTGAATTTACGTAGGCGCTGGAGCCCCTGGAGTTTAATATTTCACGATTTCCTTTAATGCCAAATTGGAAATTTGGTAAAGGTTCGTAGTAAAAAGCGAGTCCCATTATGGGGCCATGTGTTCCAAAACGATCAACACTATATCCGCCAACGGCTTCACCAAAAATATAATCTGTGAGCAATGATCCAATACGGCTAGACAATATGTGTGCTTCTCTCGTTTGAATTGGAAGTATAGTATAGGGTGTTCCGTCATCTGCAATTGTTCTTTTTCGTTTTAATTTATATTCTGCAATAACGGCATAACCAACTGATAATGTTGGATCTTTTTGAAAGATTACATAATTTATCGCGCCATTTGTACGAATAGAAGTCGCAACGTTTTGTTTGTAACGTAAATTGAAACGATTAAGAGAACCTGTTGCATCTAAGAAAAAACGTTCACCGAATTGTTGGTCATGTGTTAAATTTATATTATCTACATTGCCGCCATTAGCAATTTGTTGAACATAATTCCAATCATTGGCATGGTAATTAACGCCAATTCTGGTATTGGCACGTTTCCAACCGATTGTGTAAGCGGCGCCACCACCAATGCTTGAATTTTGACCATATATACCAATTTGCGCTTTATCCATATTATCAAAATTATATGTTAATGCTGTAAAACCCTGGCGTCTGCTTCCTTCAAAATCAAGAAGTTGGCCTTTTCGATTGATAAGGCCTGCGTCAGTCAGAAAACGTTCTTCGTAGACGCTATCAATTTGTGCACTTGGACCTATAAGATATCGTCCACTTAATCTTCCAATATATTGTGTTTCGCCGCCTTCAACGTGCCACCATTCAGGTTCTAATCTCGCATAAGAACCATATTCGTGATATTGAAATGCCTTGTTAAAAGCGACACCATATTCTTGTGGGTCAATGGAAAACATATTGTCGTAAACCATGATCGCTTTGCGCCAGCGTTTTATGTGGGCTTCTGTGTCGCCGAGCCATCGCATGGCTTCAAGATTATCAGGTGCAGCATCAATAACTTCACTGAATTTGCTGCGTGCATCAAAATCGCGTTCAGCATTTAGTACTGCTTGCCCTGTGAGGCGACCTAACCTGATGTCAGGAGAAGCTGGAGTTAATGTTCTTGCGTCTAGTTCTTTTTCGGTCATAGGTGAATAGTAAAAATCAAGGATAGTGTGTGCCCCTTTATGCGTAATCTGGACTTTTGTGTCATGGGCTAATTTCATTACAAAACTGTCATAATACGCTGTAGAAGATGTGACCCATTGGGGTAGTGTTTTCCACAAATTGTTTAATTGAGGGTTGTTAATGGGTTGTGCAAAATTAAAAACCAATTGATCTTCAACACGTTCTATTACTGGTTTTAAATCTTTTGGCCATACTAAGCTGAGCTCTGCTCTATTGGGTGTTTTGTCAATTAATATTTCAGGTGTTATTTTGTTTGTGGGACTTTTATCTTTAAGAACTGTGATGATAATTGATCTGTCTAATCGTTCGACAATGAAGCTATTGTTTTGTTTTGCTTCGAAATAAAGACTTCTGGGGCTTTCTTGTCTTACAATTTGTAACCATTTTGGGGCTTCTTTGATAAGTCCTTTGATACGATCGGATTGAATAGGATTATTAAAATTAATCCATAGCTTATTATCAATTGTTTTGTGGCTAATTTCATAGGGTTCTTGGGAAATCAATCTTATTTCAAGGCGACTAGGTCTTGGAAGCGTTGTCACAAGAAAACCTTGAGGAGGATTTGAAAAACAAACTTCATGAATAAAATTTGAAATAAACAAAATGATTATTACGAGTGTAAAGCGACCAATTTTCATCTTTATAACCCTACTTATTTAACTTATTTTATCTCTCTTTAATAATTTCGAAGCCTAAAAATGGAGAAAATTTTCCCTTGAAAGCAACGTAAAGAGGTTTCGCGTTTAACCGATATTGAGTACATTCTATGGCATCATATCATTGTTATTATCAATTAATATAAGAGCCTAGTCAGCTTGTAAAGAATGATCGTTTACTAAAATTTTTCGTAGTTTCTCATATACATCTATTGCGTCATGAATGTAGTCATATATTTGATGTTTGCTTTGATAAGTATAGATCATTTGTTGTAACTGCTTAGCTTCTCCCTGTTACGTCCCTCCTTCCAAATCATTACACATGAGTATGAACGTAACCTCAGAAATTAAAAAACGGCAAAATTAACGTATAATCAATTGAATTAAAAGAATAAACAAAGGGTCTCGTCGTTGCGAACCCCCGAAGGGGGTGTGGCAATCTAGTTCTAAAATCAATATTTATAGTTATTGTAGGGTAATATCAATTTCAGAAATGATTAATTATTTACGTTTCAAGATTTATGGAACCGCCCCCTTCCTACGTCCCGCGACTTGTTCGCGGGATCCAGTCTTAGAACTTACAAAGAGAAAAAATTATTTTTTTCAGCACATTAAACAAGATACATCTTTCTTTGCCATTGTAAGACTGGATCCCGTGGACAAGCCACGGGACGTAGGAAGGGAGAAAAAACATTATTCATTTAATTTTGAAAACACCCTATTCTTTTTTGAAAATGGTATAATTTTCTGGATTGTCGCGCGGCTTTGCCGCTCGCAATGACGGAAACCTTAGAGTTCTTTTAAGCGCACAATAAGGATAATATGCTCTAAAAAGAAAATATTGCCTCAAAAATAATATTAAATATCATAAAGTTACTATACTTATGGGTAATGATATGGGCTGGGGGCGTTAGATTAATCCATATCCAACATATGTCGTGCCATCATATTCTTATTATGATCAAGGAGTATTAGTGCGTAATCTGCTTGTAAAGAACGATTACTTGTCATATCTTTTCGCAAATCTTCATACACGTCTATTGCATCATCAATAAGACCATAGCGTTGTTTGATGCCTGCTTTAACAAGCAATAAATCATTCGTTTTTTCTTTTTGATTGGTGATTATTTTTTGTGCTCTTGAATAAAAATAATCAGCATCAGATTTTCGATCAGTGAGCCATAGACATTCGCCTAAGAAATAATAAGCTTCAAAATCATTATTATCTTTGCCATATTTTCTTATATAGCTTCTTAGATATTGCTCTGCTTCAGAAAGGTTTTTTTGAATAAAAGCAGAAAATCCTATTCTTCTGAGTGCAATCCGATCAAGATCACTTTTTTTGGAGTCATCTCTAGATATAACGCGTAAAAAACCATATTTAGCCGTTTTGATTACTTTTGCGTAACCAACACTTGCTGTTGCTTGTTCACTTAAATCAGAGGCAAGAATAGCAAGTTCTAATATGTTTTTAGGGTCTTGTTCAGCGCCAATTGCCTTTAATAAAAAGTCTTCCAGAAGTATAAATTTCTTTGCTTTATAAAGTGCCATGGCATAAGACATGACGACTTTATTGCCTATTTTTAGAGGTTCAATATTTTTATTTTGTAAATATTTTATTGTTTCTTCGGGAGATACATAGTCTGTTATGTAATTAAGCCAAAGACTAAAGTCATCCATATCTTTTTTTACAAATGATGCATCGGCACGACTAGAAAGAAATTTAAGGCTTTCAAGATTTTTGCCAACACCCCAAATGAACAAAAGGTCTTGTATGTCTTGGCTTTTAGCATTTTGGATTCGTGCAATATTCATAAAAATCTGTTCAGCTTCGGATTTCATGCCACCTTTAAGAAGTTCATGTGCTGCGTATCGACGCATAGGCAAAGGTGTGTCTTCCCTTATGCCCCATTCCTTAAGGAAAAGTCTTAATTCATCCATATTTTTGTGCTTTTTTAATATATCGATATAGGAATAGCCCCAATTGCCACCTATTTTGAAAGCAAGGGTTTTAATATGTGGAAGGGCTACTTCTTGACCAGCGACATCAATTAAAACATATACAAATTCTTCTTTTTTCTTAAGATCAATATCTGCTTTATCAAGATATTCCAGAAGAAAATCACTAATTTCTTTGGTTGCGCCTGATTTTACGCCTGTATCAACGTAAAGAGCAACCCAACCCTCTCCCTTTGTGAGTGCTAGATCTTTTACATAAGGCATAGCAAGGGCATATTCTTTAAAATCAAGAATTGTATAGATGAAATCTTCGCGTCTGCCACCACCGCCTTCTGCTTCACGTTTTTTTTGATTTTCCATGAATTCTGATAAGGATTTGTCATCACCGATTCTTTTGAGACCAACAGCGTACATAGCCTCAGCTTCAGGATATGAAAAAACATGAGGTTTAATGTGTTGAACAGCTTCGGCTGGTCGATTGGCGTATAAAAGTGAGCGCCCCAAAAGCAATTCTTGAATTGTGCCGGGGAAAAGCTCATATAATTTTTCAGCCGTTAATACAGCTAAATCGTAATTCCCTGATTTTGCTGTAATGCGTTGAAGATCTTCAAGCGCAACAGGATCAAATCTTTTTTGTTGTAAAAACCATTCTTTAACTTTTTCGTTTTGATTGTCGCTTGCAGCCAACAAAGCCCAACCAGATTCCGACTCTGATTCAGGTTCAAGACTTTTATGTTTTTCAAAAAAAGAAAGACCATCATTAATTTTTTCAAGATTAATATAATCTTTAGCAAGAAGAATGTAATCACGCTCTTGTAATAAACGTGATTGAACATTCAATGCATTTTCAATTATGTCTATTCTGCTGATAGCTTCAGGTTTCATATCAATACGATAAAGTAAATCTGAAAAACGAATATTTTCTTCAATTGATATTTCTTTAGTTTTAAGAACGATATCGGCCCATTCCTTTGCTTTAGGCAAATTGTTACCAGCATAATAAAGTTCTGCTGTAAATAAGGGTCTATTTTCAAGAAGAATTTTATCATATTGAGAAAGAACAAAATTTAAATATTCCTTATCACCATTTTGTGTCACTTGTTTAACAAGTCGCACTAAAAGCTCATCAGGTAATAATGTAATATCTTGGCGTTTGCTTTCGTCTGTAACAAAAGTTAAATCTTTTGCATTTAAGGATAAATCAACAAAGATTGGAAAAGCTTCTTGGGGTAATTTTCCTTTTGTACTGAAATCTTTGAGTTTTGTAAAAACATCTTGAATTTTGCCGCTATTATATTGATATTGAAGTAAAGTAATTTGAAAGGTAATGTCTTCTTTTGCATTGGCCTCCATGCTTTCAAGCAAGGTAAGCGCCATGCCGAGCTGCCCTTTTTGAGAAAAAATGTCGGCAATTCTTAATGCTGCTTGTGGCCAAGGATGAATGTCAAACCATTCTTTACTCCATTTATAAGCTTCGTCTTGACGGTGCTTTGAAAGAAGGAGACTCATCATAAATTCAAGCGTATCAGGCGTAATTTTGGCAGGGAATTTTAAGCGATAATCGCCTAAAATAGCGATGGATTCATCAATTCTGTCTTTTCCCGCTAAAAGGTGAGCGACATAAACAAAATATTCAGGTTCGGGATCAGGATAAGCGATGAGTTGTTTTAATATTTCAATTTGCTTGTCGTATTCGCCGTTAAAGTTATAAATATCTGATAATTCTTTTAGTCTTTCTTTTGAAGGTGCAAATTTAACAACGTCTTCAAGATTTCTAAGGTAATCGCCTGGACGTTGCGCATATTGGTAATAGGTACCAATTTGTTGACGTGCCTCAAGATGTTCTGGGTTTTCGGCAATAAATTGTTCTAATAGTTCGATTGCGCGGTTGATTTCGCCATATTGAACATAAAGGTCTGTGAGTGCTTTAACGGGTTCAGGTTTTAGACGTCCTTTTTGAATAAGTTTTTCATAAATTTCAAGTGCTTCGCTGAATTCTTTATCTTTAATATACATCAATGCCCTTTCTTCTTCGGAAGGAAAAAGAACAATCGCTAAGCCTATACCAAAAAAAGCGACAAGGAATAAGGGGATTAATGTTTGGCGCATGTGAATTCTCCCACTAAAATTAAGGGTATATATGTTTTTTGGCTGTTTGTTTTTTCAGTCCAATTGCCTCTATTTTTAAAAACATTTAGAGGGCATAAGGGCGTAAGGCTTTTGAGCCAGGCACGCGTTTGATGTTTCATCTGTTTTCCTGCTGAGCAATTGTTTCTTTAGTTGTTTCTGGTGTCAAAATCAAAGAAATTGGTTCAATGCCTGATTCTTTTACAGAGATTTTAAGAATGCCATTTTTGTCTGTTTTGCTATTATATGAGAAAAGACGTGCATCTTTAGTATGGCCTTGAATCTGATAAGATCCCGGAAGCGGACAGTAAAAGGACATATCGCCTGGCCCATAACCTTGTGCAATAAAGGTTAATCCGTTTTCCTTAAAATCAACGTTCCACATACGCCATCTGCTGCTTATAAGATAAGGCTTTGAAGAAGTGCTCGGCTGTGCTGCAACTGAATCACGTTCTTTTAGTGCTATAATGGGTGTTTTATTTCTTTTATCCAAAGCGACGTATAAACTACCTTGTGCGTAAGTCTGACCGATGACACCACTTGATTTTTCCCAATCAATTTCTTTAAGACTTGCTTCATCAAAACGAATAGTATTAAGCGCAACGCGGTTTTTAACTTGCCATGTTTGATCGCTTAATTGTGTTAAATCGCCTTCAAAAAATCCATCCCCAATGGCTGCATAGTTTTTTGCTGTGATAGGAATTATTTCCTGCTGAAGAACGTAAGCAAAATTGTCAAGTAATGCACGTAATGAAGATATTTTTTCTGCAGAATACATGTGAAAATAAATGTTTAAAGGCTTTAACCTTAGAGGTGTTCCTGTATGGTTGAATGTATTGACAAGATATTTAAATCCAAAGAAGCGTTTGGTCCAACCATCTGTGTATGTATTTTCATTGTTGTTAGATGAATAAATTTGCCATTCGTCTCCATCATCACGCCCGATAGGACTCACAAAAGCATAAGAAGGGTATTCTGAATCGAGACGACAATCTCCACCATTTAAGTTACGAATTTTTTGCTGGCGCAACGTATTAATGGCGCCTTTGAAAGGCATGCAATCGCCTGACCATTGGTATAGACTGACTTTCTTACCCTCGGGTGCTAGCGCTTGAATGAATTTAACGGATCCCATTAATTCTTTTTCAAGATCAAATTTACCAAAAAGATATGACCTAGGAAGGGAATAACCGTCTCCAATTTTATTGATAGTTTTTTCACGATTATGTTCAAATTCAAGTTGATTTTTAGAATCGCCAAATAGTTTTTTTTCTTTTTCTGCTGGATTTTCGTCATCATAAAATTTCCAATATAATGGATGTGTGTAAGTATGAGATCCAATTGCAATATTGTTGTAGGCAAAAATTTCCTTCGCTTGCTCTTGAAGTTCTTTTGAACCAAAGTAATCAACATCTAAATCAGCTGCAATTGGTGAAACAGTTAATGGTAATTGAGGATATTTTTGAATGATTTCTTCTAATACTACTTGTGCGCAATTTTTATTTTTTTCTTTATATCCAGGTACTTGTGAAACACTTCGCCAGCCATCACCATCGATATGACCATAATAAATGCGTCTACCATAATTTGTTGTTGTATCTAATTTTGGTAAAGTTTCTGTGGCAAAAGCTTTTTTGAAATAGTCAAATGGATTGATGCGCCATTGTACACTTCCTGTGCTGTTTGTATAAATATAATAACCTCGTGCTGCATAGCCACCTTTGTCGTTTAATGTAACGAGTACGGAGCTTAAAGAAGTTTCATCGCTTTCTTTTGTTGATAAAATAATATCAAGGTTTGGAGAAAGCGCATTAATAGAAATGAATGGATTTAAATCTTTAGATAACGCACGCTCAAATTCAATATGATTAGGGTTATAAGGTTGATAATTAATATCATATGTAAATTCTTTTGTTTCTTTGCTCATGTGGAGCCCGAGATGTGCTAAAAAATTATTTATGAGTCTTATGGGTGTTTTTTCTTTTTTCAAGTTTTCATAGAAACCAAGATCGCCTAAAAGAACAAATTTTTTGCCAGATTCAACTTGTGCAGTGCTCCAATTCAGAAAATCAATCGGGTTGTTGATTTGATTTGTATCGAAATAAGCAAGAATTCCTCTAACATCACGCATTTTGTCTTCTGATGGCAATCCATCTTTTAAATTCCAATGTTTAACCCGAAGACCTAAATGGTGAAGGGGCATGTCTATGAATCGATGGATAGGATGGTAGGTAAGTTCGATGTTTTTTTCATTAAAGTAAAGCGATAATATAGTTCTTGGCACAAGGCTTGCATTATCTTTTACTTCTAGGTTTTGATTATTTTTTTGAATTTGATCTTTTGGGTCATTTTCAGTAATGGATAAGGGAGTTTCAAGCGCAATATTTGCAAAAGCACGTACAGCAAAAATACTAGCGAAAAAAAAACAGAGGATCGAAAACACGTAGGTCGCGATTACCCCTTTTTGGATAAGGGATAAAAGACCTGAATGGGTGACTCTTTCCTTTTTTTTGGCCTTTTCTTTGACCATTTTTATGCTTTGACTCATTCTGAGTTCCTCCTAGATGATATCCATTTCTGATATCTTTTTGGAAAGGTGTTTTATCAGTATAGTATGAAACAAGGATACTCAAAAGAAGATAATACTTGTATATTGTTGACCTAAAATTAACTTTTAATAAACATTAATTTTTGACCTACAAGATCTAGAGCGTTTTAGAATTATAAATCTAAAATACCTACAAGGGTTTGACATGTGTCTTATTGATTACATGGCGTTGATTTCTGAATTTTACGGTCAATGATGTAAAATTTTTAAAAATTTATTGTGTGAAGCTGATATTAAGTTGAAGTGAATCTATAGCATTTTCAGGGATATCAAAACATACAATGCCTTGCTTGTTTTGCGTTCCGCTATAGGTGAAATTTTTACCATTAATGGCTTTTCCTTGAAGATTATAAGTTCCTTGTTTTGGGCAGAACAATTTAATTTTACCTTCTCCATAACCATGTACTTTTAGATTAATACTATTATCGTCTTTAGGTTCAAAATTTGAAATAATCCAAGTGCTTTTATGAATATAAGGATGAGGTGTTAATTGAGGTGATGTAGGGATAATATCAGGTTCTTTGAGCGTAATAATAGGTTCTTTTATATTTTTATCAAGCGATACATAAAGACTTCCTTGAAAGTGATTATAACCAATGACGCCTTTTGATTGTGCCCAATCAATTTCTAAAAGTGTTGCATAATCAAAACGGAATGTGTTTGCATTACCTCTATTGAGAACAAGCCATTTTTTATCCCCTAATTTTTGAAGCTCAGTTGAAAAGAAACCATTGGCAATTTTTGAAAATTGCTTTGCTGTAATTGATATTTTTTTTTGTTTGTCGATGTAATCGTAATTGTCTTTTAAGGCCTTTAGAGATGATGTTTTTTCAGCAGAATACATATGATAGTATAAATTAAACGGTTTTACTCTATAAGGTGTTTCTGTCCGTTCAAATGTATTGGTAAGGTAGCGATAGCCAAAAAATTTGTTGGTCCAATTATCAGTATAAGTATTCTCATTATTGCTGGAAGCATAGATTTGCCACTCATTACCTTCATCACGACCAATAGGTCCTACAAATGCATAAGACGGAAATTCAGGATCGAACCTTGTATAGCCACCATTGATATTGTAAATGCCGTTTTTCTTTAAAATTTGTAAAGCACCTTCAAAGGCAACGCAATCACCAGACCATTGGAATAAGGAAATTTTTTTGTTTGATGGAATGATTTTTTTTATAAAATTGATCGATCCCATTAATTCTTTTTCAATTTGGAACTCACCAAATAAATAAGATCGGGGTAAAGAATATCCATTGCCTACTTTTTTGACGACTTCTTTGCGATTATGTTGATATTCAACTTGATTTAAAGAAGCACCAAATATTTTTTTTTCTTTTTCGTCTGCATTAGGAACATCATAAAATTTCCAATCTAATGGATGTGTGTAGCTATGAGAACCTGCAGATATATGGGGGTATAAAAAAATGTTTTTAGCTTGTTCAATAAGTTCAGGTGTTCCAAAATATTGTTGGTCAAGGTCAGCTACAATGGGGGCAATAGTTAGTGGTAAATAGGGATATTTTTTAATAATTTCGTCTTCTATAACTTGTGTGCAATTAAAGTTTTTGTCTTGATATTCAGATGCTTGAGAAATACTGCGCCATCCATCCCCGTCAATATGTGCATAAAAAATGCGATTGCCAAACAAAGTTGTTGTATCAGGTTTTATAATTTCATCTGTTGCAAAAGCTTTACGAAAAAAATCAAATGGATTAATGCGCCATTGCGTTATGCCCTTTGGTGTTTTGAAGCGGTAATAGCCTGAGGCAGCATATCCACCATTTTCATTTGTACTGACGAGAATTGAAGAAGATGTTTGACCGGGCGTTGTAGCTGACAGAATGACGTCTACGCGAGAGGTTAATTTAGTGAGTGAGACATAAGGTTCTAAATTGCTTGATAATTTATGTTCAAACTCAATACGTGCAGGGTCAAAAGAATCATATTTTACATTATATGTTTCATTGCTATTGTTTAAGCCAAGTTGTAATCCAAGATAGCTAAAAAAATTATTGATAAGATGGGCAGAAGTTTCAATGCCTTTTTTATTTTGAAAAAAGCCTATTTCACCTAATAAAACAATTTTTTTGCCAGTATTTATGTGTAATGTGATCCAATCAAGAAATGAGATTGGATCTGACAATTCATTGGCGTCAAAATAGATCAATATGCCGCGGATCTCATCCATATTAATATGATCAGGAAAGCCTTTGGCTAAATTCCAGTGCTTGATACGTAATCCTAAATGGTTAAGCGGCATATCAAAAGTGATATGGATGGGATGATATTGAATTTCATCGTTCTGAGTATCAAAGTAAAGACTTAAAATGGTACGTTGAAGTTTTTGTTCAGGTTGTTTGGGGGTAGGTTGCATTAATGCAGGTTGTTCCAAAATTGGTTTTTGTTCTGGGGCATCTATGGCGTGTTGAATTTTTTGTTCAGGTTGCTTAGGTGTTGGTTGCGTTAATGCTGGTTGTTCTAAAATGATTTTTTGTTGGATGGCATCTTTTGCCTGTGTTGTAGAAAATATAAGGGAATAGATTAATATTAATATTACTTTTTTTATATCGCAGTTTTTGGTGAACATAGACCCACATTTTTTTTTGTTTTCTATGATAATGATAAATCGTAATCGTAAAATTGCCTATTTATTTTTTATCAATTTTATTGTGATAGGTTCTCCATTATTTGCTGGATGATTAATTTCTAATGTATTGTTTTTTAGAATAGAAACTTCTTTTTTTGTTTCTTTTTCATTGTCTTTAACGATAAGGGTGCAGCTTCCTTCATGGGGCACAATCCATTTTGTTTTTAATGAACCAAAGCCACAAGTTTTAAACTCTAGAGAATCTTTATCAATTGTAACGTCCCAAATTTCCCAGTTTGATTCGTGTAAATAGGGTATTGGAGAAATGGGGGGCGCATCAAAAGTTTTCGATTTCACAAGCGAAATAATAGGTGTGTTTTCTGATTTATCTAAGAATAGATAAAGGCTGCCTTGAAAATGTTTGCCGCCGATAATGCCCTTGGATTTATTAAAATCAATCCATAAATCAGTGGCATCGTCAAATCTTATTGTTTGTAGGTTACCTCTATTTTGAAGTAGCCAAGAAAAAGGGGCTAATTTTAAGAATTGAGTAGTATAAAACCCTTGAGCTATTTCAGCATAATGGGTTGCGTGAATGGGGATAATGTTTTGTGTTCGTGCATATTTTAAATTGCCTAGAAGTGCATTCAAAGCTGCATCATTTTCACCAGAATACATATGATAATAAATATTAAAGGGTTTGATGCGTATTGGAAATTCAGTATTTTCAAGTGTGTGTTTTAAATATTTAAAGCCGAAATAAGGTCCTGTCCAATTATTGGTATAAGTGTTTTCATTGCTGTTGGCAGCGTAAATTTGTTGCTCTTGTCCAATTGTATGGCCAATGGGGGCAACATTTGAATAAGATGGATATTCTTCATCGAAACGGCTATCGCCACCATTCATATTTAAGAATTTTCCTTTTCGAAGAATGGTCAAAGCATTTTCAAAGGGTTCACAATCGCCTGACCACTGAAGTAATTTCAAATTCTTACCAGGTGGTAAAAATTTTTTAATAAATTCAGCGGCACCAATCATTTCATTTTTAAGATTAAAAGCTTTTTCAAGAAAAGCGCGTGGTAATGCATAACCAGCTATTTTTGTTGAATCACTTGCTTTTTTAACATTGTAACTTTGAACTTTACCAGATCCAAATTCCTTTTTCTCACGTTCAATAACATTGGGGTCTTTATAATAGGCCCAGTATAAAGGATGACTATAGGTGTGTGACCCTGCTTCGACATGGGCTTCAGCAAATATTTTTTTTGCTATTTCTTGGTCGGCAATTGTTCCGTGCCATTCAGGATCAAGATCGGCTGCGATGGGGGCAACAGTGACGGGTAAATCAGGGTAATCTTGAATCGCTTTTTTAAGAATAACTTCAGCACATGTTATTTGTTTGTGCTTAAATTCCGTAGTGTAAGAAATGCTTTGCCAGCCATCGCCATCAATATGGCTGAAATAAATACGTTGGCCATTCAAAGTTGTCACATCTGGTTTGGGGAGTGTTTGTGTTTCAAAAACGTGTTTTAAAAAATAAAAGGGATTGGTATGCCAGCGCGCTAAAGATGTTTCGGGGTTGATGTTTATCATAACGCCATCAACTGCAAATCCGCCATTAGACGTAACAAAAACAGCAGGTAAGGGTGGTTCATTATCTTTTTCAGACGAAATTGCTAATAATGTTGTAGATTTCGTATCGTTGATACGAAAAAAGGGGAGTCCTGTTGGTTTTTGAGTAAGCCTTTGTTCAAACTCAGTTTCTGTTTGATTTTTTGAAATAAAATTAACATCGTAAGAAATGTTTTGCCATCTCTGAATGAATTCAAATCCAATTGATTTTGCCAACATATTTAATTCGTATAAAGGCGTTATGTTTTTATTTTTATCGCGTTCACATCCGATTAATCCAATAATTAGAAATTTTAATCCTGAATCAACAGAATTTTTTGCCCATTGTATATAGTTTTTTGGATTTTCCATGTCATCAGATAAATACCAGCTGATGATGCCTTTTAGGTCAGTATATTTTTTAAGATCTGGTAATCCTTCTTCTATATTCCAATAGACAACTTTAAGGCCTAAATGATTTAGGGGCATTTCTAAAAATCGATGAAGGGGATGATGTGCAATGCCAGTAGGTGTTTCAGATGCTTTGTAAAGTGCAATAACTGTTCTTTTTTCAAGTAAATAACTGGCGTTTTCAGAAGGAATTGCTGAGCAAGGAAGGGTAAAATACATTATTAAAATGAGCCAAATAATTTTTCGTATCATGAACTATCTTCTTGTTTTAAGGGTTGGTTTTCAACTTTAACAATTTTTACTTTTTCTTGAGCAATTGATAAGAAATGAAGAGGGATTGTTAAAATATGGTCTTGTGAAAGTTGAAATTCTCCAATTTTTCGTTCAGTGTTTTGAATGAAAGTTACGTTATAGGTGCCTTTTTCAGGACAATACCATTTCATTTCACCTGATCCAAATCCATTAAGATTAAATTCAAATGCGTTTCGATTGGTTGAAAAATCAGAAATTTGCCAATGCGCATCTAAAAGATAAGGTGATTCAGCGGGTGGAGGCGCGTCAATCTGATCGTTATTTTCTAAACTAACAATGGGCGTTTCAACTTTTGGATCAAGGCTGATATAAAGACTTCCGTAAATATGTTTGGCGCCCAAAATACCTTTTGATTTTTTAAAATCTACTTTTGATAGACTTGCATTATCAAAGCGAATTGTTTGAAGTGTATGACGGTTTTTGATTTCCCATGTTAGTGTATCAATAAGATTGAATTGAGTTGTATAAAATCCTTGAACAATTTGAACATAATCGCTTGCAAAAATAGGATTAACATTAGCATATTTAATATAATCAAGGAGTTCTTCGATGGCTGCCATTGATGATTTTTTTTGTCCAGAAAAGGCTGAGTAGTATAAATTAATTGGTTTAAGCCGAATGGGCCTGTCTGTGTTTAGCAAGGTAGATGTTAGGAATTTTAGACCAAAAAAGCGTTCTCGCCATCCAAAAGTATAACTGTTTTCATTGCTACCAGAGGCATAAACTTGCAAATAAGGACCAATCTGTCTTGTCATTGGGGAAAGTGATGAATAAGAAGGGTATTCAGCATCATAACGATTACGACCCCCGTTTAAATTTAATATTTGAAGTTCATCGAGTCGTTTTAGATCTTCCATATTGGGCAAGCAATTACCTGGCCAAAGAAAGAGTTTAACATTTTTTGAACTTGGAAGAAAATTTTTCAAATAATCAATTGATCCTTTAAATTCTTTTTCATGTTCGTACGGTTGATTCAAATATAATCTGCGCATAATACCGCGGTCTAAATCCTTTTTTTCTTCTTCAAGGCTTCTTTGTTTGAGGTAATAATTAGTATTTTCGGGAAAGCTATATGAATGTGAGGCTACTTCAATATGTGGCAATGCAAAAATTTTTTTAGCTATTTCTTGATTTTTTTTTGTACCCACCCAGGATAAGTCTAAATCAGCAATAATAGGACCAATTGTTGCAGGTAGTTCAGGATGTTTGGAAAGGATGTCTTCGTAAATAACTTCAATGGCGCTTAGACCATTTTTATGATGATGCACGATTTCACTTTTATTTCTCCACCCTAGTCCATTGATATGATTATAAAAAATGCGATTACCGCATAAGGTTGTTGTATCAGCTTTGGGGAGATCGTCACTTTTTAAAATTTCACGAAAAAAAGCAAAAGGATTAATATACCATTGTGAAATAATTTTAGAATCAATATCTTTTTGTTGTGTTAAGGGGGATTCTTCAGCTAAATAAAGAAAATACCCTTCAGTTGCAATGCCGCCTTTAGGTGTGACTATAATAAGATCGGAAACAAGTCCATCTTTGAGTTCTGCTGAAAGAATGGAATGTCCACCGGTACTTATGTTATTTTGAAAATTAAATCCTTTTTGAATCATATCTAATTTGCGTTCAAAATTAATTATTTCAGGATTGTTATTTGTAATTTTTTGAATTTGGTGTGGATTTATCCAGATTTCTTTTCGCTCTACGCCTAAGGTTTTAAGAAGAATGTTTAGGGAAACAAGAGAAGTTGGTTTTTTTTCTAAATTTTCTTCAGCACCAATATTGCCGAGAATAATAAATTTAAATCCCTTTTCAATGGCATTTGTTGCCCACTTAATATAGTCGAGTGGATTTTTCAATTTTCCGTTTAAAAACCAGGTGATAATGGCTCTGCAATCATTTATATCATTTAAATGAGGAAGTCCTTTATCGACATCCCAGTATTTTAATACAAAACCTAAATGATTGAGGGGTAATTCTGCATAAAGATGAAGTGGATGAAAAGCAATATCATCAGATTCAGATCCAGAATAGAGCGCCAAAATATGTCTTTTAACATTACTTGACGCATTAAAAGATAATGTAATAAACAAAAACAAATTAAGAATTAAAAAACTTTTTTGTTTTTTACCAGAAAACATTTTCTATTTTGGTTCTATTGTTAGATGATCTAATTTAAGAACAGAAACAAAAGGTTCGAATCCATTGGCACGTTGTATATTATATATTTTTTTAATTTCTTCGGATTCTTCGGGGTTCCAATAATCAAGAGACATGACACGTATTTTTGGAAAAGATTTTTTAAAATTTTGTAATTTACTTACCTGATCACGATAGTCATTCTCGTTCACTTTTTGGTATTTTTTATTCGTAAAATCATAGGATGAATACATGGATTCTCCTAAAACCATTGTGATATGCTCGCCTAATTCAGGAAGAATTTCAAAAGCACGATTTACCATGATGGGGATTTGAGGATAATGGTAGCGTATTGCTTTAATGAGTGTTACAGAGGCATCACGCATTCCCTTAAATTTTTCTGGATCCTGTCTTTCGAGTTCAATTGGATTGTCGAGTGTGTCAATAAAAACGCCATGAAATCCCTTGTGTAGCAATTGAGGAATTAATTCTTCAATGACACGTTTAGCCCAAAATTTATTACGCACATCAACGAAATAGCTACCAGGCCAATTTTTATTTTCGTCTAAAAGAAGATTTTCAGATTTAACAGCGCGATAATAAGGTCGAATTTTTTCAATTTCACCAAGACTTAGATAACCTAATAATGTTTTTCCTCTGTCAGAAAGTGGCTTTAGTTGGGGGTGATCTTGTGAATCAAACACAATTAAATCATAAGGGTCAAATGAAGAAAGAGGTGCTTTGTCAGCGTAATAAGCAGCCCATGGTTTTTGAAGTACGATTGGCTTTGCAGAGGCACCGATGGCGACACCAACAGATTTTGTGTTTTCGCTTTCTTCTTCAGCATAAGAAAGAGATGGGGATAAAAATAAACATAGGGCTAAAAGGCACGTGATTTTTTTGAACATTTAATTTTTTCCTCGATCTTTTTTTATAGGCGACGTTGATTTTTATCATACTATTTTTTGGACGTTTTGCAAAATATGAAAAAAAATTAAAAAACCCTCTTGCAAAGATTTAAGAATCAGCTATTATGCCTACACGATATGACACCTAAGCGGGCGTAGCTCAGGGGTAGAGTGCAACCTTGCCAAGGTTGATGTCGTGGGTTCGAATCCCATCGCCCGCTCCAAATTAAGATAATTTTATTATTTTCTGTAGCAATAATCCCTCCCCCTTAAAATTCAAATGTCTAATTGCCAAGATTATGAGGCAAAGTCTAGGAAGATTGAGAACCGAAACGGAATGTACCTTTTTGTACATGAGTATCGGAATCGGAAATATGACGACGAATTTGCCTCATAATCTTGGCAATTACTTGTTTTGAATTATTTTAAGGATAACATAAACTGGTATCCCTAATAAAATAACCATAAAGCCCCAAAAAACACTTGTCTGTCCAGCACCTATGATTGCCCAAAATGAATAGGCAAATCCTAAAACAGCGATCGTTAAATACGAAATAAAAGATGTTTTTGAAAATTCTTTTTTCTTTTTAACAAAAAGATAAAGGGCTGCCATGGACGAAAAAATATAAGGCAAAAGCATATTTAATGTGGCTAAAAGAACAAGAAATTTAAATTGATCTTTAAGTGATTCGCTAAAATTCATGACCAGCAATAAGGAAATCAATAAGCTTGAAATCATAAGACCAAAAATAGGCACTTTCGCTTTCGTAACTTTTCCAAAAATTGCCGGAAATAGCTTATCAGCGGCTGCAGCTTTAGGTACTTCGCCTTGAATGAGGATCCATCCATTAAGCGCACCCATGGATGAAATAACAGCGCTTACGGCCACAATAACGGCTGCATAATGACCCCAAATTTTCTCGGCGGCATCAACAAAAGGTGCGTGTGAATGAAGAAGTGTTGTGCTGCCTAAAATGCCTAAAACAGCGCTTGTGCTTAAAATGTAAACAATGGCTGCAATAAAAGTACCCGTAAGGGTTGCCAACGGAATGATTTTTTTAGGATTTTGAACATGTTCGGCAGGAATTGTGGCAGCTTCAACGCCAATGAATGACCACAACGTTAAAGCGCCAGCCATCATAATGGCTGAAAAATCAGGAAGATCCGTTGGGTTAAAAGGCACAAAATTATTGAAATCAATATAAAAGATCCCAACAAATCCTAATAAAATAAGAGGAATGAGTTTTAAAATAGAGGTTACCAATTGAACAATACCCGCTTGTTTAACGCCAATAGCATTAATAGCTGTGAATAACCATAACATTCCAAAAGTAACTAAAAATCCCATCATATTGGATTCTTTAAGAATAGGAAAAAAGTAGGATAAATAACTGACGAGTGCTATTGAAATGGCGGCATTGCCGATCCAAACAGAAATCCAATATGTCCAGGCGATTTCAAAACCCATAAAATCACCAAAAACTTCATGCACAAAAGCATAAGGTCCACCAGCTTTTGGGTGAAGGTTTGAAAGACGTGCAAAAAGCAAAGCGAGTATTATGGCGCCACAGGCTGAAATAAGCCACCCAAACAAGGAAATGCCGCCAAAGATTGCAAGGGATGCAGGTAATAAATAAACGCCAGAACCAATCATATTGCCGGTAACAAGAGAGGTTGTGCGCCAAAATCCAAGAGGTTTTACGGGGGTCACATTTTGTTGAGAAGACATTATTAAATCCAAGTTGTATATTAACCTCGCAATATATCAATTGTTTTTATGCGCTGCAATGATTCATCTTCTGGTATCTGTTCTGTAAATTGCTTTTAGATTTTTTTTGTTATATTCTGACGCAAGAATCAATTCAACTTACAGGTAAATAGATGAAAAAAATCGCTTTATTTTCATTATGTAGTGCGCTCATTGCGCCTGCATTAATGGCAGAAACAGCTAAATTAGAGCCAACAACAATTATGGGGCCTGCACATTTATCTGGTGAAGATAAGGGCTCTTTAAAAGTGATGGGGCCTACAAAACTTAAAAAAATGAACGTTGAATCATTAGATATTATGGGGCCACTTGATTTTGAAGATCTTAAAGTAAAAGGTAATTCAAAAATTATGGGGCCAGTTGAAGGTAAAGATGGCCAATTTGCATCATTTCATGTAACAGGGCCTCTTAAAGCTGAAAAATTTACATCTGATAATTTTACAGCAATAGGACCTATAGACCTTGAAAAATCACAAATAAAAGGTGACGTTGATATAATTGGACCTTTTTCTGCTGAAGATTCAAGTTTTCAAAAGATTATGATTACAATGGACAAAGCTGAACTTAAAGATTCGACATCTAAAGCAATTTATGTCCGTAAGAATACACCAGAAAAAGTTCAAAAATTGAAATTAAAGGGCAAAACTGTCATTGATGGTACTATTGAATTTGAATCTGGAAAAGGTATTGTTAAGGCTGATAAAGACGTTGTCATTAAAGGCGAAGTTAAAGGCGCTGAATTGAAACGAAAATAGTTTCATATTATTTGGGCAGGTTTGGTGAAAATTTGCCCAAGTAATATTTATTATTTGTCCCTTTTAAGAAGTTTGGTAATTTGTAACTACCTAGGAAGGGTGCAATTTAAACATCTGCCCCTCCTACTTCCCGCGGCTTGACCGCGGGATCCATGCTGAAAAGGTAGCTATAATTATTTGTAGAAACTTTTCAAACACTTAATGGACCCCGCGGTCAAGCCGCGGGGCGTAGGGGGTTGGGGAGTTACAAAGCTTGATAGTTTAAAGAAAAGAAGCCGATCGTCTAATGTATCGGAATAAACATAATGTTTGGTTAGGGGGCGGTATGAATCAATTTCATAATATTCTATTCGTAAGCAACGGTCTTACAGATGAAACAGAATCCTTAAAACAAGTACTGAGTCTTGCGCGAAATAATAATGCAACGCTGAATGTGTTGATTGTTTGCTTAGAATTTTCTGATTTAATGACAGTGTACAAAGATAAGTTCGAGGCATCACTGAAAACGCAACTTCAACAATCCATTCAATCGGCCCGTGACGCATTGAATTTAAGTGAGACAGATCTACCTATAAACATTCAAGTCGAGAGTGGCAGTATACCGGCAATACGTATTATTCGTCAGGTGTTGAAGCATTCATATGATCTTATTGTTAAGAATGCAGCGCAAAAAGACGACGGTATTGGATTTACAGCAATTGATATGGAATTGTTAAGGAAGTGTCCGTGCCCAGTATGGTTGTGCCGTCCGATCGAACGACATAGGGATAATATTCACGTAGCAGTCGCCATTGATCCCATAAGTGACGAAAAAGCGGGGCATGATTTGTCGATTCGTTTGCTCGAAATTTCACGTTCTTTAGCAGATAATTGTGATAATAAATTGAATATTATTTCTTGTTGGGATCATGAACTTGAGGGGTTTTTAAAAAATAATATGTGGATCGATATTCCAGATAACGCATTATCTAAAAGTGTAGAGGATGTGCGGGATAAACATTATATTGCTTTGGAAGAATTGATTAAAAAATCGAACATTAGCGGTAATATACAAGTGCATCATGTTAGGGGGGAGCCTCAAAGAATGATACCGCAATTTGTCGATGATTTAAAAATTGATATTCTTGTCATGGGGACAGTGGCACGCACAGGCATAGATGGTTTTATTTGTGGGAATACAGCTGAAAATATATTGCAAAAATTGAAATGCTCTTTGTTGGCATTAAAACCAAATGGGTTTGTTTCTCCAGTAACTGTATAACAAGCTGTTGAAATAACTATATTTAAACCCATGTCAAAAAACCATGGGTTTGTTTTATAATTAAACGTTTCAGCTTTTTCTATGGAGACTCAAGGCTGCCTTTGATAGGTTTTTTTTAAAATCAGGATGTAAGTTCTGGAGTCTTTTAAGTCTTGTATGAACGCTTTTATAAGTTTTCGTGTTTTCAGGATCCCAAAACGTTTTTAATTGTCGTACGCAATCTTCGTAATCACATTTTGTATTAAGGTCTGGATCATCTTCATAATTGAGTAATATTTCTGAAATTCGATTAATTAAAGCTTCGTCACTTATATCAAGGAAAATAGTACTATGATTCTCATTTGCGCGACCTAATCCAATAAGGGCTTGAATTCGAAGAAGATTAAAATTAAAATTCAGTGGATTTTCAACAAGAGTTCCATTTTGAATGCGCACATCTTGTAGTCTCGGTAGAATGTCTATAATATCAACAAATTTTTTCTCAGTAAAATCATGTTCAATTTGTTTTGCGATGTCATTCCATTTTTTAACCCGGTTTTCGAATAATTCGCGTAATTTGAATTTTTCTATAAGATGTGTATCAAAGTGAAATTTGGCTAATCTTTTTAACGCGTTTCGTTGAAGGGTAACAATGACATCATAGTCACGTTTAAAGTCATCATAATGTTCTTCTGTATCGATGAAATCATCATGATCTAAAGTAAAAAATTTTGTTAGAAATGTTGAGTCTTGAATAGCATTATCTATGTCTTTAATAAAGGCCGTAAAAATGTCATTAACATCTTGGATTGCATTGTCATCAATCGCATCAAGAGTAATGCCAGGGATGTAACCCTGCAAAGCGGTAACGAGCCTTTTCATTTTACCCATTTCGCAAATACGATGACCATCATCTTCGATGCATTGGCCTAAATTTACAATTAAACTGCGGATCCAATTGTTTCTAGTTTGCTCTATTTGCAGATCGTTTTGATCAGGAAAAGGATAATTCAATATAAGTTGCAGCGCTTTTACTAAAAGATCACCGCACCCTATTTCTTTGCGATTTACGACAATTTTGTCATTTGTTTTAAAATTGGGGTGGTTTTCTTTTGTATCCGGGTAAACATTGCCATCGAGTACTCTCGCCGCATTTTCAAGTTCGTTTGCCCAGGGTAATGCTTTCGTGCTTTCTCGAATAAATTGATCAGATAATGGTTTTAATGCGTCAATTCTAGTTTTTAATTCACTGATCGCCCAGTCTCGAAGTGTTTCTTGTTGTGCTTCTGTATCTTCTTTAGAAATATCCATTTGGTCTGAATCTTGCGTTAAATGTAATATTTGTTCAATGGAATCATTGAAGCGTTGGTCTTGGTAGCCCATAACGTTTTCAAGGGCGCCCCAGCCTGCACCCACAGATTCAAAGGCAGGGATTTTTTGTCCTTCTGGATAGTAATACATAAGATTTTCGGTTAGTATCTCGTCACCGTTTTTTATGCGAATAATATTTTGGTCAAATTGAAGAAGAGAAGAAAATTTACGCCATTGATTTGGTTGATGTGCTGCACGATATTCATATGATATACCTTTGTAGCGATTAGCTATAAAAGCAAATCTATAGGATACGTCTTTTTTATCTGATAGAGCGCTTAAATGATTTAAGAGCTCGTCGATTAAAACAACTTTATTTGGAAGGTTTTCATGAAAAAAGAGTGGTCCCACATAATTATAATCTTCATTTAATTTTTTTCTTATAAATAATTCATATCCTTCTATTTCATCAAAATAATGATCTGGATCAATTTTTATATATTCGTCATTACCTTCCCAGGTTTGTATTATTCTTTCATTGCTGCCAAATAATCTGATTTGTGCAGATTGATCTTTTTCTAACTTAATTAAATTTACTAATGTTGCATTTACATCAAATAAAAATAATATATTAATGATAGAAAACGTACTTAAAAAAAATTTACGCATGACAAAGATCCTGTTTTACAAAGTAATAATATAAGTTTAAATTCAAAATTCATTACAGCAATGAAGTTGACCATTATTTCAATATATTGCGGTTATTGTCAATAAAAATAAGTTGATAATGATTTTTTTTACTTAAGTGGTTTGAGTAAATTCTAGTGATACTGGAATCAACTATTATAGTGAAATAACTCGAAAGTACTACAAAAGTTTCGTCATTGCGAGTTGCCCACCACCTAAAAGGGACGGAATTAAAAGTAATGACCAAGTTGCCAGCCACCATTGTTTCCCTGAACAGGCGAGAAGCAAAGCTTCGAGCACGGATTCAGGGTCCAATTAACAATCATGATCGCAGATCATGACGTTATTTAAATATTTTGTCATGCTCTTCGAGCATATATTTCGTTATGGATCTACCGTCTTAAAGGTCAAGAGAAAAAACATTGTTTTTAGTTTTTTTTTAGCTGAAAATGAAAGTTTTTTAAATAATTAAGTTAACCACAGGGCCCACAACCCCTGCCCAGCTTAGCTATAATGGCTGCTGGGAGGGCTGTGGACTTGTGGATAACTTACTCTTTCCAATTTTCCCCAGATTTAAGCATTGCATTCAGTGTGATAAGCATTTTCCGCATCACTGCAACAAGACCTACTTTTCTTGGTTTTCCTTTTTCCACCAGGCGTTGATAAAAAGATTT
>JAUYSY010000045.1 GCA_030696155.1 Alphaproteobacteria bacterium | reverse complement strand
AATATCGTTCATTTAATTTTTCATACCGATAAATAACAGAATTTTTTGAGAATTCACTTTTGAGTGCACGACGTATAATAGCGTCATACTTAAATGGATCCACTTGCCTTAAAAGCTGCATAAGCGAAAAAAAACATTCTGAATCATAAATATCTTTTTTTTCTAAACCCAAGGTTTTAATAATTTGTTCTGAATGATGTATCAAAGCCTTAATATTTTTTTTATGCCGCTGATCAAGCATTTTTTCCACGTTTACTGGATCAAGAATCGTTTTAAAACCATTATCTTTAAAATTATCACTTTTATAATGGGATCGAAGTGTTTCTATAAAAGAATCAAAAAGTTCACGATTGTAAAAAGGAGAATTACAAAACGCGCCAATCAATCGAATTTCATAAAATATATATTGTTTAGTACCTAAAAGCGCTTCAATAATAATTTTGAATTCGTAAGGATATAAATCTAATTTAATGGCATCTTTAAACATTTTTAAGAAATTAGAAACGCCAGGAAACTCATTTTTAAGCAAATTATATATCTTTACAAAATCGGCATAATGCTCTGAATTCCAAGGGTCCGTGGTTGTGTCAAATATTTTACTGATTTCAAGGAAATCATCATAATTTTTTGAATCTAGTGTATTTAGGGCAGCAATTAAGTAGCCCCAAAAGTCATCATCTGTACCAAAATCTATAGATAGGTTTCGATTATCGATAATTTTTTTTATCATTTGAAGAATCAAAAATGGATTGTTTTGTTCTAATATTTCTTTGATGAAATCTTCTTTTTCGTCTTCATCGCAATCAGAATCAAATCTAAGCGATTGGAATGCTACAATAAATTCGCGACTATTTTCATCTAGCAAGCTTAAGGCAGAAGCATTCGCATTAAGATTATTTAAAATTATTGTGTTTTCGGTTTGTTTTTTCTTGCTGTTAGGCTCTTCGGCATCTGCAGCGCGTTCTCTTTTTCGCAACATTCCATTGTTATTACTTTCAGATGGATCACCCCCATTATTGTCCATTGCAAAAGAAATTGCAGAAAACATGGTGTTCATGAATAACAAAAACATAAATAATTTTTTATTCATTTAAAATCTCTTTAATTAAAATTAATAATAATGTATTTTATTGTATTTTACTTTAAATGTCAACTTT
Source organism: Alphaproteobacteria bacterium (assembly GCA_030696155.1). Classification (GTDB taxonomy): domain Bacteria; phylum Pseudomonadota; class Alphaproteobacteria; order JAUXUR01; family JAUXUR01; genus JAUXUR01. The sequence goes on along the minus strand of JAUYSY010000045.1, from coordinate 9,310 downwards.
ATTTGATATTAACATGATTTTATATTATAATATTAATTATAAACTTTTCTTCAATGTCTGTATTTTGCATAATATTTGTTTTGGGTATAAGCTATCTTGAAACTAATTTTTTCAAAGGATCTTCGAGATGAAAAAATTTATATGGACAAAAATTTTATTTTTTTCGTCTACACTCGTACCACTCAATATATACGCTCTCAACAATTCTCATGATTTAAACTTGCCCAAACAACAAAGTTCAGTTAAAAATCAATCAACTGAAATGCTAAAAGGAGTAGTGTCGATGCCTTTTGAACTCCCCCCCTTACCCTATGCAATGAATGCGTTAGAACCCCATGTTTCACAAAAAACGCTTGAATTTCACTATGGCAAACACCATCAGACTTATGTCACGAATTTAAACAATCTTACAAAAGATACCCCCCTCGCCCAGAAAAAGCTTGAGGAAATCATTCTTGAATCTGCTAAAGATCCTGCAAAAGCTGGTCTTTTCAATAATGCAGCACAAGTTTGGAACCATACATTCTTTTGGCATTGTATGAAACCTCAAGGCGGTGGACTTCCAACTGATAAATTAGCTGACAAAATAAACCAAGCTTTTGGTTCTGTTGATGTTTTCAAGCAAAAGTTTAAAGAAGCAGCACTCGCGCAGTTTGGAAGTGGTTGGGCTTGGCTTGTTCAAGAAAATGGCGAACTCAAAATCACCAAAACAGCAAATGCCGATTTACCCATGGCGCATGGTCAAAAAGCGATTTTAACATGTGACGTTTGGGAGCATGCTTATTATCTTGATTATCAAAATAGACGTGCTGATTTTGTTCAGGTCTTTTTAGATAATCTCGTTAATTGGGAATTTGCAGCTTCTAATTTAGACTAATTAAGCACCTGAATAAGATTCTGCCTTGATACGGGAAAAGCTTTTCCAAATTGCGGGAAAAGCTTTTGCTCTAAAAAATATCCCGTTAACGTTAATCCATGAACAATATCTTCCATCTGACAGATAGAGGATTCCTCGATTAAAAATTTTGGTAATCTTAATAATTGATTTTTATAAGCCATACCAGCATTTAATGATACGGCGGCACCTGATTTCGGCGACACATAAGTCAAATTAGATGTTTCACGCGTCACAATACATTTTTCAAGAGATAACCCAAAGCCTAATTCTTTTAAAAGCTGTAATTCCCATCTGCAATATTCAACAAGAATATTGGGCCAAGACACTGGTTTTGATAAAAATTCAATTGTTTTATCATATAAAATATTATGAGGATCTTTGGGCGCTAAAAGCAAACGCAAAAAATCAAGAAGTGAGCCCAATACAAGAAGTAAATTTTGTGTTGAAAAGTGTTGCGCATAATTTTTGGTTTGTTCTAACTTAAAGCTACCTAAGCTTTCTTGAATGCGCAAAGAACAATCAATCCAATAAGTTGATCCTAAAAGAAGCGGCAATTCATCTCTTTTAATAAGTCCAGATTCAAGCCCTCTAAAACGTGTAAAAAAAGTTATTATAAGCTTATCTTCATTGAGAGGGTTTATATTAATTAGTAAACCATCATCACGCCACTGCATATAAATCTCTCACCAAATAAAAAAGCCCTTAAGTAAAACCCAAGGGCCGAATATACACTCGAAAGATTAATTAGTACATTCTAAAGCGAATACCCGCTGTCACAGGGAATGTGAACATGCCGCCAACTCGATTAAAAAATGGAAAATGTGTTCTTATTTTTGATGGTTTAAGACGTCCACTTCCAATAGCTTCCGCCATAAATATAAAATCAATATATTCAGCGAGTTCTGCATCTAATCCAAGTTGAAGCCCGCCTGCAAAGGCTGTATTAGAATCAAAGAATTTATCTTTAGCAAAACGAATATTATCAATGAAGACCTTCGTATTTACTGATTTTCGTGAAACAACACCAAGTTTTGCACCAACAAAGGGATACCAAGTCCCACCACAATCATAGTAGTAACGCCCCCCTAAATAAGTACCTAATGCACCAAATGTACCCGTTTGATACTTCATAAGTGAATTTGTATCAGGTCTTATTGAACGCGCAACATTTTTTTTACCTGTACCAGCGATCGTATAATCAACGTTTGCAAAAAATTCAAATTGGTTGGTTACGTTATACCCAATACTACCACCAAATATAAATGGAAACTTCAAGATATCATTAAAATTAGGTGCTTTTTCACAATAATATTTACCATCAACAATAAAAGATGATTTTTTTCGATGCACAAAAGTAGAAGGTGCCATTCCACCATAAGGAATAATTGAAAATTCGCCTTGTCTTAAGGCCCCAGCATTAACATCTGATGATTGTTGATTAAAAGCAAACAAGCACGCTAAACCAAAGAGTAATTTTTTCATAACCGCATTTCCTCAATTTTCTAAAGGAGTCTTAAGATTCCGGACTCTATATTTCATTGTTAATTGAGGTTAGGGTGGGTTTCAAAACATGTCAACAAAATCAAACACACACATTAAAATAATTAAAATGTGATGTTTTTTTTGCATTAGTTAAAAAAGCAGCATTACCGCCATTGTAAAAAATTATTATTATTTTTCAAATGGTTGTACATATAGGTTAATTTAATGAATCAAAATTACTCATTTTTGTTGAAAATCCTGCGTTTTTTTCGTTGACGAAAGCGTTTTGTAAGCTTTACAGTCAAATTATGGACTTTATAAATCTACATTTAATGACGATAACAAAGGTGGTGTAACGTGAACAAAAACGATTTAATTACTCGAGTAGCTGATCAAGCTGGTATTACTAAAGCTGATGCATCTCGTGCAGCTGATGCTGTTATTGATGCAATCACAGCAGCTCTTACAACTGGTGACGAAGTTCGCCTTGTAGGCTTCGGCACATTCTCTGTTTCCAGTCGCGCTGCAACTGAAGGCAGAAACCCACGTACTGGCGAAAAAATTAACATTCCAGCATCACGCCAACCTAAATTTAAAGCCGGTAAAGGCCTTAAAGACGCTGTTAACGGTTAATTCGTTAAAGATAGTCTATTAACCGCTTGTTCGCAGTATATCAACTTACTTAAACAAGCGGATTAATAATAAATTAGATTTTACACTTTTTCATTGCAAGCAATCCAAATATATTTTCATATACAAACCATTATCAATACACTTTACTAAAACAGTATCTTAATAAAACGCACTTCCAAACCTCCTACGTCCCGCGACTTGTTCGCGGGATCCATGATGCAGAAGTAACGACTATCAATTAAGAATAAAGCCTTCTGGACACTTTCTGGATCCCGCGAACAAGTCGCGGGACGTAGGAAGGGGGTGAGAGTACTGATATGACAGCGGGGCGTAGAAAGGGAGGCGATGGTCTTTAACTTGTAACCTTTTCTATACATGAATACTGGAAGCGCAGACTTGACGACGAATTTACCCATAGGGTGGGTAGTTACACTAAAATTTAGGTGTTTTCTAAAATTTATATCATTAATGCTTGACAGATAAGGGCTTGAAAGGTTAAAAAACTAGATACGTGGCGGAGTAGCTCAGTTGGTTAGAGCGGCGGAATCATAATCCGTGTGTCGGGGGTTCAAATCCCTCCTTCGCTACCATAATTTTCTTATCATTTTCAATTTAATCACTTTTCATATAGCTGAATTTTTGCTACCCCTTAATCATAAGGGAGAAAAAAATGCAGCATACAGCCTCAAAACAAATAGAAATGCAACAAACATGGGAAGAATTGCATGCGCAAAATAGATTTTGCCCAAAATATCCCAATGAACTGGTTGTACGTTGGGCATTAACGCAATTTCCCATAAAACAAAACACTAAAATTCTAGACCTTGGTTGTGGTGCTGGCCGGCATGCCATTTTCATGGCACAAGAAGGTTTTGATGTTTACGCAACAGATATCTCCCGTGAAGGCATAAACGTTACACAAAATCGTGCGCAGGAACTTGGATTAAAGATACAAACCAAAACTAACCCTGCGCATTTAATGGATTATCCAGAAGATTTCTTTGATGGGATTGTATGCTATGCCGTTTTATATTATGGGTCCAAGCAAGACATGGAAACTGCCATCAAGAAAAGTTTTCAATCCTTAAAACCAGGTGGCAAAATGTTTCTTGTAACACGCGGCGATCAAGATTGGCGCTGTCGCTATGGTCAAAAAATATCTTCTTTTGAATACCATCTAACAGATTTAGGCAATGGAACGCCTGCTGATTCCGAAAAAAACATGGTACAAACTTTTTTAACTAAAAATGAATTAATTGATTTATATAAAGATTTTAGAAAAGTGACGATTGAGACAAATCATTTAAGTTGGTCAAATGGTCAGTTTATAGATCATGATTTCCTTGTTTTTGCAGAAAAGTAATATATACTGCTTTCGTAACTGCCCGGAGGGGTACAATTTAAACATCTGCCCCTCCTACTTCCCGCGGCAAGTCCCGCGGGATCCATACTGCAAAAGGTAGCTATAACTATTTATAGAAACCTTTCAAACGCTTTATGGACCCCGCGGTCAAGCCGCGGGGCGTAGGAGGGAGGCGGGAAGATGCCCTTCAACTTGTAGCGTTTTCAAGTTATTTTACTATGATATAGAAAACATATAGTTTTCGTCGCTATTCGGATTATTAAGGAATTTAAAATGAATCCACGTTCCTCTACTATTACACACAAAAAACCTTCGATTTATTATACACAACCATCGCGATTTAAAAAATTTATTAAGTACACATCTTACACATTTTTAACTCTTATACTTCTTGCCCTTATATTGGGGACAGGATTTTGCTTTTGGCTAAAAACAGGTTTACCAAAAGACAATGAAGAATATAATCTCACAGGTCTTACCGAAAAAGTTCAAATCACACGCGACGCGGAAGGCATTCCTTACATTAAAGCAAAAAATTTGCAAGATGCTTCTTTTGCGCTTGGTTTTTTACATGCACAAGATCGTTTGTGGCAAATGGATATGGTCCGTCGTTATACATCAGGTCGGTTATCCGAAGTCTATGGTGAACGCGCTTTGGAAAACGATAAATTTATGCGCGTCATGGGTTTTAACCATCTTGTTCAACAAGATTTTGAACTCCTTTCCAAAGAGCTTCAAAACATTTTAGAAGCCTATGCCAAAGGCGTTAATGCCTATATTAAAGATCACAAAGGCGCCCTCTCCCCCGAATTTTATGCTCTAACCTATATTCCTGAAGAATGGAAACCCCAAGATTCGCTTCTTTGGCAAAAATCTATGGCATTGGCCCTTAGTCATAATTGGCGTAATGATCTTTTACGCAGCCAAATGCTTCATATTATGTCCGAAGAAGAGCTCAATAAATTTTGGCCAAATACACCTGAAAATGGAGTTGTCACCCTTACCAAAGAAGAATTAGAAGCGTCCGATCTTGCACAAAAACTATTAACATCAATCCCCAATAAACTGGCACCTCAAATTGCTTCCAATGCTTGGGTTATCCATGGCGATCGCACAGAATCTGGTAAACCTATTCTTGCCAATGACCCACATCTTCAATTAATCACACCTGGCAATTGGTATTTAGCCCGTATTGAAACACCAGAACATACTTTTGTAGGTGCAACAGCCCCTTCTGTACCCTTCGTTGTTTTAGGACGCAATGCAAACATCGCATGGGGATGCACAACAACCATGGGTGATGTTCAAGACGTCTTTGTAGAAAAAACTGATCCCAACAATCCTGATCATTATTTGGCACCAGAAGGTTCCTTACCCTTTGTCACACGAGATGAAGAAATCAAAATTAAAGGTGGACAAAAAATTTATTTGAAAATAAGACAAACACGACATGGTGTTGTTATTTCAGATATTTTAAAAGACGCCAAAACAAAAAATTTCAAAAATGAAGTTTTAGCACTCGCTTGGCCAGCTTTAGAACCAGGTGATAAAACATCACAAGGTCTTTATCAATTAAATTTAGCACGTAATTGGGTGGATTTTAAGGAAGCAATGTCAAATATCCATTCACCACAACAAAACGTTCATTACGCAGATATTGACGGCAATATTGGCTTTTATGCACCTGCAAGAATACCTATTCGCAAAAAAGGATCTGGACTTGTAGCAGTACCAGGATGGAGTGGTGATTATGATTGGAATGGCTTTATTCCATTTGATGAATTGCCCCATACATATAATCCAAAATCAAACCTTGTTTTTAATGCAAATAATAAAATCGTTGATGAATCCTATCCACACCACATTGCGTATGAATATGATATACCAGGTGCACGTGCATCACGTCTTAAAACACTTTTTGATGAACCTCAAAAACACAGTGTTAACACATTTAAAAAAATCCAGCTCGACACTGTTTCAGTACTCGCCCAAGATTTCTTGCCTCTTTTGTTAGAAGCAGAACCCAAAGGACCAGCAGAAGCACAACTCCATGCAAATATCAAATCTTGGGATGGTTCAATGTCTAAAAAAGCGTTTGAGCCATTGTTTTTTGAAGCGTGGCTCAAACAATTACATGAAGTTACCTTCAAAAACAGATTGGGTGATTTATATGATGATTATTTATGGTGGCGCCCTGAATCAATTATCCAAGTGCTTAGCAACGGACATCACAATTGCCAAACATCCAGCCCCGAAAACAATGTAATTTGTAAAGCAAAAGTGACAGAAGCCTTTGACAAAGCGTATATTATGCTTTCGGACAAATTCGGCAAGGATCATCAGAAATGGCGTTGGGGTAAGGCTCATAAAGCAGGCTTCCAACATAGTTTATTCAAACATATTCCGATCATTAATAAAATAACAGATTATTACATCTCAACACCTGGTCACAAATATACAATTAATGAAGCAGCCTCTGTTATGTTGCCAATGGATTCATTTATTCAAGAACATGGCCCAGGACTTCGCGCTATTTATGATATGAGCGATCTTGAGCAAAGCCAATTTATGATTGCACCAGGTCAATCAGGCAATTTCTTATCGCCTTATTACATGAATTTCCTTAAACTTTGGGCAAAAGGAAAATATATTGAAATTCCAAAAAATCCCAAAGTTGAAAAAAAGAAATTAACGCTTATACCCAAATGATTTGGAAATACCGATTTTTTGGCATGAAATTTGAGGTGATTTTTGATGCCAAAAATAACGACAGATAATTGTTTTACCTTAGGAATTTTTGGTTCAAAAAGCGACCAAAGGTCATAGACTAAAAACGGTAGTTTCAGATCATTTGGGTATAGTCCTGCATAATAACAAGAAAGCCCCAAACAATGAGTTGGGGCTTATTTGCATGTCATTTAACAATTTTACAATGTAAGTTTTTAATTTTTTATATTTATAGTGAGTGGAATAAAATCATGAATTTTTTTATTGGCTTCTTTACTAAATCCCTTTATACGCACATCAATACTTGCACGGGATAATCCAGTACTATTCAAAGAAAATAAATTCATAATACCAAGAATATCATAAAATTTTCCTGTTAAAGAATAACCAAATTCATTTCGTTCAATTTCTAAATTATTTATGCCAATACTTTCATTTGAGTTGAACATTAGATCATAGGCTGGAGCATCAATAGAAATCGTTACAGGGTGTTCTAAATCTAAAGCAGCAGATGGTTCTAAAATATGTTCTGTTAATTGACAGTTAGATCCATCACAGGACAAATCAAAAGACTCTATGCTATGTAATAATTTTTCACCCTGTGTAATTTTAAACATTTCAGCTATTGAACCATTAAGGCATATCCCACGGTCAGAATAATCAATAATAGTTGCAAATACAGTACTAACATTATCATAAAGATCATCAAGTGAATAATTCGACATATCAATTGATTCAAAATTATCAATTGATTTTAAAAACTCTTTATCTTTTGCAGCATTAGTAAAGCCACCACCACTTACAATTCCAGCAACATAGATATTGCCTTTGCGAGACTTAACAAGAAGCGGACCACCACTATCTCCATGTTCTGCCATAGCATAAGGTTTAAAATCTGAATTTAGATTCGACTCCAAATCAGGTTTTCTAAGAATTGACGTTAACATTGGAGAATCTTCTCGCGTTCTCACAGTTGAAAGTTCTAAATTAGGCACAATGGCAGCTTTTTTTATGCATTTTCCATATCCCAAAAAAGCACCTTTATCCACTCTTCCAGACCCAGCCTCTACCAAAGGAATAGCATTAACGCCAGGAACCCTATTTTCAAGCTCTAAAAATGCTACATCATAACGGTATTTATTTTTTGAATTTAAACGAAAATGTTCAATATACTGACTATTTAAAACAATTGATTTTACTTTATATTGTACGCTTTTAGTAAACATTACTTCAGAGCCAAATCCCATATAAAGCCCCTCAACAAGAATCGGTTCAGATTTTGAGGCATCATAATCATTAGGAATATAATCTTCCAAAGAGTGCATACACGTAATGACAATTGCTTTTGTGTCGTTTTGAACAAGAGTCCCCGTAGACAATACTTTTTTATTATGGTCATAAATATAACCAATAGCATTAAATCTTTCATCACTATGAGCTAAATCAACATAATCTTGATCTTTGTGATAACCATTGGACACAACAGCAAAAGAAGTTGATAGATAGCATAAAGAAAAAAGAGAAAAAATAATTTTTTTAAGCATTGTAAATCCTTTTAAGGCTTATTAATCAATTATAAAACAACATAATTTTTATTAAAAAAAATAACTAAATATATGTTCTTATGCTAAAGTATATAATCTATTTCCTTTAAATATTCAACAAAAATAATTTAATATACATTATGTTTCAACGTAATTTACAATTTTATAACAATTCAAAACAATAGCCCCAAACATTAATTTGGGGCTATTTACAATCATTCTAAAACGTTTTGACATTATCCTTCTGCAAATCACCCAAGTGGTGCCGCAAAAATTTTACACTGACTAGCCATTGTATCTAATTGACTCATAAGCTCAGTATCACTTTTTGTCTTTTTAGCAGAAACGTATTTCTCTAATGAAGCATTATATATACCTTGTGCAGCATTAAACATTTCATTAGTTATTGGAACTTTAGATTTTCCTACAAGTTTTTTTGCAGCACCCTTTAATCTATCAAATTTTGATGGCTTACCTTCAGGGTTTGCTGATAAATACATTGCTTCAAGTGAAGTTTCACAATTACCTGTCACTGTTCCTTCATAAATAAGCACAGCATCTGAAACTGCATAAGTATTATTTACAAATACAGAAGACAATAAAAGAAATGCACCTGCTAAACTCAGTTTTTTTGAAACACTAAACATTTTTTTCTCCAAACAT
>JAUYSY010000030.1 GCA_030696155.1 Alphaproteobacteria bacterium | reverse complement strand
CCCAATTAATCTCGTGGTAGACCACCACGTTAATAGGACAGATGTGTACATACAGCAATGTATTTAGCTTACTGTTACTAATAAGATGATCGGCTTGATCTTTCCGATTCTTCTTTATTCCTTTCTTATTACTTAGATCTCAGAAATTATATCGAATAAATGTCTGCAATAATTGTTTTACTTACTTTCAAAAAAGAGCTCGAGCTTAATCGCTTTAGCTCTTTTTTTTGTGTTTGCTAAGTATGTGAATCTTAAAAGGACCTGGGTGATTAGCTTCTGGTCCTTTTTTTGTTTTACTTTTGATGTGGTGAAATAAGTCGAAAATGCTACAAAAGTCTCGTCATTGCGAAAATATATGAGTGCTTGCACGAAGGTGTTTGTGGGAATCTACACTTTTGAATGGTCAGGTAAAAAGTGTGGATTGCCGCGGGGCTTCGCCCCTCGCAATGACGAACTATTTGATTTTAAAATACTTTTCAACATATGGTTCTTCTAAGTTATTTCACTTTATGACTTGTTGCCTACATTTTGTTATGTTATACAGTGAAATCAATTGGTTAAAAATTGTTTAAAAAATTAAGTTGGAGAAACATGTCTATCAGTAACCTTATCAAAATATCTTTGTTATCCTTAGCTCTTTTATCCAAGTTATCTTTTGCTGGTAAGGAGGATTTAAAGGATGATTATAATATTACATCTGGTGACCGTATACAAATATGTGCGCTAAATGTTTGGAATGAATTTCAAGAAATATTAAAATCAAACAATTTGTCGGCGGAAGATCTAATTAGAGAATGTTCTAGAGCACGAAGGTCTATGCCATCACCTTTTGAGAATTATTATCCTCAAATTGCTGAAGCTTTAAAAAAATTTGCCCAAGATACAAAGGATGATTTTGAAAAAGCTATGGTTTATGAAGAAATTTGCACCAATGCTTATTGGGATTGTTATGATCATAATCGTGAATTTGTTTTTTTAGAATGTTTAAAAATTCTTGAAACTAGTAAAAACACTAAAGCACTTACAATTGCAATGCGTTCCGCTATAGATTCTTGTGATTTTAAGAAAACTGAAGAAATTGGATTGTCCAATTTTAATAGCGTTTCGTGTTATAAGGATCGTAAAGGCAATATTTATCATGATCCTACTGAATTTTTAGAACAAAAATTTATTGATTTTTGGGAAGAGTTTCAAGAAATATTAGTATCAAATAATTTGTCGGATGAGGCTTTAATTGATGAATGTGCTAAGGCTTTAAGTGTAGTGGCATTCCTTTCTGAGAATTATTATCCTCAGATTATTAATGTGTTAAAGCGCATAGCTAAGAACACAAAAGATGATCTTGTTAAGGTTAAAGCTTATAACTGGATTAATAACCCTTGCATTCGTCAGCAAGATACATATAAAGATTATGTGTTTGTTTGCAAAAAACTTTTTAAAATTATAAAAAAAAGTAAAAACCTTGAAGTCATTTCTACAGCAGAAGCAAATTTTAATTATCTTACACAGTTGGAGGACGAATTATGGCGCAGATGGGGTCAATCACCTAGAGTTTATTTGTCAAAATTTATTGGGGATAGGGATGGAAAATGCACAATTATCCAATAGAAATGCCTAAATAATTGTTTTATTTACTTACTCTCACAAAAAAGAGCTATAGCTTAATCGCTTTAGCTCTTTTTTTTATTTCATCATATAGTGAAACAATTTGAAAGCACTACAAACCTCCTACGTCCCGCGACTTGTTCGCGGGATCCATAAAATACTTAACTTAAGATCACGTTTTAATATATTTTTTATTTCAAGATCCTCGGGATTCATTATGCAGAAGTTATAACTATTAATTAAGAATAGAGCCTTCGATATGCTTCCTGGATCCCGCGAACAAGTCGCGGGACGTAGGAAGGGGGCGGTTGTTCATATTTATGGGTGCTGATATGATCGCGAGAAGTAGGAGAGTTTATGTCTCTTTGTTGGGGTTCTTTCTTTAGGAAAAAAAATAAGGCGTTAATATGAATAAAATCGCAGCTACATCTAAACAAAACATTGATTTTACAAAAATAAACTCAGATAAAGTCCTTAAGCTTGAAAGTGATATTGCTTACTTTTATGGTGTAGAAGACCGAAAACTTGTTGCCCAGCATTATATGCAAGCGATCAAGATTTTAGAGACTGAAGGTGCTTCATCGGATAAAAAAGTTTTACGAGATAAAATGCTTCCCGACCTTGAGAAAGCTTACGGAGAAGTCAAAAAGCAAACATCCCTTCGTTTTGATCCTCAAAAAGCAGCAGCTCATGAGTTTGATTTAATTTTAGTGCAAAGTCAAAGAGCAACTTTTGAAGATATTTATGAGATTATGGTTAAGCTTTATAAAGAAATGTTTCAATCAGAGAACAGTGGTGTTCAAAAAGCAGCACTTCTCCGAACTTTTTTATATCAATATAAAATCCGCCTCTTATCCTTAGATGATCATTTGTCTGATGCTGATATTCACCTTTTAATGGATATCGCTAAAAGAAGTGAGGAAGAGCTTAATAGATTGAGGTAAATTAAGGAAGAATGATGACAAAAATTATATTTGTACTTGGAAATAGTGGATCTACAAGAAAGGACAGATGCGTACTTACAGCAATATATTTAGCTTGCTATTGCTAATTAGACGATCGGCTTGATCTTTCCGATTCTTCTTTATTCCTTTTTTACATTTTGGATCGCGGAAATTATATCTACAACGTCTACAATAATTGTTTTTCTTACTTTCAAAAAAGAGCTCAAACTTAATCGCTTTAGCTCTTTTTTTTATGTTTTTTAAGATTGATAATGTTGAATGGATCTGGGTGATTAGTTTTGGGTCTTTTTTTATTATCTTTTTACTTTACTAACGCAAGAAAAAGTGTTAATTCTGTGGTGTAATTTTAATACTATGTAGTGAGATTTGCTGGGTAGTAGATTAAGATTTTTTTTGTATTAGAATCTATAGTGAAGAAATTTTAAATTAAGACAAGTAACGATAAAAATAGATTGAAGTTATTTTGCTGAAGTACCTATCTAAGTTAAGTTTGTATATTATAAATTACATATCGAGTGTTATTAATCATTATTAAAGCTAAAGGTTTTCGATGAAAAAGTTTTTTCACATCATTTTTTTTCTAGTTTTTTCAATTAAATCTGCTGCTTCAGCTGATGGGGATAACATTTATATAGAAAATGATTCTTCTGAACAAAAAATTGAAAAAAAATCATTTGATTTAAATAAGTTTAATGAACTTAGAGAAATTTTTAAGAATACAGAAGACAAAGACATGTATGATGTATTTATTGAATATGGAAATCATGCGACCGACGTAGAACAGAGGCAACAATCATTCTCCTTTATATGGAAGTATAATGAGAACTTGCTTTTAGATATGTCTTCTTTGGTGCAATTAGGTTTAAAGTTGATTCAAAATTTCGATCACAGAAATATTCGTGATTTGATAGCACCTTGTGTGACAGAGAGTCCAAATTTATATTCTAGAGAAGATATAAATTTACTTTTTGATCTTTCAAAAGATGAACAAAGTGACAGATATAAATATTCGATAGCAAAATCGATTTTAGAATTTTTTATGATGAATAATTATAAAAATTATTATCATAGTTGGAATAATTTAATGATTATTGTAAATAAAGCAATCTATATGTTATTTAATTTATTGCAATATGGGAACGACATAGAATTGCAATTTAGTGCTGTTAAGCTTTTGCTTGATACAGCTAAAGAATTTAACGAAGAAATGTCGCAGAAGTTGTTGCAAGATGTATCGTTAGTGGCTAAAAATTTGATCAAAAAATTTAGTAATTTTTTTATGGACCCATCACAACAATCTTGTATAGACCAATCAAAAAAAATTTTTGAAGTTGAATATTCTAAAATTGGTATAGCATCTTCACTTTTGGAATGTTATGGATTATATAAAAACATAAGTCCCCAATTACTATTGTCATTGTGTAAAAATGTAAAAAATGAATATTGTAAATATTATTTAGCAAATAATCTTCTGTATTATATAAGACGGTGTATAAATGATGATCATCAAATTGATACTGGGTTTTATTTTCAAAGCGCAGTGAATATACTTCTTGAATTAGCGAGAAATGCGAAGAATTTAGATTGTAAATATGAAGCTTTTAAGCAATTGAAAGACTTAACGAATCAACTTAATGATGTTAAATTTCGTAATAAATTAATTCAAGAAGTTTATGAAATTGCTTTAGGTTTGAAGGATGAAATACCCAATCAATTTTCTGTTGATGATTCGTTAATTCAAGATTTTTCTGCTGATCTTGATAGAATTGTTAATCTTGCTAAAGGTAATTGGTTACATCTTATGCAACTTCTATCTATTGATTTGAATGTCTTGATTGAAGTAGCTTAATATTTTTTAGACACACAGTAGGGTTCATGTCTTTCAAATCCCTTTTAATAACTTATTTCATTTTGTTTTGTCGATAATCTTAATCTTTTTTAATTTTTTTTGTTATCATGATTAAAGTAAGATTAAAATATTTTTGCTCTTCAGATTTTTTTTCATAGCTATTAAAAATGAATGTCGAATTGTTTTGGACGTGATACCAAGCTCCTTCAAATTCTTCAAATGCAAGCTATCGGCAATAGCAATAACACTTGAATTAGTAATGTTATTATAATTAAGAGTCAGCTTTCTTAAATTTCTTAAATACATGCTTTCAGCAATGGCTATAACACCAATATCACTCATTTTATTATTGTCGAGATTAAGCACTTGTAAATGGCTCATATATGGACTTGTAGCAATCGCTTGAGCGCCTGCATCATGAATTGTATTATTGTAGAGAAGAAGCTCCCTTAAATGGCTCATATATGGACTTGTGGCAATCGCTTGAGCGCCTGCATCACCAATTTTATTAACTCCAACATCAAGTTTTCTCAGATTAGCCATATGCGGACTTGTAGCAATCGCTTGAGCGCTTGCATCACCCATTTGATTATCCCAGAGAATAAGCTTATTTAAATTAGCCATATACGGACTTGTAGCAATCGCTTGAGCGCCTGTATCACCTATTTTATTAAGTCCAAGATTAAGTTTTCTGAGATTAGCCATATGCGGACTTGTAGCAATCGCTTGAGCCCCAGCATCATGAATAAGGTTACCTCTGAGATTAAGATCGGTCAGATTAGCCATATGCGGACTTGCAGCAATCGCTTGAGCGCCTGTATCACCAATTCCATTGCCCCAGAGATTAAGCTTAATCAGATTAGGCATATACGGGCTTGCAGCAATCGCTTGAGCTCCTTCAGCGCCAATTTTATTGAACCCAAGATCAAGTTTTCTCAAATGAGCCATATACATACTTGAAGCAAGTCCTTGAGCCCCTATAAGACCAATTTTATTACCTCGGAGATTAAGCTTTCTTAAATGAGTGATATATGGACTTGTCGTAATAGATTGAGCCCCTGCATCATGAATAAGATTATCTCTGAGATTAAGATCTGTCAGATTAACCATATGCGGACTTGAAGCAATAGCTTGAGCGCCTTCAGCCCCAATGATATTCACACCAAGGTTAAGCTCTCTCAGATTAGCCATATGAGAGCTACTAGCAATAATTTTAGCGCATTCAGCACGAATTATATTATTCCCAACAGCACTCATAGAATTACCAACAATATGAAGCGTTTCCAAATTCTTCATATTCGCGCTTTCAGTAATAACAGCCAAACCTTCAACGTCGATTAAACATTTTTGTAAACTGAGTAATCTTAAGTTATAAAAAGATTTACATAGTGAAATAAGATCGTTTTTTGATAGAGGAATATCACTTATATGCAATTCTTTAATATAAGGAAATTTTTTTCCAAGGGCATTCCATTCTTTTTCGGTTTGGGGCTTAATTTCCAATTTTAATTTCAAAGCATTATGGTTTTCAAAAAAACCTTTTCTAGAAGCAAGTTCAATTTCTTTTTTCAGCAAAACAGCCGAATTTTCATGATAAACGACTTCTTTTGGCTGTAGACAGCCATAGATATTCTTGGACATAAGGGAGAATTCTTTTTGATCATCTGTGGGAAGGAAATGAGCAATGTGTACTATTAATTCAGCAGGTAATTTATCAAGGTAACAAATAGGGTGATCTGCAGATACATTTCCTTCAAGGTTTTGTGAAGCTTCTGAATAATGCCTAATAGGTTCCTCTGATATACTTACGCTTTCTATATATGAATTCAGACGTCGTCTCTTAACGGGTTCTTCTCTTCCATTACCATTTTCGTAAAGTGCGCTTATGGAGCGTTTTTTTGCCTTATGGGAATTTACTTCTTCTAACTCTTCAGGATCTTTTTTTTCAATGTTCTCAGGCTGGGAGGAAAATGACATATCTACATCTTCATCTTCTTCAGATTCCTCAAGAGGATTCCATGAATGAGAGGGCGATGAAAGTAAAAAAGTAACAAGAAAAAGAAATGATAATATTCTATACACAACAAACCCGCTAAAATTTTAATAATAAATATATTTTAAATTAATTATAAATAAAAATCAATAAAATTATTATGTAGTTAGTATCAACATAAAAAAATTTTATATTTTTTTTATTTTATTTGTATGTCCTATTTAATTTAGTGCTTTTAAATGGTATAAGTTCATTTCCTTTTTTTAATAGACAATTAAATTGTCCATTCTTTTTTTTATATCAGAAGTTTGTTAGAGTGGTTATTATATAAACGCATATAACCGTTGATTTTAATCTAACTTTTCCAAAGATTGCACGCGCAAGCATTAAATAAAAAAATTTTGATTTTATTGTTATCGATGAGATCATGGGTAGTTTAAAAATATCACAGTTTAAATCGGTTATAATTATATTTAAGGAAAAAGGACAATTGATGTATGGTAAATAATTCTCAACCATCCAATATTACACATGATCTTGCACCCAATTTTATGGTAGCCCTATGATTATATATATTTTCTCGTCTCTGAAAAATCTCCGGCGAATAACTCTTGTTATTTTATTTACCGTGTATTATTTCTCTGATTACACTTTCGCGGTTGTGATGAATGAAAACGAAAATCCCAGTTTGCTGCATAACAGCGACTCCAAAAAGAAAGGAACAGATCAAATGATTAACCTACAAGACGTTCTTTCATCTACGCATTCTTTCGAAGATTTTGAAATTCTTAAACGAGATGCTGATATTAGGAATTTTATTGCAAAAGAAATTATTGAAACTCATCAATTACCTGAAGCGCCGTTAAAGCTTTTTTCAGAAGGAACAAATATTGTTTTCGCTTATGGAGATGATACAGTCATTAAAATTTTTCCTCCCTTTCACTTAGACCAATTTAAAAATGAGTTTTTGGTTTTAAAACATCTGCAAGGTAAGCTTTCTGTTAAAACACCAACGATTAAGGCTGAGGGTGAAATTTTTGGATGGCCCTACATAATTATGGATCAACTAAATGGTACGCTTTTAGAAACACTTTGGGACGCAATGAATCATGATAATAAAATGATTATCATGCGAGAATTAGGATCCCTCATTCGGGAAGTTCATTCTTTGCCAATTTCTGGACTTGAAGAAATCGATTGTCATTGGAAACACTTTATCCAGCAACAAATCAATTCTTGTGTAGAACAGCATAGATCTGCTGGTCTTTCAAATGCATTATTGGAGGAAATTCCTTCTTATCTCGATTCAACGAAAGATTCTTTGATCAAAATAGAAAAACCCGTTTTGTTAACAGGTGAATATACCCCTATGAATTTCCTCGTAAAACAAACTGATGGTGTTTGGCACATCGATGCGTTGATTGACTTTGGGGATTCCATGTTGGGTCTTCCTGAATATGATTTATTAGGTCCAGGGGCTTTTTTGATACAAGGGGATAAGCTTTTGTTAAGAGAATTTTTAAATTCATATGGGTATACTTCAAACGAGTTGACGCCAGCTCTGAGTCATCAGTTGATGGCCTTAATGCTGCTTCATAAATACAGCAATTTGAAGATTCAAGTGAGAATAGAGGATTGGAAAAGTAAGGTGCATAATTTAAAAGATTTGGAAAGCTTAGTTTGGGGATTTTGAAATCAATTACGATGAGAAATAAAAAAAAATGTTGTTTAAAAGAAATATAAGTGTGACCCTAATTTAGGATTTAATTCTATATTAATTGAGGCATGTAGTGCGTAAATTTACAAAAATTACTATAATATCCGTTCTATTGCTAGCTGTTGTTAGTTTTTCTATCTGGTATGTTTATATTACAACAAATAATCCAATACCTTTGGCGCCAATTAGCATAACAAAAAATGGTACAGGAAAATTAGTTGATATTGGTAATGGGTTGAAGTTATATGCTTATTGCTCTGGGCCAGTTAATACAAAAGGACCTACAGTTATTTTAGATGGAGGGATGAATGGAACACATGCATCTTGGATGCTTGTTCAGCGTGAACTTTCTAAGTTTACACGTACCTGCAGCTATGATAGGGCTGGCCATGGTCTAAGCGATTCAGGTCCAAAGCCGCGTACATCTAAAAAAAACGCAGATGAATTAAATAAACTTTTAGACAAATCTAATATTCCTGGTCCTTATGTATTAGTTGGTCATTCTTTTGGAGGTATGAATGTGCGGACTTTTGCAGTTTTATACCCCCAAAATGTTGCAGGTATTGTTCTTGTTGAGGCTGTGCATGAAGATCAAAGATCTGAGATGGACGTGCTTCCTTGGCCAAAACCTAAATTCAATGATTCTGTAAGAGAATTTATGCAAAAATATTTTCCTATATGGTCTTTTTTGGATTATAAAAAGAGTTATGAGGAATATCCTAGAAAAGAACCGTATACGCAAGAAGAGTGGGATTATATTGTAGCATTACAGACGAGTTATAAACACTATATGTCTATAGGATTTGAGGCTCAGGCAATTTCTCAAAGCTCTTTAGAATTAAAGGGGTTAAATAAAAATCTTGGTGATAAGCCAATTTTTGTTATAACAGCAGGCAAAGATTCACGAATTTTTGATGAAAATAAAGTTTATGATAATGATGAAGATATAACATATGCTAAAATTTTTACAAAAGGTAAAAATATTATGCTTCGTTTGCATAAAAATTTTTTAGAGCATTCTACTCAGAGTAAACATATTATAGCTGATAATAGTGAACATGGTGTTCCTGATCAGCAACCTGAACTTATCGTAAAGGTAATTCTTGAGGTTCTGTCGCATCTGTAAAAGTAGGCTCGAATTTTTTCTTTGCTTTTGTTCCATAATAAATACAATCTTGTGTTGGTATGCTTAAATAAGACCGAGTGATAAATTTGGTTAAGAAATCGATCAATTAAGACAAAGGAACTCATTTATTGAATATTATTCTAATCTAAAATATTATGTTGTTTAAAATAATTAAATGTCTTATTGCCTTTTAAAGGAAAAAATCCAAATGCATTTTTTAGAAACAGATTGTAAAATTCGTTGTTTTGGGGATGGGCTTGATAAGCAATTTTATAGTGAGTATCATGATCATGAATGGGGTATTCCTTCACATGATGATCGTCATTTATTTGAAATGCTTATTCTTGAAGGGGCTCAAGCTGGTCTTTCTTGGGAAACAATTCTTAAAAAACGAGAAGGGTATCGTAAAGCCTTTCATCAATTCGATGCTGATAAAGTTGCTTTAATGCGTGACGAGGATTTAGACGATCTGCGACAAAATCCAGAGATTATTCGTAACCGACTTAAAATTTATGCAGCACGTCAAAATGCACGTGTTTTTTTGACAATCAAACAAGAATTTGGGTCTTTTGATCATTATGTTTGGTCATTTGTAAAGGGTAAACCTATCAAGAATCATTGGCAGCGTTTTGAACATGTTCCTGTACGAACACTTGAAAGTGATGTTTTATCCAAAGATCTTAAAAAACGAGGCATGACTTTTGTGGGTCCAACCATCATTTATGCTTATATGCAGGCTATTGGGATGGTTAATGATCATCTGACGACTTGTTGGTGTTATGGACGATAATCAATGATTAAAATTGATTATAAGAAGTCCAACGACGTATATTATAGTTGATTATGCAAAAATTTCTATTATAGTATTTTCTATTAAAAATCGAACTTATTTTGTTTAAAAATAAGAGTGATTAATGTAAGTGTTTCGTCATTGCGAACCCCCGTAGGGGGTGCGGCAATCTTAAATTTTTAATGTAACTATTTGCTTTGTTTTCAACATTTTTAGATTGCCGCGGGGCTGCGCCCCTCGCAATGACGAGTGGTAGTTGTCTTCATTTTAAGTCCTCCCCTTTTAGGTGGTGGCAAGTCACAATGATGTGTCGGATAAATAATTTTAAAAATAAACCTTGATCCTCACGTTACGTTATATTCTATCCTTATCTATATCAACCAGAAGGAGTCATAAATTGTGCGTTATTCTGTAAAGCAATTGACGAAATTATCAGGCGTTTCGGTGCGAACGCTTCATTGGTATGACCAAATTGGTTTGTTAAAGCCTGATTTTTATGCCGTCAATGGATACAGATATTACGCCGAAAAAGATTTGTTACTGTTGCAACAAATTTTGTTTTTTAAAGAGCTGGGTTTTCCGTTGAAGGAAATCCAAAAGCTTTTGAGTATGGATGGTTTTGATCAAATCAAAGCGCTTCAAGCCCATAAAGTTTTTTTGGGTAGTGAGATTGAGCGTAAAAATAAACTTTTGGAAACGATCGATAAAACAATTTTACATTTGAGAGGTACAGAAAAAATGACAGACAAAGAATTATATTATGGTTTTGACAGCGATCGACAAAAAGAGTATGAGCAATACCTTGTCAAATCTTATGGTCATGAAGCCGAGCAATTGCTTGTTGAAAGCAAAAAACGCACAGCAAAATGGGATAAAGATGAGTGGGATGATGTGAAAAATAAAGGCGATGCGCTCCATAAGGATTTGGCTGTTATGATTGATCAGGATCTAAAGCCATCGTCGCCTGAAGTTCAAAAGCTGATCCACGCGCATTATGAATTACAAAATCGTTTTTATGATTTAACTAAGGAGGTCTATATTGGTCTTACAAAGTTATACGCAGAACATCCTGATTTTAGGAAGTTTTTTGATGTTTATCATCCGGATATGATTGAATTTATAGGGGAAGCGATGAGGTTTTATGCAGAACAAAATTTATAATCTATACCCTTCCTTTTTCAAATTGTGGAGTGCGTCAGATTTCGGGGTTCAGCATGCTCATGTATGAAGAGATACACTCCGCGTGCTTCACCGCTCATCTTCCTACCCACACTTTGAAACCGATTGGGTATATGTTTTCTAGGAGTCGATTTTTCGGCTCCTTTTTGTTAAAAAACTTAACTTATAAAACTGCATTGAATTCATAAAGTAATTAAATTTATATACTTATTAATACTAATATAAATATTGACTTTTAATTTTTTTTACATTAGTATATTTGTAATTTAAATTATTAAATGGAGAATATGTTGAAAAAAGTTCTTATCTTGTCTTTGTTCGTTTCTTGTGCGATTGATGCTCATGCTGCTGGTGGCCAAAATAGAAGTGTATTGGGCGCGTTTTCTGGTTTCATTTCTACGGTCGTAAATCTCGTAAGTCAAAATTCAATAGTGGAGCCTTATGGTATAACAGAAGAACAATTTAAAATATTAAATGCTGGGGGCTACGAAAGAGGATATAAAATATTAAAAAAAAGTCTGTTTTATGCAGAAGGCGCACATTGTGATATGGACATAACGAAAGGGTATGATTTATCAAGACGATTACGTGATATTTGTACGAGTATGGGTTCATGTGAATTCTTTAATAGTTTTCTAGAATGTGGTGTAAAAGAGGCTTTGACGATTGTAGTTCCGGCTGAGATTTCACGCTCAGGAAAAAAAGAAACTTATCTACCGTTGCCAAAGCAGGTTGATGAAAAACGTGAGGAACTTAGGCAATATTTTCGTAATAGAGCTATCCAAGAAGTCATTGGATTGGGTTATGCAAGACAGAGTCCATTCAACACAATGCCTGAATTTGCAGTTTACAATTCGTCTTCTTCTTCTTCAAGTTCGACAGAGTCTCAAGAATCTATAAAAAAAGGAAAAGAAATTAGAGTCCTTTATCAAGAATTTTATACGAGGGTAACTTCTGATCATAGAGTGTATTTTATAAATCGAACAGAACATTGGGACACATTGAAAGTACTGTTAGATAATGCAGGGATCAACGTAAAAAATGCTCACAAAGAAGGATTGCGTAAACAATACCTTAGGCTTATTGACAATCATGAAGCTGTTTTTTCAAAAGAGCATATTTTGTTGATTGCATATTTACAATATTTTTATGGGAATGGCAGAACATCAAGTTCTTCATTTGATCCATTCGAAGAATTAAAACCACGTGATCACGGTAATCCTTCTCTTCTTTTCACCTACACGGATCCGCAAGGTAATCGTAAACCTATTACAGTCTATTCTATCTTTTGTGATATGCTTGATCGTATGGATGATATTTACAAAATAGCGGATGAAGAACAAAAGTTAAAAATCGATGCACTCCTTGAAAATTTAGAAAATCATTTTAAATTTTTTAATGAAGCATTTACGCAAGGGAACCTCTTTGAAGCATTTAATAATTAAGGGAAGTCAAAAAGAACAAATTTGGGTTTAAGGTTTACAAAATTCTTTGATGTTTATCATCCTGAAATGGTTGAGTTCTTAGAGGAGGCGATGCAGTTTTATGCGGAACAGAATTTGTAAATTATGTGTGATGGAGGCCGATTTGATTGGCCTCTTTTTTATTAAATAAATATAGTACAAATAAGGCAGTTTTATTGACATGTATACGCTGTTGCGTTATATTTCTGAATCAAAAAATTCCTATCAAGAAAGTGATAAAATGAGACGTTTGTTTGTATTAATTGCGTTCTATGTTTGTTTTAGTTTTCAACTTGTTGCAAATCCTGTTTTCACCTGGGATGTAGCTCAAGATGCTCACCCAAGTGCTCTTCATTGTTATGTGGAAGGAACCTTAAATGATGGGGCTGTTTGGTATGCCCGTGAGGTTCGTGAAGAAGATACACTCTTCTATCAGCAATTATTTGCTGATGCTGATATTATGAAGTTTTTTGGTCTTGGCAAGGCAGTTTCATATGAGAAAAGTGAACATTACCTTAAAAACATTTGGATGCCTTCTTTTCAAAACGGAGAACCAATAGGAGCGATGACAATTTTTCTTAAAGAAACAAATCAATTTGTTGGGTTTTGTTGTGTCTCTTCTGATGGTCCTGGTTATGCTGGTGTTGGATATGCTGCACATAAAAAATTTTGGGGTAAAGGCGTCGCGACCAGTATTTCTAAAGTGTTTTTTTCAATTTGGGCAAAAGAAGTCTATGAAATTGGGCATGGATTAAGAGATAATATTTCGTCTAGTATCGTTGAAAAATTTAAATGTTTTGGTGGAGCTCCCCTTAATGCATTTGTTGCAACAGCACGTCCATCTAATATTGCATCATGCAAACTTATGCTTAAGAGTGGTTTTAAATCTTTGCCATTACCTCAAGAAAATATTGATATTGATTTAAGTGATGAAGCATTTGAAAATTCTGAGCAAATAGAACAATATTTTTTATCACATTATTTTGATGAAAATGCTGACCAAAGACTTGATAAGGACGTTTTATATCGAGTGATTGATTCAGAAGGCAATGAAAGAACGCTTAGCTTTGTTTCAAAATACAATGCGTTGAGATATCATTTTGTGTTGGATATAGCGTCGAAGGTTACAGAGTAATGTAGTATAGGCAAGCAATATAAAAAATATATATAAAGTTATAACATTCATTGTGATATCGTCTATAATTATATTTTTTGTATTTGCTGAACCGTATCGTCTTTCTGGCGATTGTATGGAATCTGCTATTTTGGTTTAGATTAACTGATTGATTTATATCCTGCTTTTGTAGATTAATATTTTGGTTTAAAAGAAAGATTGAGCATGAAAAAATTTGTTTGTTTAGTAGCAATATGTTTGTTAAATGCCTCTTCTCTTAAAGTTGCGGCTAATATTGAGAAGATGAATACTTCTTTAGCAATTATAAAAAAATATGAAGAACTCATGGATCTGGATCGAAAACGTCAGATTCCAATTCAGATTTCATCTATAGTAGATAATTCTAAAAACAAAGTTATTGTGCTAAATCATGGTTATGGGGTTACCTATAAAGATTACCAATTTATTGCAAATCATCTTGCAAAACTAGGTTTTATTGTTGTGAGCATTCAGCATGATTTGAAAACTGATCCTAAAATTCCACGAACAGGTAATATTTTTCAAAGGCGTAAGCCTATGTGGGAAAGGGGTGTTCAAAATATTTTATTTGTTTTGGATAAACTTAAAAGAATAGATCCTAATCTTAATTTAGATAAAGTCACATTGATTGGACATTCCAATGGTGGTGATATTTCGATGATGTTTGCAGATTTATATCCGCAAAAAACAGCAAATGTTATTTCGATTGATTCATTGCGTTATCCCTTTCCTGTAAAGCATCATTTACCAATTTTATCTTTGCGTGCGACGGATACTAAAGCAGATGAGGGTGTTTTGCCTAAAACAGGTGCAAAAATCGTTACAATCAAAAATGCAAAGCACAATGATATGTATGATGCTGCAACTGATCAGGTTAAAACGGATATCTTGAATGAGATATCCGATTTTTTGAAGTAAGGTAGAATCTTAGTGTTTAGAGACGGGGATATAAACTCAAAATCTTAATTAAAGATGGGTTTGTACCGAAAAATTGAACGTTGAAAGAGATAAGGCTTTTTGGCCAATTCTTTTTCCATCATTTTTTTGTAAGCGAACCTTAGTCCAAAAGTGGTTAATCCAGCAAAAAAAATGTTTAATTGGAAAATATTCATAAAATTGTCGATTGTAATACCTCTATTTTTACTTATCAATGCAACATTATTATCAATAAAAATATAAATTAAATAAGAAAAATATATTTTAACATAAAATTCTTCTTTTCCCTTGAGAAGAAAAAAAGTAAGATCAAGAATATGATCGTCATATCTTTTTGTTTGTTCTACAGGTGAAAGGGCAGATATTTGTATATATAATTTTGAGTAGGCTATCCAAAGTATGGCTAAAATAAATTGATCAAAGAGTGTTGGTATGCTAAGACTTCGTGCGAAACCAAAAAAAGATCCGATTATTAATATTAAGAATATAACTAATACCACTGGTTGATTCAAAGGAAATGTCGTTTTTTTTTCATTTTTAATTTCTAGATAAATTTGTTTTCTTTTATGTAAGTTTTCTTAATTAAATTTTGAAGACCAAAATATGTTGAAGCTTTAAAATTATTTGCTTTTGCTCTGTTTGTTGTATATATGAAACAAGTTGTAGAGATGAAGTTCATTTAAACAAAATTATCGGCTCAGTCGTTTATTTGTATCCATATTTATGTTAGCTTTTATATGCATATAACAAACATTTTTACCAACAGACTTAAAAATGACTCATTATTAAAGGCAACAATTCAATGAAAAGATTGATTTTAAAAATATCTCTCATAGTATTATTGGGCGTTAATCTTTCTTCATGTAATAAAACATTTACGCCTCAATTGAATGATGCGTCTGTTCAAGTTAAGGAAAATAAATTATAGTCATTTCAATGAATAACCTAATGCAAAAACAAAGGGTTTTCTAATGCAGTGAATGTTTTTTTAATAGGTTGTTTGTTGGAATGACTATAATGATAAAATCTGAAAGTTGGTTTGAGCGTGAATTAGCAGAAAAACGTGTCATTCTAGAAAAATTTTGGCATGAGCGTATCATTAAATTAAATCAAAAAAGTGTGGATGAATTTAGAAAAAATATTATAGGTACACGTTTTCCAAAAGATGTGATATGGGAAGCAAAAATAAATAAATTATTTGTGGATGCTATTTCACACAAAATTGACTTTGATACATTCTTTGATGCCCTTAAATATATGCCTTATATACTTATTCGTGGTATGGGATTTTTTGAAAAATTAATACAATTAGATCCGGAAGAAGCAAAAGATGTTAAGCCTGAAATTAAATCAAGTGATCTTGTTCATCTTGAAAGATATATGAAAGAAAAAAATATCTCAGCTTCTGTTACTCTAGGATTTGCAGATCAAACCCTTATAACACCTGATTTTATTGGAAATAAATCTTCAGCTTTTGCAATGCATTCAATAGGAAAAGTTTTTACAGGCATGCTTGTATTGATAATGGTTAAAAAGGGAATTATTTCTGAACATGATTTAAATTTAATACCTGTTAAACTTGACGCATCAGATACCAACGCACTTCCTTTTGTCGTAAGAGAACGATTAAAAAAAGTAAGCTTGCACCAATTAATGACGCATAAATCAGGCTTGGGCGATTATTTAGATGGTTATTTTGCTTCCATATCTGAAGGCAAAATTCCTGAAATGCGTAGAGCTGAAGATTTTCTTCAATTTGCAGAAAATAAAGTTTCGCCTATAGGCGACGATAGATATAGCAATTTGGGCATGTTGCTTGTTGGTCTCGCTATTAAGCATGCTTATGAGAAAAAACATGGTCCTTGTGAGTACAACGATATCTTACAAAAATATATTATTAATGAAGTGGGTATGCCAAGTTTTACGCCATGGAAACCAGAAAATGCTAAATATAATCTTGCAGATTCTGAAGCGCCTCATATTGCTGGAAGCCCCGCAGGTGGCTATTGGGTAACGTCAGAGGATTTAGCGAAATTTGGCCAGTGGATTTACAGACAAACGAAGCTTGATCTTGAGCTTGAATCTTTAATGAAAAAATATGGTCAAGAATTTTATTACGCTAAAGATCGCATTGTAGCGCATGCGGGAGGTATTCAATCCTCTACAGCATGGCTTTCTGTTTCGCTTAAAACCGGAGCACTTGTTGCTGTACTTTCTGATCAACCGCATATGGCTTTTGAATTGAAAAATGTGATTGAAAGAAATATTTTTTTAAAAGACTTAAAATGAAGTCTAAATAAGAATTAAAATTTTAATTTAAGGAAAAACATCATGACATCTCTATCTACTTCTCAAAATTCACTTTTTGACCCTAATATTAAACATCCTTTATTTCCTGTATTAATATCTGGTTGTCCTCTCTCGAGTAATGATCTCGTTCAATATCCTTTGGAAATTGGATATGATTATTCTAAAGTTGATCATTCTATTTTCTCAACGAAAGCAACTTCTTTAAACCATTGGCAACAATTGCTTCCTCCAATTGACCAAGCGCATTCTTTGGGTGAGGGGAACACACCTTTGCTGAAAGCTCCACGTTTAAAAACGCAATATGCGCTTCCGAATGATCTATTTCTTAAAATTGAAAGTGCTAATCCTACCTGGAGTCATAAAGATCGTTATAATTTTTGTGTGATAAACGCTGCTGTTAAAAGTAATGCAAAAGGCATTGTTGTGGCATCCTCGGGGAATCATGGTGCTTCGGCTGCTGCCTATGCGGCGCGTGCAGGGCTTCATTGTACAGTGATTGTGAGCCATGATTGTCCGCCGCATATTTTAAAGTTTATATCCTCTTATAATGCTGAAATTGTGAAAGTGTCGCATGATCTAAGGTGGCCAACTTTACGTCAATATGTGTTGGAAAAGGGATATCATCCGGCGAGTAATTATACGGATACACCCACAGGACATCCCTTTGGTGTCGAAGGATATAAAACAATCGCTTATGAATTATTTCAGCAGCTTCACTTTTCAGCTCCAGGAGCTGTATTAGTACCAACGGGATATGGAGAATTATTTTTCGGTATCTGGAAAGGCTTTAACGAATTGAAAACATTGGGTCTTATTGATGCAATGCCAGTTATGGTATCATGCGAGCCTATGTGCGGTGGACCACTTCACAAGGCGTATATATCAGGTGAGTTTCCTATCTCTTTGGAGACATTTTCAACAAAAGCCTATGCCATTGCGTGTCGTAAAACAGGCTATAGAGGACTGTATGTATTAAAGAAGGCGCTTTCTCAAACTTTGTTGGTTTCAGATCCAGATATGTTGGAAGCGCAAACATTGCTTGGGGCTGAAGGTGTGTGGAGTGAATTATCTTCGGCATCATCTGTTGCTGCTTTGAAACATCTTGATTTGACGCAAATTTCGCCCAAGAAACCTATTGTGAGTATCATAACGTCGTCAGGATTTAAGGATCTTATCGAAAATCAATAATACATAATATGCTTTTTTTTATAAAATTTGATAAGCAGAAATATTATTACGATAAAATAAAAATCACAGCTGTTAATTTGTTGTGGATTGTGCAACCACCCTAAAAGCAGTTCTAATTTGTTCAATGCGTTCAGCTTTTGCTTTTGCTTCATAATTTTCTGAAATACCAGCATTCCAAACAGGTCCGGGCCAGGCTTTGTCATCTTTGTAACGCGCGATGATATGGATATGAAGTTGTGGCACAATATTTCCAAGATTTGCAATATTAAGTTTGATGGGGTGAAAAAGTTGCTGCATGATTTTACTCGTTAAGGAAATTTCACGCATAAGCAATTGCTGATTTTGTGTGTCGAGATCTATAATTTCAATAAGTTCGGGTTGTTTAGGAATAAGAACAATCCATGGAAAAGCTGCATTATGGTTAAGGCGTATTTGGCATAAGTCTAAATCGAGGATAAAGCTTGTATCAGATTCTAGTCGTGGATCAAGTTGGAATGTCATAAAATTTGGAATGTCATAAAATGCTGTTTCCTTGGAGAGTATATGAAATGATTTCAAAACTAGCATAAGTTAAACAAAATTGTTCCCCATCTTATGCCAGTCTTGAGGGGGGGTAAAATCTAAAGAAAATCTCGGTAATGATTCTACACCTCCTTTACAATCGATCCCGCGAGACTTGCCGCGGGACGTAGGAGGATTGTAGTGTTTTCGAACAATGTTAATATCTAATATTTTTTTGAAAATCTTATTATTTTTTACTCCACCATCCCTTTTTAGGTGTGGCGGGTTTGTCTACAATCATATTCAAATCTTTATTAGTTTTAGGTGCAGGTTTTTCACTAGAACTACCAGTCGATGGTGCAGTCTCAGGCTGATAAACAGGCGATGAAATGATTTCTACTTTACCAGCAGGTTTTGGAGGTCTTGAATCATCCCTTTTATTATCTCTAGGTTTTCTGTCTCGTGAATTTCTATCACCCGTTTTTCTATCGCCCGTATTTCTGTCACCTGTATTTCTATCTCTGGGCGTTCTTTTTGTATCACTTTTGGTATCACGACGTGTATCGGATTTAGCTTCTGTATCGATACGAGGTGTTTCTTGATTGATCCCTTGATCTTTTTGAGAAGGAATAGGGGAGGTAATCTCTGCTTTAATCATAGGTGCAACTTGTTGTGGTGCTGTTCTTTCGGGCTGAACATCCGCAACTTTATTTTCTACAATCTTGTTTTCAACAAATTGATTTTGCGGTTGAATATTTTCGCCTTTTTGCTCCATAAGATTTTGCTTAGGTTGACGTCTTGTGTCGTTTGCATCTCTAGGCGGTCTTGTTCTGTAGGGTGAACGTCGAAGATAGGTGCGTTCTCTAGGTTGACGTGGTTTTGCGTCAGTTGGTTGCCCTTCATTGGGCGCGCTTATTTGTGGTGCTTGAGTCCCAGGTTCAACATTAGGGTTCATGTGTTTTGCAGCACGAGGTGGTGTAAAAACAACTTCATCCGTTAATAGTAATTCTGAAGCTTGGGTTGCACCAGCTTGACTTCCAGGGTCTGATAAATCAAAAAACTGTTGTTGGCCTGATTGGTTTCTATCATGGCTTCGAGGTTGACGTTGGTTGCGCGGATGATTTCTTGTTTGTTGGCTAGGCTCAGATTCAAATCTGGATTTATTTTCAAGGGGCTGTCCTGAAGGAAGCAAAGCCTGATTTTCTGAAATTGGTCTTGATGTAATATCGAAAGGTTGTGCAAAACCATGCATTGGTTGTTCGTCTGGTTGCCCCATTGGTTGCATTGGGTCAAATGGAGTGCGAGGATTTGCATTTCTGTCCCAGCGTTCATTACGATCGCCACCAAAACGTTTGTCTCTACGCCCTTTACGTGGATGATCAGGCTCTTTTTTGTGTAAATGAGCTGGATGTGGTGGATGATGAGGTTGTTCCAATTCTGAATCGAACTCTAGTCTTGGTTGTTCCAATGTGACTGCATCCAATGCTTTGATAGCAGGTGCTGGTGGTGTAAGACTTTTGATGCGATTAATAGAATATTCGTAAGGCATTAATTCTTCTGTTACAAAGACAATTTTTTGACGATATACTTCTTCAATACGCGCTAAAATATTGCGTTTTTCATTGAATATATAAAGTGCAACAGGTGCCGGTAAAATAACTTGCATTTCTTGGTTTGGTGCTTCAATAGCATCAGCTTCAATGGCACGTAAAATTTTAAGAGCACGCGCTTCAACGGATCGAATGGTGCCAACACCACCACAATGTTCACAATTTTGACTATTCATTTCAAGAACAGACGGACGTAGCCGTTGACGCGACATTTCCATAAGGCCAAATTGACTTATACGACCAATTTGGATGCGCGCACGGTCAAATCGAACAGAATCTTTAAGTTTTTTCTCAACATTATGTTGATTTGCGTGTTCGCCCATATCGATAAAATCGATCACAATCAAGCCACCAAGATCTCGTAAGCGTAATTGGCGTGCAATTTCTTCCGCAGCTTCAAGATTTGTACGTAAAGCTGTTTCTTCAATGTTGCGTTCGCGTGTTGAGCGACCCGAATTGACGTCAATAGCAACAAGGGCTTCCGTTTGATTAATAACAAGATAACCACCTGAAGGAAGTTGAACAATAGGCGTATCAATGGACGCAATTTGCTCTTCTATATGGTAATGGTGGAATAACGGTATCGTTTTATCTTTATAAAGCTGAATTTTTTTGGTGTGGGATGGGATCAAAAGACGCATGAAATTTCGAGCGTTTTTATAACCTTCATCACCTTCAACAATGATTTCATCGACATCACGTGAATATAAATCGCGTAAAGCACGTCTAATAAGATCGCCTTCTTCAAACACAAGTGAAGGTGCTGTCGAATTAAGCGTTTGGTTGCGAATGTTTTCCCAAAGACGAATAAGCGCTTCAAAGTCACGTTTAATTTCAGATTTAGAACGGCCAGAACCAGCAGTTCTAACGATAACAGACATACCGTCTTCAACTTCTAAATCTGAAATAGCTTCTTTAAGTTTTTTGCGGTCTGATGGATCATTGATTTTACGCGAGATACCGCCACCGTCTTTATCAGTGTTCGGCATAAGAACGCAATAACGGCCTGGCAATGAGATATAAGTTGTAAGCGCTGCACCTTTGTTGCCACGTTCTTCTTTTGTCACCTGAATCAGAAGAATTTGTCTTCTTTTGATAACTTCTTGAATACGATAGCGTTTAAAGGCAGGTAGTTCTTTTCTTTCACGAGCTGTTGGCATATCTTCATGGTTCTGAAAAACCTCTTCAGAAACATTACTATCAAAACTTATTTCTGTGTTTTTAGCGTTCTCATCAGTGGTGTTTTCGTCATCTGATGCAATAACATTTTCAGAGGATGCGTCTATTGGTTCCGGTGAAAAAGCATCAACATCAAACTTTGCTTCTAAATCATGAAATGCATTTTCAATCGCTGATGTCGCCTCAATAATTTCAGGTTCTTCAATTTTAGGCGCATCAAAGGTTGACGGTAGCACATCAGTTGTATCGTCTGTCAGATCTGTATTATCAACATGACTTGGCTGCGCAGCCTCATTTGGGGTGACATTAATAGGCCTTGGATCATAAGGAGAACCTAATAGCTGCCCTTCAATTAAGCCTGTGTGTAATTCTTCAGTTGATCTGTCAGAAACTGGAATGCGATAATAATCAGGGTGAATTTCACTAAACGCTAAAAAACCCTGACGATTGCCACCATAATCAACAAAAGCGGCTTGGAGCGAGGGTTCAACGCGTGTTACTTTAGCGAGATAAATATTACCTTTTAATTGTTTTTTTGAGGCTGTTTCATAATCATATTCTTCTAACTTATCGCCATCAAGTATGACGACTCGTACCTCCTCCTGGTGGGCTGCATCGATAAATAATTTTTTGGGCATTAGGGGTTAACTCCGTTTTCCTGCCGGGACTAAAATGGGCATCATAATTCAAAAAGCCATTTTTGTGGGGCAAGGTAAAATAATAATACTGATTTGATGAACTTGCATTGTGTTGTTTTGAAACTAAAGGAAAAAGGTGCGAATTTTTTGAATTGCTATATATAGCTTCGTATATCGGAAAGCTAACGCTAAGATTTTGAACGCGCATGCAAGCATTCTCTATATTTAAGAGGTTCCTTGCTGTATTTGCTTGCACGATCAATTGCTCCTAGCTATTTTTACAATTGGTTGGTCACCTTTTACAACGACAGCCTATGACCGCGTTTAGGTCTTTAATTGCACAACATAAAATTAGGTTGCTGGAGTTTTTATTCAAACTCTATGTTAAGATAGCCACAGATTAGCATTTCGGCAAGAGGATGAATAGAAATTTTTGTTTTTTTTAAAAAAGTAATTGCTTTTAAGAGCCTATTTTTAATCAAAAGTAGCTTATGTTTTGCGCTTGCCCTTTTTTTTGGGAGCACTCATATTTTATGGGCCATCCCTAAAGCTGTTGATGTGCGCATTGGAGAAAATGGCGAAATTACAAGATTTTTAATTGAATTAAGTGAAAAAACATCAATTGATACACATGTAGACGCGCAAAACCAATCGGTTAAAATTCGTTTTTTAAAGCCTATTGATTGGTCAATTCTTTCGACTAAAAAAAGACGCATTTTTGGTCTGGTTAAAAATTATTCTTTTGGACCTTCCAAAAACAAAGCGCATCAATTTTTGATTCAATCAAATAGTGCAATTGATATTGAAAAAATATTTTGGCTTAAAAACACTGCAAATGATGGCTATAGACTTGTAATAGATTTAAAAAAAACAATTCCAAATCCGAAAACGACTATTATTCAAAAAAAAGCACCTAAGCAAATTGATCCTGTTATTGCTAAAGAAACAGCGCCGATACCGAAAGTTGCAATACAGGTCAAAAACGATCTTGCGGAGATTGAAGATTTGCTTGCAATTCTTAAACCTCATCAAGAAAATACTTCAACAATTTCGGTGGATAGTAAAATACATCTCCCTCCTTATGATATCAGACCAATGCCTAAGCCATTGCTAACAAAAGATAAAAAATCATTTATGCCAGTACAAAAAACGATCGTTATTGATCCGGGTCATGGTGGTCAAGACCCAGGTACAATCAGTTGTACGGGTGTTTATGAAAAAAACATTGCATTACAAATGGGTTTTCTTGTTAAAAATATTCTAGAAAAATCGCCTTATTATAAAGTTTATTTAACGCGCGTTGATGATCGTTATTTAAGATTGCGGGAAAGGTTGGAAATTGCAAAACGCGTAAAAGCAGATTTGGTCATTTCGCTTCACGCAGATTCGTCGCCAAAACTTGATAATCGGGGAGCTTCTTTGTACCTTTTATCTAATGAGGCATCAGATGCGGAAGCCGAGGCTTTAGCTAAAAAAGAAAACAAAGAAGACATAATATCGGGCGTTGACCTATCTGAAAATAATCGTGAAATTAATAATATTTTAATTGATCTTGCACAGCGGGATTCGCTTAATTTAGCATTTGATTTTGCTCAACATTTGAAAACAGAACTTGTACCTTTTGTGCCGCTTATTCTGAAACCTATAAGATTTGCAGATCTTGCGGTCTTGAAGGCACCGGATATACCGTCTATTCTAATAGAGTTAGGTTGTATATCGAACAAAGAAGATGATAGATTATTGAAAACGGCTCAACATCGTCTTAAAATAGCGCAAGCTATAAGACGTGCTTTGGATCGTTTTTTTGAATTTGGTAAGTAAAGTAGGTAAATATGTTTAGATGGCTCGCCATATCTTTTGGTTTTGTCCTTTTTTGTTTGGTCGCAGTTTTTGTTGGTTTTTTAGGTGTTCTCCATTATTTTGGTCGTGACCTTCCAGATTATAAACAATTAGCCGATTATGAATTACCGGTCACAACGCGTGTTTATGCAAGTGATGGTGCTTTGGTTAAAGAATATTCAATTGAAAATCGTATTTATACACCCATCACCCTTATACCTGATCAAATTATTAATTCCTTTATTGCATCAGAAGATAAAAATTTTTATAACCATCCCGGTATTGATCCTCAAGGGATGTTACGTGCACTTGTGAATAATATTGTTAATAGGGGTAAAAAAAGACCTGAAGGTGCTTCGACGATTACGCAACAGGTAGCAAAAAACTTTTTTCTATCTAATGAAGCAACTATCAAACGTAAAATTAAAGAGGCTATTCTTTCCTTTCGTATTGAACGCGCTTTATCAAAAGATCGTATTTTAGAGCTTTATCTTAATAAAATTTATTTTGGATATGGTGCTTTTGGTATTACATCAGCAGCTTTGAATTATTTTGATAAAACGCTTGAAGAATTAACGCTTGCCGAAATAGCTTACCTTGCAGCCTTACCTAAAGCCCCTGCAAATTACCATCCTGTGAATCATTATGAAGCAGCCATCGCTAGACGTAACTACGTTTTGAATCGTATGTATGAAAGTAGATCTATTTCCAAAGAAGAAATGCAAAAAGCACAAGCAGAGCCCATTACAATTGTAGATAAAAGAATGCTTAATAATAGATCTGCAGAATATTATGCTGAAGAAGTGAGACGTGTCCTTATGGAACGTCATGGCATGCAAGGGCTTTACGGTGGTGGTTATTGTGTGCGCACGCCTTTGGATCTTGAAATTCAAGGTTATGCCGATGAGGCAATGCGTTTTGGACTAACAGAATATGATAAAAGACATGGATGGCGCGGCCCCATCACACGCGTTTCAAAAACTGATAATTGGCAAAATGAACTTAAACATATTGAAACGCCTGAAGGTATGGGTAATTGGCGTATTGCTGTTATTTTAGGGAATAAAGGCAATGATACTGAAATTGGTTTTGCAGACGGCACTACAGGACATATCCCACCTTCCTTAAGATGGGGCACAATTAAAACAGGTGATGTTATTCCTGTTGAGCTTCAAAAAATAGGTGAAAAAGGCCTTGAATTACCGCCTGCAACTTATGCTGTACGTCAAATTCCACTTATCAATGGCGGTTTTGTAGCGCTTGATGCCCATACAGGACGTGTTTATGCAGTCGCTGGTGGATTTAGTTATGATTCCAGTGAATTTAACCGCGCAACGCAAGCCATGCGTCAAACGGGGTCAGCTTTTAAGCCTTTTATTTATTTAACAGCTCTTGAAAATGGATTAACGCCTAATTCACTTATTTTGGATGCACCTGTGACGATTCATTTAGGTCAGGGCTTACCTCCTTATTCACCTAAAAATTATGGTGCTTATAAAGGAACTGTAACGTTACGCAAAGCACTTGAAGGATCTTTAAATTCGGCAGCCGTTCGGCTTGCAGCAAAAGTGGGTATTGAAAAAGTTGCTGAAATGGGTGAACGTTTGGGGATTGCAGATCATATGCCTAGACGTTTTTCCATTACTTTAGGTGCTCAAGAAACAACGCCTTTACGTATGGCAGCGGCTTATGCTGCTGTCGTCAATGGTGGCAAAAAGGTAACGCCTACTTTTATTGATTCAATCCAAGATCGTCATGGACGTATGGTCTATCGACATGACAATAGAAATTGCCCTGGTTGTGTCACCGACAAATGGAATAATCAAGAAGTGCCTGTTTTGCAGGATGAGAGAGAACAAATTCTAAATCCATTAACAGCCTATCAACTTGTCAGCATCATGGAAGGTGTTGTAAAGCGTGGAACTGCCGTGCGTCTTAAAGATTTTCCAAACCCACTTGCGGCCAAAACAGGGACATCTACAGGATTTCATGATGCATGGTTTTCCTGCTATACGCCTGACATTGTAACGGTCACCTATGTAGGTGATGATGCACATAAGCCAATCGGCAATGGTGAGACTGGATCTAAAACAGCTCTCCCCATTACAAAATACTTCCTTGAGCGTGCTCTTAAAGATGTGCCGCCTGTTCCTTTCCGAATTCCTGCGGGCATTAGAATGGTTGCGATTGATCCTACAACGGGGCAACCAACAAATGCTGGTAATGATAATGCTATTTACGAACCTTATTTGCCAGGGACCGAGCCTACATTAGGATCTGAGCAAGAAAAATATGTGCCGCCTTCGGTGGAAGAAGAGCAATATGTTATTAATGAACGTGGAGACGCTGTTCCGCATAATCCAAATGCGTCGCCTGCTGATACGTTGTCTAGTAGTTCATCAGTGCCTGGAAGTTTGAATCTAAACTCAGGTGTAAGTGTAACGGGTAGCAATTTACAGATTAATCAGGGGGGGGTATCAACAAGCACACAACAACCTAAGTCGCCCTCTTCTTATGATGAGCAAGCCTATGATGGTGATTTAGAGGGTGATTCAGGTCCTACGGAAGGGTTATATTAGAGTTTTTGCTCATGTATCTTAAAAATCGTACAAAACTCCTACGTCCCTTGGGATCCATTGCGTAGGAAGTAGATGATTCGAGACTTTTCTATAAGTTTTGTGGACCCCGCGTTCAAGCCCTGAG
This sequence comes from Alphaproteobacteria bacterium, assembly GCA_030696155.1. GTDB lineage: Bacteria > Pseudomonadota > Alphaproteobacteria > JAUXUR01 > JAUXUR01 > JAUXUR01. The sequence goes on along the minus strand of JAUYSY010000030.1, from coordinate 9,200 downwards.
GGATTTATAAGCATAACGAAATCATAGGATTTCGTCTTTGCGATGAGTCGAAGACGAAGAAGCAATCCAGAAAATAGCTTTTCAAAAGCTATAAATGTTGATTTTAGAATTAGATTGCTTCGCTGCTTCGCGCTTCTACCACCCCACCCCACATCGTCATCGCGAACCCCCGCCCTCTTTTTTTTGGGGGGGGATGGCGATCTCAATTTTCCAAGGAGATTGCAGCGGGCCCTCTTTTAAATTTGGGCCCCTCGCAATGTCCATATATGACGGGTTTTTATTTTTTCAATAGTTATGGTGAAATAACTATAAATTCAGGCAAGGAATGACGCGCGATGTGTAGTCTCTTCCTACATGAGGAAGGTTTGACGATGTATCAATTTGAAGTTATTCCACTATACATAAGTATTTCGTGTGGATCTCTCTGGTTCAAGCCGCGGGGCGTAGGAGGAGGGATTTCGCTGGCTTTCAACTTGCAATGTTTTCAACTCATTTCACTATAAATGCTAAAAACTATAAAACACTTCATCATGAAGCAACAAGTACGCATAAAAAACATAGTCAAAGTTACGATGGATTGAATAGAGAATTTACAAAACAACTTATTTCAATTCTTGGAATGTTTGGTTTGGGGGCGGGGGTAAATAAGTAGATTTAGAATGGTCAATTTTCAAGACTCTCCTCTCTATTGATAGAGAGGAGAGTCTTGATTCAGCTATTTTTTTCTTTTTTTATAATTTAACTGCTTGTATGGCTTTATTTGTAATACCTTTTTGTGTCTTGTTTTTTAACATACATTTTATGGTATTGCACTTCACTTTTGAAGGTTGTTAAAATGTGTGGTTCTGTAAAATGTAACGTTCTCCTGTGGAGGCAATGTTATTTATGGTAATATTCTCCCCGTTTAATTCAGGCTCAGCTTTGTACTGTGAATATGAGCCTTCTACATCAAAGGTCTCTTTTTCTTCTTCAAGAAGTTCCTGAATAACAATATGTGAAAAATATTTATAAATAATATCTTTCATGATTCTAACACCAGGTTCATCGTTTTGATCGATTATTTGTTGAAGGGTTTCTTGATCAGGTTCAATATAAATTTTGTTTTCTTTGCACAATTCATCAAAATAATTATGAGCAATTGTTGTTTGTGTTTCTTTGGAAACCTCTCCAAATTCAATAACACGCATTCTACTTCTTATGGCGTTATCTGTCGGTAATTCATTGCAAGCCAATATGACAATAGTCTTGGATATGTCAATATGAAGACCTGATATGGAGGGGGCGTCTATATTGTTTTTTTGTTTTTCAAGAAACTGCAAAAGAAAATTGGTAAGTGTGTGTTTATTATTAATAGCGTTTAATCCTTTGTCAAACTCATCTAAGAACAATATATTGTTTTTAAAATTATTTTCTTCATGTCCAAATAAATCTAGCAGAAGATCTTCTGAATTATTGGCGTGATTTCCGTATTTAGATGGAAGAGCTGAAAGATCGCCTGAGGCATCAAAAATTGTCATCGAAACGCCTAACAATTCAGCGATTTTATTTGCCAAATAAGTTTTTCCAGTTCCTGGATCTCCATGAAAGCAAATGACTGTTTTTTGGCTATTGGGCAAAAGCGACGCTACGATTATTTCACGAATCATATCGCTTATTTGTTGTTTAACTTTGTCATTAAAAGTTTCTAGAAAAACATCAAGTTTAGGTTTGAGCTCTTTCCACTCAAATATTTTAGCATCCTTTGCTAGCTTGTGAATATAGGAGCCCCTAAGAAGGGCAACGTCACTGCCATAAACAGACTTATTCTTTTCTGGAAGGTATTCAGAAAATTTTGTATAAGTGTTTTCACTGATTCTTCCTTCTGCGAACCACTGCTTCATGTCTTTTTTCATAGATAATACTTGAATCTCATCTTGCGAACAAAGTAGGTTAGGAAAAAATTCTGAAGCCATGTGGTTTCCAGCTTGTTTAATCGGATCTACAAATAGCTGAGATGCAAGGTATTGCCCTCCCATCATACCAAATAAGTTATTGGCAGTATTCATGATTGAGAATGGGCGTTTTTCGTTTGATAACATATAATTCAATGCGACATACCCTCCTACTAACGCGATTCCGGGCGCTAACGGCTTGACTTTATCATAAATTTTTTCGGAAACCCATGGTTTAGACGAGTCGGTCTTATCTGATGTTTCCAGTCTGTTCTTGGTTGGATTTGCAAAAGCTGAAGTCATAAATAAAAGAGATATAGCTAAATTGGTTGCAAAAAACATTTTCTTGTTCATAAAAAATCCTATTCATTTGAATTCTAAATATTGGTTATTAATTATTGATTCTGAACTTTATTAAAACTTGACATAAAAGTCAACAAAATAAAAAAAATTATAAATTCATTAGAATAATTAAAACAAAATGATGTTTATTTAATTGAAAAATATTTTAAATTTAAATTTTTTGTTCTTCAATAAATTTACAATTAAAAAATAAATTTATGTCTAAATTAATTTCTGATATAAGAAAAAACATAGAGGTATATTTTAATCTGCATTTAAGACAAAAGAATAAGAAATCAATCTGCTGGATAAAAATATAATTTTCTTTCGATGTTTACCTCAATCTATATGAGCAAGGAATGACGATGTATCAATTTGAAGTTATTTTACAGTATTTGGTTGTGATCAATCGGTAAAACAAATAATCCATTTAGTTGTAGGAACATTGGCATCGCTTGTGGATGTCCAAGTTCATGTGCTTTTGTAAAATTAATGCGTGAAGCGTCATTATCTTTGGGGCCGCCAAGACCCTTAAATTGGATAAGGGCTAAAACATAAGTTGCATCACGATGATTTCTTGTTGCTGCGCCACTAAGATAAAGACGTGCTTCAACTAAATTTGGTGCTTCTTCAATACCTTGTGGATTAGGATCACTATTAAAACGAATGATTGCATAATTATACATGGCGCCCACATGACCAAGATCAGCAGTTTTTTTGAAATATTTTAGAGCTTCTTCAGGATTTTGTAATACATATTCAGAAGAATTACACATTGAAGCATAATTATACCAAGATACATTAAAATCATCTGTATATTCTGCTGATTTTTTGAAGTATTTGAATGCTTCTGGATAACCTTTTTCGCCACCATCACCATCAAGACACATGCAAGCGTAATTATGTGTAGCCTTATAATGATCGTGATCTACAGCTTTTTTATAATAATGCCGTGCCATTCTTAAATCTTGATCACCACCTTCTCCTCGATCACACATACCCGCAAATTCATACATTGATTCAATATGAAAATAATGTGCTGCAGTATGAAATGAATCACGTGCTGCTTCTAGGTTTTGAACACAACCTAATTCTTTATAATTCATCGACGCATATTGATAATAAGATTCTACATCTAAATTTTTACCTCTAACTATTTTATCAAGTTTTTGGAATAGTTCTTCATAATTAGAGTCTTCTTGTGGTGTTCACATCGCAATAGAAGCGTGCGGCATGGATAGGAATACATATAATAAAATTTAAATACTTGATTGTTTAATGTATGATAACATTTTTGCTCTTCTTTTTTATGGTTTGTAGCTACCTAGGAAGGGTGCAATTTAAATATCTTCCCCTCCTACTTCCCGCGGCTTGACCGCGGGATCCATGTTACAAAAGGTAGTTATAACTATTTATTGAAACTTCTCAAACTCTTTATGGACCCCGCGATCAAGTCTCGGGGCGTAGCAGGGGTCTCGGTAGTTACAATAAATTATGCAATAGGGCCACCTAGAATATCTAAGTAACCCGATCAAAGTTCAAACAATATTAGAATTGTTTGTCAGTAAGTTGTGTCAATAAATTGCGTAATAGATCATATTTATCAGCAAGAGCTAAAGCGGTTGATGCCGAAAACCCAAATCTTGTATTGTCTTTTGCAACAATTGTAAGTTTTTTAGGTTCGTTTTGTTGCGCGCTTACAAGTTTGCTATAATCTTGGAGTTTTGCCATGAAATCTCGTAAATCGACTTCCTTAAATTCATCCATTTCGCGGTGTCTAAAACCTTTATGGAAGGAGCCGATCGCGTGATGTGACCCTTCATTGAGCGTAGAAGCTGTTAGACGATCATCACGTATAAAAAATATAGCTTTATGTGCTTTTGGTGAATAAAGTGTTGGGGCCTTCTCTAAAGTCCATTTGTTAACACTTAGATGGCCGCCTGTATCATGGCTTAATTCACGTTTGGCAACATCTATTGGAGATGTGCTTGCTGAGGTGCATTTACCGCCAGGTAAATTCCAAGCAAAAGGGGCGTAGTTCTTTTTACCGATAAAAGTAGAAACAGAACCATCTGTGTTTAGTTTCACTAAAAAAATATCAGCTGTTTGAACTTTTAAATCTGCTGATTTAACAACGCCCATATCATGGAGTTGCGGAATGTTAGTGTCGCATAACATAGGATTTTTACGGCATTCTGCTTGTTGTGTAAAAAGCATTGCTGCTAAGCATGCTAAAGATAGTGATTTAATGGATGACATTTCCTGACCTCAAATAATTTATTATGTTATTTGATTTTACAAAATTTTTATTAAAAAACAAATCGATATTTTAACTATTTTTGAAAATTATGAAGAAAGGGGATTGAGAATGGCGGGAGTGACGGGACTCGAACCCGCGACCTTCGGCGTGACAGGCCGACGCTCTAACCAACTGAGCTACACCCCCTTTTAGGGACTATTTCTTTCGAAGCCACGCCTTTGATTTAAACGGTTTTTAGATCTTTGTCAACACTATTTTGAATAATTATTAAAAAAAAAGAACAAAGGGGAGGGATCCCCTTTGTTTTCCAAGGCATTTGGTTTTAAGTCATTTGCCATTATTTTGGGTGATGCCCAAATTATTTCACCGACATGGGTCGTGGCTCGTCACTCATTTTCATGGTTGGTGTTGTTGCTTTTGTTGCATCGTCTTTTTTATCATCTTTTTTCGATGGCCATATCCAATGCCAAGCGGCGCTAAATCCATTGCCGATCGCGCTGCCAACATAAACAGCACCGTCTTTGATGGAAGTGCCTACCCACATGGCTTTATCCTTAATCCAACCCCATACACCTTTAGATTCTTCTTTTGCTGTTTCTACTTTTTGTGTTGTAGGTTGATCAGCTACTGTTACTGATATCGGTCCTACGACTAGAAAAAAAACAGCGAATAATGTCATTAAAATTGTTGATGCCTTGGTCATTTCTTCCTCCTAAATTTATCGCTATCTTGTTTAGATTCACATGAACCATTCATGTCTTCTTAAACCTAGTATAGGATATAAAGGTTAAGAATTTATTAAGAGGAAAAGATGAGGATTAATATTAGATAGATGTATTAGCTGTGATTTTTGAATGGGAGGGAGTGACTCCTGACAGAAGTCACTTTTAAAAAAAAGATCTATTTTTTAATACTAAGGTTTTTTGAGTAGACTATATCCAATGAATTGTGTTCGTATCCTTCAACCCATGGTTTTACAAGTCGCTTAGTGACGGCGTGAAAAATAGGAAGAAGAGCGTGGCTTTCTAATGCCATTTTACTAAGATTGTATAGGCGTTCTTCTCTTTCCTGGGGTTCAGCAGATGTCATCGCTTTTTTGTATAGATCGTCATATGCTGCACAATTATATCCGCTTGTATTCGAACCTGAATAAGAGAGAAAAAGTTGCGTAAAGCTGAAAGGATCAAAATAATCAAGATTCCAAAAATTACGAAAGGCTTCAGTGACTTGTTTCATTTGACGATTTTGAAGAAATACTTTGAGTTCTTCGTTAACAAGGTGTGTTTTAACGCCTAAATCTTTCCACATGGTTGAAATGGCTAAAACTAGTTTTTTGTGATTATCATTCGTGTCGTAGCGTAATTCAACTTCAAGTGGTTTTTCTTTAGAGTAGCCAGCTTCCTTGTATAATTTTTTGGCGAGCTTTAATCGTTCTGCTTGTGTCATGTTTTTGTAAGAAAAAGAAGGTGCTTTAATTTCTTTGATAGAAGGGTCAACCCAAGAATAAGCTGGAATTTCACCGGTTTTAGTAATGCGTTCGCAGATAAATTCTCGATTAATGGCAAGAGATAAAGCTTCACGAAGCTTAAGATTATCTTTAAAGGGGGGTCGTGTTAAATTGAACCCTATGCCTGCTGTTGTAAGGTAAGAACCGCCTTTAAATTCGTTTGGAAAATTTTTACGCACGAAATCATATTGTGAATCAGGGATGATATAGGTGAAATCGATATCGTTAGCGCGATAAAGTTTAAACAAAGCATTTTGATCTTCGATGGGGTAAAAAGAAACATTCGTTAATCTTACGTTTTCCTGGTCCCAATAATGCGGATTTTTTTTAAGTAAAATTTTGCTTTGGGGTTGCCATTCCTCAAGTGTAAAGGCGCCATTAGAAACCATAATGCCAGGTTTTGCAAAGTTTTGGCCATATTTTTCTATTTGAGAAGGCAAAAGAGGAAAGAAAATGCTATGTGTTAAAAGGTTTAAAAAATAAGGATAGGGATTGCGGAGTGTAACTTCAAAGGTATAGGGATCGATTGCTTTGATGCCTAAATCATCAATTTTTTTTGTGCCTTTTACAATTTCTTCAGCATTTTCAATTATATAGATAAGGTCTGCTTTGGGCGAAGTTGTTTTAGGGTCAAGGGCACGTTTCCAGCCAAAAACGAAATGTTCAGCCGTGACAGGTGTTCCATCAGACCATTTCGCGTCATGTCGAAGGTGAAAAGTATATTTTTTGCGATCTTCACTGATGTCCCATTTTGTTGCAACACCAGGTAATGCTTCATTATCTGCAGAGGCATTTGTAAGCCCTTCATATAAATCACGCAAAACACTTAAGGGGTGTATGCCTAAAGCAACATGTGGATCAAGAGTGTCTGGTGATGATTGAATACTTCTACGTAAATGTTGTGTAGAATGTGTTTCTGAGGCAAACGAATCACGTAATGATTGAAAGCTGCAATAACACGTTAAAACTATAAGGGTTAGGCTCAATTTTGCCAAAACTCGCTTATGCATTCTGCCTCCGTATAAGGTTCAATGTTAAGGGGACACGTTAGCTTCAAACTACGCATAAGTCTTATACCAAAAAACAAAGATTATTGCAAATGTTTTTTTTATTTTTTTAATAAAAAAATTATGAATTTTTTTCTATAAATATACTTCATGTTACATGTTTTTATTAAAATATATTTAAGTAATTCTTTTAAAAGGATTGCTGCCCTATTTTGATTTAAGGCTCATTTTGATTTCTTAAGAAAAATAATTAAACTCTATCTTGCGCAAAAAGCAGCTTTGATGTCTAATCAGAATGCAATTCACTATTTGGGAGCCTAATGTGTCTGAAGGATTTAAAGTTGTTTCATCAGAAAATAATTCATTTTGCCACGTCTGTGGGGCAATTATTTCTTTAAAATTTAGTTTTTGTCCCTCATGTGGTGCAGAAATCGCTAAGCCATTAGTAAAGGTAGTGCCAGCAGATGACGTGCCAATGCCTGTTGATATTCCATATGATCCGAATAATGTTGCCCAGCTTCCTTTTACCGAAGAGCGTCAAGTAACAATTTTACGTGTAAAATTTTTAAATAAAGCGATATTAGATGAATCAAAAAAATCATTAATTAAAACATCGATTTATGAACGATCTGGCTTATTTGATTATTTGAGCGATGATGGTTTTGTTGCTTATTATGGTTACCCAAAAGTTAATAAAGATGATGCGAAACACGCCATTGATGCATTGCTCAAAATCTTTTTAACGTTGTCTGTACAGGATAGAAATTCTATGCAGTTTGTCGTTAATACGGGGTCAGCTGTTATTACTGAAAAAGGTAGTGATGATAAGCCGCAAAAAATGCATGGCCGTGTTTTTGATGAAGCTGAAGAAATGATAAAATTTTCGCCCGTTGGTGCGATAATAATAAGTCAAGTAACAAATAAAATAACGCATAATTATTTTGAAACTTTTTCACTGGGTGAACATTTTTTCGATAAATACAAAACTTCCTTTGAGCTTATTAAGGTTGTTTCAAAAAAACATTCTTCGGATTCTTTGTTAGGTGATTTAACGCCCCTTACTGGTAGGGTTAGAGAGCTTAATAAAGTTATAGACAATTGGATGCAAGTGAAACAAAAAATACCTAAAATCGTCCTTATTTCAGGCGAAGCAGGTATTGGTAAATCACGTATTGTTCAGGCATTTAAAGACAGTTTAGATCCAGATGAAGTTTTGTGGTTTCAGGGTATATGTAACCATGTAACACAAAATAGTTACTTTTATACATTAACAGATTTATGGCTTAGGTATAACGAGCTTAATGTAGGCTCTAGTGATGAAGATCTTATCAACATTGCGTCCGATTCTGCTGAAAGATTGGGATTGCCTCAAAAAGAATTATTGCCGCTTCTTTATAATTTAATGTCAATGGAAGGGCGATCACTTACTGATTCTGCCCACAACATATCTGTTGGTGATTTAAAAGACAAAATATCAGCGTCTGTCGTTTCTTGGCTTCAAATGCGAAGTAATGATAAGCCCGTTGTTTTTGTAATTGAAGATTTACATTTTGCAGATCCATCAACCTTAGATCTTTTAAACTATCTTGTTCAAAATCTTGGGTCTCACCGTATTATGGTGCTTTTAACCTTCCGTCCAGAATATCAACCTTCATGGATTAAGAATTCTAATATAACGCACATTAATTTGAATCGTTTAACACCCAATGAAACAAAAACGATGATTCAGGGTCTGCTTGGTTCTAAAACTGTTCCTAATGAAGTAATAGAGTATATTGTTTCAAAAACGGATGGTATTCCTCTTTTTGTTGAAGAACTTGCACTTGCGCTCATTGAAACGGGTGCTCTTATTCTTGAAGATGGCAAATATGTTTTTAAAGGCTCTTTAACAAGCCTAACAATTCCGTCAACATTACGTGATTCTTTGACAGCACGTCTTGATTTGCTTGGCAAAGCTAAATCATTGGCTCAATTATCTTCAGTTTTTGGACGCACATTATCTTTAAATTATTTACGCATTTTATCAGGTTATGATGATGCGCGTTTGCAAGAATATTTGAAACAACTTGTGAATGCGGGGATTTTAGTTGAAAATGAAACGCCATCTGATGTTTTGTATGTATTTAAACATGCATTGATTCAAGAAACGGCTT
>JAUYSY010000029.1 GCA_030696155.1 Alphaproteobacteria bacterium | reverse complement strand
ATAACGTGCTGAAACGGGTTTATATTTTACCCCTTCAATGATGTCACGGATATCATCAACACCCGTTCTACTCGCCGCATCCATTTCAAGGACATCAATGTGATTGCCATTTAATAATTTTTGGCAGGCATCACATACATTGCAAGGATTAAGCGTTGGTTCACCTTTACCATCAGCACCTACACAATTTAAAGCACGTGCTAAAAGCCGCGCCGTCGTTGTTTTACCGACGCCTCTGGTGCCTGACATCATGATAGCATGTGGAATACGATTGGCGGTGAACGCATTGGTTAAAATACGAACAAGAACATCTTGACCAATAAGTTCAGATAGGATTTTGGGGCGATATTGTCGGGCTAAAACACGGTAGGCTATTGACACTTTGCGTACACACCCATTCTATGGATAAATTTATCGCCAAATTTTGTGCGGATATTTCTATGAAATGAGTTGGCAACGACCCGCTTTGATTTCGTTGCGGCTGCTTCCTTCCGGATCTGACCGGGTTCACGAGCAAAACGCCCATCACCAACCCATCGAAATATGCCTTATTTCTAAATTGAATGCAAGAAAAATAGAACAGAAAGATTTTGTTCAACAACCTGCATCATGATTATTATGTCATAAATGCTCAAATTATAAGGCAAATCCTAGAAAGGACAAGAACCATCATGGAATTATTGGAAGGCACAGACCTGACAACGAATTTGTCCATAATCTTAGCATTTATTGCGCTTTCTTACCCATATACGGTCTTTTTTGCAATATCTCGGGGTGTTCTTTACTTTTTGCAAAGACATTAGGTTCTTTTTCTTCTGTAAAAGGATGTAGTTTTGTAAGACCTGAAAAAATATCACTGGCTAAATAAACAGCATCCGTTGTACCAAATTTTGCAGGTTCCTTGTGATATGCAAAATGTGTTGCATACAGATCTTGGTCACGCATAGAAGTCTTTGCTGGATCAAGCTCTAATTGATATTTTGAGCTATTTAAGGCAAAACCTTTATCCCCTTGAATGATCAAGGTAACATCATCATAAATGCCTTTGGTTTTCCAGCTTTCTAGAATGTCATCAAGCGTTTTATATACACATTGCATTTGTTCTGCCATAAAAATCGCTTTTTGAGGAAGTATTTCATTTGATTTTGCAATGTCTTGATCTTTTCTCGTCAAATACCAGCCTTCACTATAAGGGCGTATGGAACAATCTTTTTTAAGCATAAAAGGTTCTTGTGGCAAATTTAAATGCGCGAAATAAACGTGAGAATCGCCTTTTTCAAGAAGATCTTTGCTTAATTCTTTAAGGAGATTTAAGGATTGATAATTAAGAGGTTTCTTATTATAGGCAAAAGAAAATTTTGAATGAAACAAATGGTCAAATTCAACATTAAGGAATTTTCCTATATTTTTAATAAGAAAGGATGATCTTAAAAATTCATCAATAAGCAAATCCTGACGTTCCGAAGTCGTTTGCAAATAATGCATCATATTAATCGGATATTCCTCATTATATGTTAAACAACGTCCTATTTTTCCACGATTTGGATTACAAAAATTTATTTCTTTATGTTGATACACATTGAAGACATATCCTTTATCATTGAGATATCCAAAATAATTATTTTGCTTCAATGATAAAAATTTACGTTGTCCTTCAAAAAAAGAACGTTTTTTAGAATCTTGCGTAAAATTTAAAAGATTCGAAATAGCATCATCCGAAGATGAATATTGCGATAAACCATGAGAAAAAAGCACTAAATCATGTTTTTGGTGAAAATTAATGATTTGATCTTTAGCTTCTTTAACCTGAGGTATTGTGTCTGGCATTGTATCCAACGCACCATGATTATTCATGATAATCGTTACAATAGGTGGCAAATGGCCTGTTTTGGGTCTATCGTTGATAGGGCTTAAACTATCTTTGAAAAGCTCTAATGGTTTGTAATTTGGTATAAAAATAACAAAGACAAAAATTGCACCAAAGATAACAAGCAATGCTTTGTAATGCGTGTTTTTTAATTTTACGAAAACATAAAATGCGACTAAAAAAATGACTATGCAAACAAGAGCATAGATCCAATAAAAACGATTGGAATCAAAAAAATCGCTTTTAGCACCTAATAAATCATATAATTCGTCAAATTTAATTTGATAATCGATAAAAAAAACAAGACTTAACGCGATCAATAGCCCCTTAAATATACCGCTTATAAAAATTAAAAGGGCGCAAATAAGGTAAGTGATTGATAGTTTTAGTCCTAAACTTAATAGAAACCCATCTGCCCAAAAAGAAACACCATTGGATTTTAAATATATTAAAAATGGTGCTGATAAAAACAAAATAGGTAAAAGCGCAATGCCTAAACTGCTAAAAATCCTGTGCTGCATTTTGTTTCCTTTTATCCATAGGATTTAATGAGACTACCCGCAATGAGATACCACCCATCTATTAGTACAAAGAAAATTATCTTAAAAGGCAATGAAATTGTGATAGGAGGTAACATCATCATCCCCATAGACATGAGAATGGATGACACCACCATGTCTATAATTAAAAAGGGGATAAAAATAAGAAACCCTATCTCAAAGGCCCGGCGTAACTCGCTAATCATAAAAGCTGGAATCACTATTTTAAGGGATAAATCCTCAATACTTGTTGTTTTTTCTGTGTTTGAAAGTGATAAAAATAATCCTAAATCTTCTTCACGTGTATTTTTAGCCATAAATTTTTTAAAGGGTTGCGCCGCAAGCTCAATAGCGTGCATTTCATTGATTTGTTCTTGCATCATGGGCTTGATGCCTTGCTCGTAAGCATCCTCAAAAACGGGTCCCATAATAAAAGCTGTTAAAAATAAAGCGAGCGAAATAAGAACAGGATTGGGAGGTGTTTGTTGTACACCAAGTGCACTACGCAATAAAGACAACACAACAACAATGCGTGTAAAAGACGTCACCATAACAAGCAAAGCAGGCGCTAGGCTTAATACAGCGAGCAATGCCATCAATTGAATGATGCGGCCCGTTAACGTGCCTTCTTTGCCTAAATCTATATTGATGGCTTGTGCAAAACAAAATGATCCATAAAAAAAGAAAGGAAGTACTAAAAAAAAGATGAAATATTTTTTTGGAATTTTACGAAACATTATGCGTGTCATTATTTTTATGATGTTCATCTTTTTTAGATAAAAGCGTCATGGCATTATCACTTATGCCAATTAAAAGATTCTGACCTTCCCACTCAAGATTAATAATTTTTGTTTTGGGATCAATAGGTTGAATTTCTAATAGCTTAATTTTCTTTTGGCCTCGACGCAAGGATAATTGCGGATGGTTTAAACGTTTTAATCCCCACCCAAGTATGAAAATCAATACAATAATCCCCATGAGGATTAAAAAGGGGTAGACGTAACTTTGCCAATCAATCATTTTTATAGTGCCTCAAGGGTTTTTTTCTACGTCCCGCGACTTGTTTGCGTGCCATGGTGCAGAGGTTACAAATTATTCCTCTGACCTTTCCCTAAGCTTTCTGGATCCCGCGAACAAGTCGCGGGACGTAGGAAGAAGCTACTGGGTCGTTATAATGAGTTAACTTAAGTACCACTGTTTAAGATCATCGAGCCCCCCCTCCCCCCCCCCGCGGCAAGACCCGTGGGGTCCGTAAAACATGTAGAAAAGCCACATTTACATTGCGCTTCTGCACGATAGCCCCCGCGGGACTTGCCGCGGGGCGTAGGAGGGAGGCTGGAAAGTTAAAAAATCCTATCGTATATAAGACATATTCATCACAAATTGGTTCATCTGATCATTTAATTTTTCTTCTAAGATGTGAAGATATTTTAAACAATTTTCAAAGTGAATTTTATCTTCAGGACCTAACACATTAGGATTTTTAACAAGATCATCCATTAAACTTTTTGTTTTTGTTGAAAGCATTACTAAATCAATTTGAGCATCACCGAAGGATTGAGCAGATTTTTCTAATTCGCTTTCAAGTTGTTTTAATGCAGAGGGTAAATCTTTGTTCATTGTTTGAGTTTACCCTGAATTTTGTAAAGATACACAATAATTTGAGCAACAGTTGCAAAAGCTTCGTAAGGAATTTGTGTTTCAAGCTCTACTTTGGATAAAATTTGAACCAGTTCTGGATTTTCTTGACAATGAATATCGTGCGTACGCGCAAGTGCAATTATTTTTTCAGCTATAAATCCATCACCTTTTGCAACAACAATAGGCGCTTGATCTTTACCCATTTCATATTTAAGAGCGATTGCTTTTTTAAGTAATGGTGCTGTTCTTTTTATTTTTTCACTCATTTTTTGAACGAATAACAAAAAACCCGCCTAAGCGGGCTTTTAAAAAAGATATACTCAAATATCAAGGTTTGTATAAACTGCCGAGGATATGTGGCAAAGTCTAGAAGCTCTCGAACCGGCACGGAATGTACTTAAGTACATGAGTACCGGAAGCGCAGGCTTGACGACGAATTTGTCCATAGGCTAGGCAGTTAAAATATTAACGGCGTTTTAAAATATGCAATGAATGACCAGGATTCAAGCCATATTCAACAATGCGATCGCGATCAGTTTCATTGACCATGCCTAAAAGCGTTTTACAATAGCCATCAACTGCTTCAGGAGAATGTTGATAGGCTTTTTCAATGCGGCGACGTTGAGTTTCCCACAATTGTTGCTCGAGCTTCAACCCTTTTTCAGTTAATTCTAGCAATCTTTGACGATGGTCATGGGAGCTTGTTTTTTGAACAATAAAGCCAGTTTCAATAAGTTTTTTCAAAACACGCGCTAAACTTTGTTTTGTGATCTTTAAGATCGACAACAATTGTCCAACATTAAGATGTGGATAGCGACCAACAAAGTAAATGACCCGGTGATGGGCACGTCCAAAGCGGTGTTTTTCAAGAACTGCATCTGAGTCTGAAAGGAAATCACGATAAGCAAAGAATAAGAGTTCGATGCCGCGGCGAAGTTCTTCTTCATCAGTCATTGGGCGGTTATTTGAAATATCTTTTGTCATTTGTGTAATTTTCATTCTCTTTCTCTTATTGCCTAAAGACCGTCTTTCAGGTTTTGGTATTTTGAAATTGAACGGTCAACAAGAGTTCCTTGGAAAGTTCCTCTGTTGCTTATCTTATTAAAAATGTAAACTATTTTAAATAAATTGCAACTAAGGTTTTTGTTTTTATGCAATTTTTATAATTTTATCAAGCGCCCTCTTGGAATTTCATCTCCATTGCTTATATCTTAACGTATGATTAAGTAAGGAGTTTAACGTGGATCAAGAAAATAAAATTGTAGAACCTCAAGAGAATCAAGAGTTGAATCAAGATACAATAATGCAACATTCTGATGATCGCGAAACACAACTTAAAGAAGAAATTGGTCTACTCAAAGAACAATTATTAAGATCATTTGCAGAAGCAGAGAATATTCGCAAACGTGCAGATCGTGAAAAAGCTGATTTGGGTAAATATGTTATTTCAAATTTTGCACGCGATTTATTAGGTGTCGCGGACAATTTAAGTCGTGCATTAGGGGCGATTGACGCTGAAAAATACAAGCAAGATCCTCTTGTTACAGCCCTTATTGAAGGCATCCAAATGACTGATATTACGTTTCATCAAATTCTAGAGCGTAATGGTATTCAAAAAATGAGTCCAATAGGCCAAAAATTTGATTCAAACTTCCATCAAGCAATGTCAGAAGTACCCCATGAAAATATTGCTGCAGGTCATGTTGTTGAAGTGTATCAATCTGGATATATGATCCAAGACCGTTTATTGCGTCCAGCGATGGTTGCCATTAGTAAAACTTCGTAACTGCTCACCTAATGGTCAAATTTGTCGTCAAGCCTGCACTTCCATTACTCATGTACTTAAGTACACGCCGTTACGGTTCTCGGCTTTTCTAAACTTTGCCACATAATCTGAACAGTTAGTTCTATAGAGTTGAGTAGTTGAGAGATTGCCCGATCATATAAATTTTTTCTACACCCTTTTTTATTGTATGATACCATGTATAAAAAAGGGTGGATCATGTCAAAAACACGTAAAAGAATATGCGTAATATGCAAAAAAAAATTTGATGAAGCTAAAACAATCCCTTTAATTCTTTTGACCCACCCTATTTTTGAGCTTATCCAAAAAGATCATCCTAAAATTTCACCTGACGATCATATTTGTCTTAAAGATATGGGCCATTATCGCAGCCTTTACATAAAACAAATTGTAACGCAAGAAAAAAAGATTATTACAGAAGATGAACAGCCTGTTATTGAAAGCTTTATCGATCGAACTGTCATTTCCGAAAATGTAGATGATCTTTATGAAGAAAAAACTACTTTTGCGGATCGATTATCAGATAAAGTAGCAGCTTTTGTCGGCAGTTGGCCTTTTATTATTAGTTTTGCTATTTTTATGATTCTTTGGATATCTTTAAATTCTTATGCCATTATTGCAAAACCTTTAGATCCTTATCCATATATTTTTTTAAATCTTATATTATCCACAATTGCTGCCGTGCAAGCGCCCCTTATTATGATGAGCCAAAATCGTCAAGAAGAAAAAGACCGTGTACGATCTGAACATGATTATAAAATTAATCTAAAAGCAGAACTTGAAATAAGACACCTTAATGGCAAACTTGATCATTATATGCGCATTTTATGGGAACATCTTGAAGAAAATGAAAGATTTAATAAATCCATGAGTCTTAATGAAAATATGACTAGCTTTCTTCATCGAGATAAACAGCAAGAAGTTAATTAAAATGAGCAATCAATCTAATAATGGGTATTTAAAATTTTGGGGGGTAAGAGGCACTTTTCCTATAACATCTGCATCACATTCAAAATACGGCGGTAATACGTCCTGTATCGAATTGATGTGTGGAGATCATCTGATCCTTTTTGATGCAGGCACAGGTTTGAAAGTTTTTGGCGATTTTTTACTTGCTCAAAAAAAAATCATTAAAGCGGATATATTGATTTCACATACGCATTTAGATCACATTTTAGGCATTCCTTTCTTCAAACCATTTTATGCTTCATCTCATCAATTTCGTTTATGGGCTGGACATTTGCAGCCCGAGCGCCTTCTTAAAGACGTTTTATCGAATATGATGACTGAGCCGTTTTTTCCGATTCCCATCGATATTTTTAAAGCAGATATTGCTTATAATGATTTTAACCCAAAAGATATTTTACATTTAAGCGAAAGCATTAAAGTTGAAACAACATCTTTGAATCATCCTAATCGGGCCATCGGCTATCGTGTAAATTACAACAATCTATCAATATGCTATGTGACCGATACTGAACATCAAACAGATGAACAAAATGCTCATATCTTAAAACTCATCCAAGATGCGGATTATTTTATTTATGATGCGACCTATACAGATAATGAATTTGAATTACACCGACATTGGGGACATTCAAGCTGGCAAGAAGGTTATCGATTAGCCAAAGAAGCGAGTGTTAAAAATTATATTATTTTTCATCATGATCCTGACCATGATGATCAATTTATGGATAAAATTGCATTAGAAGCATCTTCATTAAACCCGAATACTATTGTCGCTTACGAAGGTTTAAATATAAAGTTTTAAAAAAAATTCAATAAATCAAATCTTTCATTTAATAAAACATCACTAAATGTGTTTTTTTGTTGACAATTAATTTAAAATTTCTTATAACTATTACAGTCAATCAACATATAGAAAGTATACATTATGAAAAAAGCTCTTTTAGCGTTTTTACTTACACTTCAACTAACATCTGCAAATGCAAATCCTGATATAACGCCATTATTAAATACTCTTAAAATAACGACAAAGAAAGTTAATGCGGGCTTTGCTGAAATGGGTAATTCTAGTTTTTTTAGGTTAGATCCAATAAAACAAATGATTGCTATGGAAAATCTAGAAAAAAATAATATAAACAAAAATAAATTAACAATAAAGTTGATTTCTATTATACAAAAGAGTCCGAACCCGGATGCACTTTTGAATAAATTAATTGAAACAATTACTCAATTAGGACCACAATATCATGATACAAATATGCGTTTAGTACATGATGTATTAAGTTCTTCTGTTAATGAACAAACAGCGCTTAAATTTGCAGAATTTGCTTGTGAAAATTCAGTTGATTTATGTGGCAATTGTTCTTCAAAATTATTATCTTTTCCTAAACTTAGAGAAGGATATTACATTGAAAACAACATGATATATTCAAATAACACAAATTCAGATTCTGAAAATGAATATAATTCAAGCTCTGATGACGAAAACGACGAAGACGAGAGTGACGAAGAAGATGGAGACGATATCATTAATTTAGATAAATTAAATTTAAATTAATTTTATTATTTATAATACACAAGCAAATTAATGAAAATTGGTTTGCTTGTGTTCAAATCTAGAAACCTCTTAAATTAATCTTTTTACTTTTTTTCATTTAAGCCATATATCGTTCCTCCTGCTTGAAATACAAAATCGATTCATCTTGTCTTTAGCAAATACAATCTTTAATATTAAAAACAACTTGTTAAAGTTTGTATTTTTTATAAATACGAATCAAGTACTTTTTTTCTAAATAAAGTTTTTTAAATAAAAGTTAAATATTAATAAGTATATAATTTTTTTGTTTGAAATTTTAAATTACTTATGTTAATCTTACAAAGTTATGTTAAATAAATATGGTTTAAAATGAAAAAACTAATTATAAAATTTTCGATATCTTTGTTTTTTTTAATTAAAGCAGGATATGCAGAAGAATTCATTATTGACGACAGTAACGTTGTTTTGTGCGAAGGAATTGCGAAACGCTATCATGATTATGAAGAAAAACATAAAGAACTAATAAACTCTCAACAACCTCGATCAGATCTTATTTATAAAATTAATTATTTTTCTTACGATGAGCGTTTAAAATATTTTTCACCTAACGATTCAATTTTAAACAAAAAAAATGGCGTCACTTCATTGGTAGTAAAAGAACCTCTTTCAAAAATAGCTTTAACTTCATTAGATTATTTTTTTCCAGACATTAAGGAAATAACGTTTGAAACACATACAATTAACGATAACTTTATAACCTCTATTCCAAAACTTCCAAATATAACGAAACTTAATATTTCTAGCAATGGAATCAAGACGGTAGGGGCCAAATTTATTGCAGAAAATTTTTGTAGCCTAACAGAATTGAATGTTAGTAGCAATCGTCTTGGGAATGATGACGTAAGGTATATTGTAGAAAACCTTCATTGTTTAACAAAACTGGATATTTCCTCAAACAACATTGAGGCCGAAGAGATATATCTTATTGCAGAAAAACTTTCTAATCTGACAGAGCTTAATATTTCTATGAACAAGATCGGAGATGAAGGAGCCAGATTTATTGCCGAAAATCTTCATCATTTAACAAAATTAGATATTTCTGAAAATAATATCGGCGATGCAGGGGCTGAATTTATTGCAAAAAACCTTTCTAATCTGACGGAGCTTAATATTTCTATGAACAAGATCGGAGATGAAGGAGCCAAATTTATTGCCGAAAATCTTCATCATTTAACAGAATTGGATGTTTCTCGAAACAACATTGGCGATGAAGGGGTTACATTTATTGCGGAAAACCTTTCTAATTTGACGAAGCTTAATGTTAGCACTAATAAGATAGGGCAAGATGGTGCAAAAATTATTGCAAAAAACCTTGTGCGTTTAACTGAAATTTATATTTCTCAAAACAACATTGGAGACGAAGGCGCTGGATTTATTGCAGAAAAACTTTTTAATCTGACGAAGCTTTATATCGCTTTCAATCAAATAACACAAGAAGGTGCAAAAGTTATCGCAAAAAACCTTTCCAATTTGACAGAGCTTGATATTAGTTACAATCTAATTTCTGATGAAGGCGCAAAAGCTATTATGAAAACACTTTTCAAGTTGATCGGGCTCAATGTGGAACGGAATGGAATTGGAGATGAGCAACCAATTGAAATTATGGAACATTTTTCTAATTTGGCTTGGTTAGGTGTTGGTGGACCAAGCGTAACAAAGACATGGGATGAGCTCAATATGTAATGAAAGTTTTAAGTTCAAATTATTTGAATGTGCGGTGTTTAAAGTTAAATTATTTTTTTTAACATTTTTATGGCAAGCCAATCACAATTGGCTTGCTTGCTCACAAATTTAGCAACTCATTAAACCAAGTTATTCGTATGTTTCCATTTAGGAGAGATATCGTTCTTTACTTACCCTGTAACATAAAGTCTGTTCATTTCATCCTGAATGAACACCGTCTTTTAAATGGAACCTTTTCTAAATTACGATGAGATCCTTAATAAAAAATACTTTCTGTCAAGACTTGAAAGAAGACCTTCTTATACGTAGAATTCAATTCTATCTCGGTGTCATCTTTTAACCATGAGGATTTTTATAATGCGCGCCATTTCAGATGCAAGTTTTTCAAGTGATGTATTGCAATCAACTTTACCTGTTTTAGTAGATTTTTGGGCACCTTGGTGTGGACCATGTAAATCTTTAAGCCCTATTTTGGAAGAGCTTTCAAAAGAACTCGATGGTCAAGTGACAATCGTAAAAATGAACGTCGATGATAATGCACAGATTCCTGCTCAATTTGGCGTTAGAAGTATCCCGACAATGGTGTTGTTTAAAAATGGTCAAGCTGTTTCAACGCAAGTAGGTCTTTTGCCAAAATCAAAAATTATGGAATGGATTAAATCGTAATTATCCATCATATGAATAAATTTTTTGATTTATAAGCTCCATTTTAAATAACTATTCAGATTATGTGACAAAGTCTAGAAAGGTCGAGAATCGGAACGGAGTGTACCTCTTTGTACATGAGTACCGAAAGCACAGACCTGACGACGAATTTGTCCATAGGCTGAGTAGTTTATGACCAGCCACCGCCTAATGCTTTTGATAATCCAATAACGTCCAATAGTTTTTTTTCGGTAACATCTAATAGATTTAATTCTTTGGTACGCAAATTTATTTGACTGTTTAAAACATTTATATAGGGATCAAGCCCTTGTACAAACCGTGTTTTACTGTTCTCAAGGCTTTTTGCAGCATCTTTATATACTAATTGTAATTGTCCTTCTTGCTCTTCATCCATTAAATAACGAATACATGATTCTTCAACCTCTTTAAAAGCGTTTAAAATCGTATTTTTATACATATAAAATTTTTCATCTTTAAAACCTTTAGCCTCATCTATAACAGCCCTAATACGACCAAAATCAAAAAGAACGAAACTGGGATTGGCACCTAATGTAAAATAACGACTCGACGCTTTAAAAAATTGAGAAGGTATATTAGCTTCATGTCCAAAAATACCGGTAAGTGAAAATCTTGGAAATAAATCTGCAAGATGAACACCGATAAGGGCCGTCGCATCTTTTAGATCTTCCTCTGCTTTGCGAATATCAGGCCTTCGTTGAATGAGTGTTGAGGGTAAATCGAGAATGAGCGCCGCATTCCAAGAAGGCATTGGAGAAATTTTACTTAATTTTCCCTTTAAATCTAAGGGATTTTTACCCAGTAAAAAAGAAAGTTGATACATAAAGGTATTTATATTGGCTTTAATGGGTGAAATTTCTGCTTTTGCTTCATCCAGTGAAGATTTTATATTTAAAAGCTGTATGTCATTTGCAAGACCAGATTTTTTAAGGTCAAGATTCAAATCATATAATTTTTGCCAATCTTGTATTAAATCCTTTAACACTTTTTTAATATGTTGATTTTTGCGTAATGATATATAATTTTGTGCAATATCGGCATATAAAATGATGCTTATGGCATGACGATCAAATATAGAACTTTCCAATTGCGCTAAAGCAGCTTCTTTGCCACGTTTAACACGTCCAAAGAAATCAATTTCCCAAGACGCGTCGAATTGAGCTTTATATTCCGAATAATAGGGACTTCCCTCACCTCCACCGCCATTAACACTATTTTCACTTCTTCTGTTGCGGGAGATTGTGCCATCCATATTTATTTGAGGAAATAAATTGGCGACAATCCCTCTTAAATTTGCACGTGCTTGAAGAATACCTGCTTCGGCTGCCTTAAGATCTAAATTTTCCTGAATTGCTTCGTTAATAAGATCCGTTAAACAAGAATCCTGAAAATTTTCCCACCATTTTAAGTTGATTTTTTGCGTTGGGTCTTTTGATTGATGCGCCCATTCTTGAGGTAGCTTCACGTCCGGTCTTTTATAATCAGGCCCAAAAGCACATCCGGTGAGATTTAATACCAAAAAACTTATATACCCAAACAATTTCAAAATGTGGGTAGAAAGATGAGAGGTGAGCAAGCGGAGTGTATCCTTCATACATAAGCATTGTGAATCCCGAAATATGACGACCTCCACAGTTTGAAAGGGGAAGGGTAGCATCATGGAACCTCTATATACACATCTACCTGTTGACCTATATAAGTTTGAATAAGCTTAGGATCAAAACTATATAAAGGCTGTAATACGCGCACATCAACGCGTTCGCTTGAGCCACCCGTTAGATTTCTTTTAGGTACGACATATGGTTCAAGATATTCAAAATGAAGTGGTATTTTAAGTTCATTGTTTCCCCGTAAATAGGCGATGGCGTCTGTTTTTTCTTTAAACCGCCAAGCGTCATTTTCATCAATATCAACCCGGATATGATATTTTGTGCCACCTGCAATTAAAACGAGAGGATTAAGATCATTGGCGACAAATTCTCCAGGATGAACATTGACCTGTAAAATAATGCATTCCATAGGTGAAGTGATTGTTAAAAGTTCTAAATTTAATCGCGATGCTTTTAAATGTGCTTCATTCGTTTTAACAACGGCTTCAGAAATTTTTAAATTGGTATCAGCGATCATTAAATTGTTGCGACGTATAATATATTCTTCTTTACTAATGGATCCATTATTTTCAATGTTTTTAACAAGATCAAACTTATCTTTTGCATCTTGAAATGTTGTTTTTGCATGTCTAAGATTTGCTTGCGCTTCCATAAGTTGTGTTTTTTTAATATCAATGTCTGCAAGAACTTGACGTGCATCGAGCCTAAATAATTTATCCCCTTTTTGTACATGATGCCCAACATCTACAAAAACTTCGTCAACTACACCTGTTAACAACGACCCTATTTTAATATTATCAGTTTGCGCCTCAATAATACCCGATCCTGCAATAAAATTCTTATAAGGTGAAAAAGAAGGCGCAACAACAGGTTGGCTAATGGGTTGTGGTTGCGTATCTTTAATGGACATTAAAGCACCAGCACTCAACCCAATAAAAGCAATAATAAATAAAACACGGTGAAGCGGTAAAAATTTAGACATGCGCTTCCTCTTGGCTTGTTTGATATTCTAAGGCTTGCTCATAAGAATCATAAACATGTTTAATTAGACCGTCTTCCATGAGTGCAATCCGATCTGCAAAGGGATAAATACGAATATCATGGGTCACGACGATTAAAGTTCGTTTTTGTTCTTGTGTTATTTTTTTCATAATTTTCATAATCTTTTGACCTGTTTGACTGTCAAGTGCCGATGTTGGCTCATCACAAACAATAAGTTTTGGATTATGAATCAATGCACGTGCAATCGCGACACGTTGTTGTTGTCCTCCTGACAAGCCAGCAGGTAAGACATCTTTTTTCTCGCCCATCCCCATTTCAGTTAATAAAGCGGATGCTTTTTGAGTAGCTGTTTCTCTATCAACACCTTGAATAATCAAAGGAACTGCGATATTTTCAGCAGATGTTAAAGGTGGAATAAGATTGAATGCCTGAAATACAAATCCTATATTTTCAGCTCTGAAGGTAATTTTCGCAGACTTAGACATTTTTTGCAAATCTTGACCCAAGACAATGCATTGTCCTTCATTATAGTTTAATATACTTGCTATAATTGAAATTAACGTTGTTTTGCCACATCCAGAAGGACCTGCAAGCATAAGAAGCTCCCCCACTTTAACTTTAAGAGTTGCGCCGTTTAATGCATAAACTTCATTGCCATCAGTCCCATATATTTTCGTAATGTTTTGACAATCAACAGCTATATTTTGCTCGTTTACCATGACATTGATTTCTCAGGAAAATACACTTTAACTAACCAGATTATGAGGCAAAGTTTAGAAAGGTTGAGAACCGGAACGGAGTGTACTTTCTCGTACATGAGTACCGGAAGCGGATACCTGACGACAAATTTGTACATAAGATGGTTAGTGATCATGTTAGCTCTTAAACACAACAGCTGGTTCCAATCGTATAACTTTGATAATACTGATGGCAGCAGAAATTGCCGAAATAATCGTAACGCCTATAAAGCTAAAAAGTAATAATTGCCATGGAAATCTAAAAGCGATTGCAGTATCTTGCGTAAGACTTGAAAATAAAGCTGTTCCGCCTAATCCAATACCATATCCAATAAAACCAACAATTAAGGCTTGATATAAAATCATCCAAAGAAGTGTGCTATTCCGTGTGCCCATGGCCTTAAGAACACCAAAATAACGTAAATTTTCAATCGTAAAATTATAAAATGTTTGCCCTGCAATAGCTGCGCCCACTAAAAAGCCTAATAAAACAGAGATACCAAAATTAATAGGAATGCCTGTATATTTCATCATATAATCTATGGTTAAATCTTTAAATTCATCACCCGTATACGCGGCATAACCTGTTTTTTCAGTAATCATTTTGGTAAGTTCTTTTACTTTTGATGGGTCTTTTGCTTTAACAAGAACAAAATTTAAGAAATTGCGTTGAGGTGGCGCAAATTTACTTGCGCGACTAAAAGTTGTAAAAATAATAGGTTGTGATTGAAATGTTCGTGTTGTTTCTGCGATACCAACGACAAAGGCACGATTATCATTAATCTCGATCGTATCACCTATTGCCAAAGGTATTTTGGGCCCCCCAGGTTTTAATGCTGGATTAGCTAATTTATCATTTGCCCCTTCAAGACTTACAATAATAGAATCGCTCTTTCTTAGGTTTTCAAGTTTCCCCTGAACCATTTTGGCAGGCCCCCCAATAAGGGTTGTATCGTCGATACCAATCACATTACAATTTTGAAAATTACCACTTTTTAATCTGACTTGAATGTTTCCTTTAAAAAGAGGTTTTGCCCAAGAAACACCTTCAATACTTGCAACCCTATATAATGCAGTAATAGGCATTGCTTTACTATCATCAATAAATTTAACTTTTTTATCCATGACCCAAATATCTGGAAGGCCAATATCTGTTACAAAACTAAAAGAACGCGTCATTAAGCCAACAAATACACCAGGCTGCTGTGTCATAATGAGGGATGCAAAGCCAATCCCAAGGATAATCCCTAGGAATTTACCACGATCTCCGATGAGCATTTTAAGGGCAATATAAAACACAACAAATCCTTTCTTCAAGGATCTCTTATTAATTGCATAATGTCAAATTTGTAGGACGATTGTTTTTGCTGGAAGCTGGAATAAGTCCAATGCGCTTATTATATATTTTTTTAAAATTTTAAAAACGTTTAATCCAAAAACTTAATCAAAAATTAATATTATAAATTTTATAATAATATATGCCATGATCTTTGATTGTGACGTCCAAGATCATCTTCTAAAAGAAGACTCACAATTGTTCTTAAGTCTTTGATTGTTTGTTTTCTATGCGTAAAATCATTCATAATAACATGTCATTATAATTTATGTTCATCATATCATCTCGCTTTTAAAAGCGTCATTCATTTTATGCTCTAACCATCCTAAAATGAGCGTTTTAAATGGTGCTGCCCTAAAGTCAAGTTCACTAATTTTAGTTAAAGGTATCCACATAAGCTCTATGTGATCTTCGATACGCGGTATAATCATATTCAATTTTAAAGAACTAGATTCAACTTCAAAAATAAAATTATATTCATGATTATGGCATATGCTGTTATGACCTGGCTCAAAACTATATTCAAGACACCCTAAGAATCGTTTTATAGTGCATTCGGCACCACTCTCTTCTTTCAATTCTCGAACTACTGTCTCACAAACGGATACGCCATGCTCAACATGACCTCCTGGAAGAAAATAAAAATTAATTGAAAGATCAAGCGTTTTGCATAACAAAATATGATCTTGGTCAATAATAACAGCCCGGCTCAAAACATGAATATTCTTATTTTCTGTCATAATTTTTCTTTATAGTTAAATAACTTGAAAACATTACTATCCTCCTGCTTCCCACGTCAAGTCCCTTGGGATCTATGCGGCAAAAGGTAGATAAACTATTTATAGAAACCTCTCAAATGCTTTCTGGATCCCGTGAACAAGTCGCTGAAAGTAGGAACGGGGGTGGGCGATGAGCTTCAGCTTGTAGTTTTTTCAAGTTATTTTACTTTACCTTTTAACTTACTTCAGGATAATTCGCTCGTCGTTTTTCATAATATTTAATGATATCAATAATTACATAATAAAATTTGTTCTATTTATATTTTTCAGATCTCAGGATAATAAGAATAACCCATAATTTTTTCCATAAAAATTATGGGCAAGAACACTACGAAAAATCTGTAAAAAAATGTTTTAAGTTATATTTTTCCCATAAGCATCAGTATAATGACCACTAGAAGGATTGTGCCTAAGATGCCGCCAGGATAATATCCGTATCCTCGACTGTAAGGCCAAAGAGGCAAAGCACCAATAAGAACGATAATAAGAACAACAACAAGTATTGTTGAAAGCGTCATTTTTTTATTCCTTATGCTAAAAGAGGTGATTATTTTATTTTTATTTCCACTTAAAGCTATCTATAAAATTATCAATTGATTTTTTGGCTTCCTCTTTTTGATAACCATAACTTTTTTGCAAGGCACCTTCAAGTTCTTCATAAGAGCCTTTCATTTTTGTTACGTCGTCATCAGTAAGTTTCCCCCATTGTTTGATTAGGTTTCCTTTAACTTCATGCCAGTTGCCTTTAATTATATCTTTATTCATTTGGTGTCTCCTTAAGATTTAGCGAAAATAAAAGAACCGGTTAAAATATGAACCTAAGTGAAGGGTTACACATAGGCTCATATAGTAATCATATTTAATTTGAATACGTTGTCAATTGTTGCTCACTTAGGAAAGACTAAGCTTCACTCCTCTTTCCTAGTATCAAAATAAATATGATTACTATAGTTAGGAAGAAAATTTTAAAGGTAGTGGTTTGTTACAGTGCTTGCCCAATAAACATCAGAAGAATTTGGCCAATGATCTTTATCAAAACCAGGTGAATTTTTCAATTTTTCCTTGCTAACATTTATGCGGAAACAATCTTTTTCAGCATCATAATTAAAAATGTGCCAAGGCAGTGCAAAAAGCTTATCACCCATCCCTAAAAATCCTCCAAATGTAAGAACTACATAAGCTACCTTTCCTTGGGTCTTGTCGAGCATGATTTCTTCAATTTCACCAAGACTTTCATCTTGCATATTCTTGACATCTACGCCTTTCACATCACAGGATCTTATTAATTTTTTATTTGTTTCCATGATCTTACATCCTTTTTAAAAGTTTTATTGAAACTTAGACAATGATCTTTTAATGGCGGCCATCATTGTCTTTTCGTCCACCATTAGACGAAATACTTTTTCCAGAATTATCCTTACCTCCATCACCTGATGAAGAATCTGCGGTTTCTAACTTGTTCTTAGAAAGCAGGCTCGGATTTCTTGGGTCTTGAGTTGGGTTTTTTGGATCCTGGTTTGGATTTTTCGGATCCTGGTTTGGGTTCCTTGGATCTTGATTTGGATTTCTTGGATCCTGGTTTGGGTTCCGTGGGTCCTGGTTTGGATTCATTGGATCTTGATTTGGATTTTTTGGATCGTTCATTTTTTTCTCCTTTTTATATCCTCTTTTTAAAAGTAACAGGAATATTCTTATATGTAAAATTATAAAAAAATTAAATAAATCATATGTTTTTTAAATAAATTAAATTTAATAAATGTTAATCTTTATTTCTTTCAATATTTAAAAATATAATTTACAATTTATTTTTTTTTATAAAAATGACATTAAGATTGACTATGCATTATTATTTACATTTGTTGAAATAACAGATAGATTATCCTGAGATAACAAATTAGACGCAAATTTATCGTTATTTTTTAGCGTTAAATTTTTTTGAGAAGCTTAATTAAATAAGGTTAGTTCTTTATTGATTAATATTACTTAAATTAAAAGAATTAGCCTATACAAACCAGTGTCATTAGATTCATGTGGAGAAAAATAATGATAAGCAAAACCATAAGGCACGCGCATAAAAATCTTAAAATCTATACACGCGGTGATAAAAAAGATCTTGGTCCGTACGAAAAAATAGTCATTTTACCTGCCTTAGACAATAATGATGCTGCCTTACATGCCTGGTCAGACGCGCGTTTTGCAATTGATATCATGGCTGAACACGCGCTTTTTTTTGCATTGCTTATGCCGAGAGAAATTGCAAAAAAAGAACACATAGAGGCACTACAATTTCACAAAACCTTCACAAAATTATTAAATAAGATTGACAAAACTCTGCCTCCTAAACAAGAAGACTTGAGATCATTTACAAAAGAGATAATAGATAATATTAAACCCTTTATTGAGTATAAAGAGCGTTCACATGAGGGTCAGATCAAAGGCACTTTGCGCTGTTTAGTATGGCCACTTTTTTTTCATCATACGCAACATGAAGCTGAACGTTGGAACCGTCGCCTTGATAAATTAGGAAAAGGAAAGTGTGAATTTGATAGCAAAGAAGTAACTACCCTCTGGGTGGATATTGTTGACGAGCATGCACGTCTTCTTGCGCATCTTTTAGATCCGGATGAACGTGATTTAATTGAAAAGGCCTTAAAAACAAGCGAAATATTTACTGCTTTTAAAAAGGGAAATACCAGCGATATTATTTCAGCTTCAGTTCATGACCCAAAAACCCTTACACGTGACATCACTAAAATTCCGGAGACCGATTTAATTTTGAGTGCTGCTGAGACAGTACTTGATTTTGAAACAAAGAACGTAAGAGATGTTGAAGCTGCTCGCATTAAGAGCATCATCGACCCACGATTTGCAGATCATAATCGGCGAGAGACACTAAAATTTATAGATGAATTAAAGCGAGTCGTTTAACTCATCTATTAAATTTAAAAATTGTAAAAATTATTGAAGAAGAATCACGACCTTTTAGCAACGTCGTTCTATCCTCTGCAACGTTCATTAGTTCTTCTTGTCATCTTGTTGATCTTCACTTTGATCTTCCTGTCTTGGTGGTGGAGCTGGTTTTTGATTTTGATCTTTTTGCGGGGCTGGTTGCTGATTTAGATCTTTTTTCTGATCAGGATTCTGATCCATTTCTTGGTCAGTATTTCTATCTTTATTCATGATTTATCTCCCATTTTAATTTAATACCTTATACTATAATTGTACATCAATTATAGATTTTAATCAATAAATCAAAGAATTATACAGTTGGATTGAGAATATATTGATGAAATCTAATAATAAAAATTTTTTAAACAGCTGTCGTTGTTGTATCATCCTTGCCCTGCTTCATATCTTCATGTGCATCTTTTGCTAATTTTGAATATTTTTCTTTGATCATTGTAAGTTCCTTTTGTGTAAGCTCTTCAAGGTTTAAGAGGTGATTATGGGCACCTTCATGCGAACGAATAATTTCATCAAGTTTTATTTGGACTGCTTGATTGTTACGATTTTGTGTATTTTGTATAAGAAGTACTGCAAGAAAAGTTAGGACTGTAGTTGAAGCATTAATAACAAGCAACCAAGTATCAGAGTAGTTATAAAAAGGACCCAAAGAAGCCCAAATTATTGTCAATACAACAGAAATAATGAAATTTAAAGGATTGCCCATCCAAATCGCACATTTGTTTGCAAATGTAGAAAAAAAATTCATTTTTGCACCATTTTATTGTTTTATAATTTAATTATTTCATTTTTTCATTAAAATTTTTATTAAAAATAATTAGTTTTTTTATTTAGTCTCGCGATTTAAACAGCTAAAAGAGAACAAGATGATGATTTTTTAAATTAAGAAAAATAGATTTTACAAAACCGCAAGATGGAGGAAAAAAGACTTCCCCCATCTCTACTAAATATAAATTAATCAAAAAATTAGATAGAAATAATGTTATTCTCTATTCAACAATTCTAACATCAAACCTATCAAGCAATTTTTTATAAATCCCCCTATTAATGAAATCATCAACAGTTGAATAAAAAAGTTCTGCTTTCGTGCTTGCATCAGGTCTAGTTGAATCCCAAGCTTCATGATTTACAAGATAATCATCTAATATCTGCTTAACATCTTGACCTGTAAGATCGAGATTTTTAAGTAAAGCAGTTTTAACAAGATCAAAAAATTCAGCTGTGGAAAAAAATTTTCTATCTTTTTCTTCACGAACATTTCCTAATGCAACAACCTTAACACCTTTTTCAAGAACGTTAACGGCCTGTCTAAAAGATTGTGGACCTCCTTCAACAATAACAAGTAAATCATCATCTTCGGCTGACATAATATAATCTGAGGCTATAACATCATCGCCAAATTTTGTAAAACCTTCTTGCATACCATAATCATTATAGACGACTACAAAATTTGAAACTTTATCAGAAACTTTGCAACCCCAAAGATTCAACGCAGTGAAGGTATGACCAACCACATTTGCTAAAACACGATGTGTCTCATTTGGGTTCTGCTCAATATACTCATTAAGAAATGAATTAATATCAAGTTTAGATAAATCATCATTAATATGCCCTGTATATCCATATTCAATAATATGCTCACCATCAAAATATGGTTTCAAAAATTCACGTGCTAATTGTGTTCCTTCAACACTAAATTGGTTCGAGCTGCCAACAATTTGAACCATACGTCGTGTCTTTAACCCCATTTTATTGATTAAGTCTGTTTTTAATTGAACATAATTTATCTTATTAAGATTTTTCTGATCTAGACCATAAAAATTTTTACCATTTACTTCAACATGTTCTTGATTCACAAGAACGTTATCAACATCTTTAGCAAATTTGGAAATTTGACTATAAATCAAGTTAGCAATATCGCTATCTTTACCTACCCAAGCCGCTTCAGCATCCATAAAATTGCTTGAGCAAGCTAAAACTAATGCTATTATTCTAGAAATTTTCATATTCTTATCCTTTTTTTATAAATGCACTGTTCGTTATTTTATCACTATATAAATATAGTTGAAAATAATTAGTGCGTACCCAATACTATTAAATTAACACGATTTAAGATATACGTATAAAATACGTAATTTGTGCTTTTTTTGATAAAAAATAAGGAACTTTTATATATATGAGCGAAGCGCACGATACATGGTTCCAATGCCCATCGGCTATAATAATGCACAAATATTGAAAAGAATAAGCCCCCGATAAAATCAGGGGCTAAGAATCAATTATTGCTGGCTTTCATCTTCTTTACCAACGCTGTGAAATGCTTGTTCAAATTAAAAATTGATCCAACCCACAACACCATCATAATAACAACGATAACGCACAAATAAGGCAGAATGTCTTTTTGAGCACCCGCAGTCATAATCAATAAAACTTGCTGAATCACGGCACCACCAGATTTACCTAAACGCTCGGCAATAACGTCAACAGCTGCTTTTCCTTTGACTTTAAGCTCATCATCCAACGGTATATAAACCATCTCTCGCGTGGCATTGAACAAGCAATTTTTCGTTGTTTTCGTTAAAACTGATTGGGTTGATCCCATCCAAACGGTGAAAACAAGAGAGGATGCTCCAAAATAAACAAGCATTGGATCCAAAGTTTCAGGTAATAAAAGCGCTAAGAAGAAAAATAGTCCTGTGATCCCTAAAATAAAAGGTGTTACCAATGCGCCTATTAACCACGGTGTTTTCCGCACAATATTCGTACTGATAATTGTTATAATAATACTTATGAAAGCATATTTAATTGTAAAATTACCCATATACTTACTGAATTCAATATTAGAAGGATTCAATTCCTTAATTTGTGCTTTCCAGGAAACTTCCATCAAATTAATTGAAATTTGATACCCAATGGTAATAAGCAAAATTAAAAGAATATAACGTGAGGTAAAAATATATTTTAAACTCTCAAAAAACGACAAATGAACATCTTGTTCTTTGCCATCGCGTTCGCGTTGATAGGCATCATAATATTGCGGATCTGTCATAATGTTACGATGAATCCACATATGCAACAATACAATGAGTGCGCATGAAACCGCAAAAAAACTTAAAAGATATTTCAGTGAAACACCCCAAGCATCTTCTTTAGAAAGCTCTATATCAAAAATCTGAGAGTAATAGCTGCCTATAAAACCAGCCATTAAAATGCCACCAGCACCTATTAAGTTAAACATAGGATAAAAACGAGGCGCCTCATCAATACGTGTAATTTGATTGGCAAATTGCCAAAAAAGATAGGCAACAACAATACTTCCCCAAAGATCTGCAATAATATAAAAAAGTGTGTAGGTCCAATATCCATAAAGAGGAAAAAACCATTGAAATCTTGGATTAGCTAACTTAAGTTGCTCAATTAAGTCTGGGTTTGGATGTAAAAATTCACGATTGGGGTAAATCAAAAAGGCAAAAACAAGAAAAAAGATCGCAAAAAAAGCTAAAATACTATAAAAAATAGTTTTCATCCGAAAAAGATTACTTAAATAGGTATAAGCAAAAAAGAAAATAAACGCAATCGGCAACACCCCATAAATCTTAATGAAGTTTAAAACCTCTGCCCCTGAATGCTCTGACGCTATAATAATGGCATCCTTCGTGTTATGAAGAATATAAAAATTAAATAAAATAAGCATCATAATTATAGCCAAAGGCATAAATTTTCTGATTTCTGATCCATGTATTGGAAAAAAAACTGCCCTTAATGGCGAAAATTCTTTATTAACCATTTATACAAACTTCCAAATTGAATGCGGGATTAAATTGTTCTTTGAAAAATAAAGAACCACGCCTTGAAATCCTTATGATTATCGAAGGTCGTCAACTACAGATGTATTCTTACCTAATTTTACAAAAAAATTCCAGTAAAACTTACTAAAAAAATAAGTCGAAAAAAAACTGGGATTAGATTATGTTAAATTAATAACATAATTCTAGGATGCCCTGAAGTCTTATGCGCAAAAAGACGATAAATAAAACGCCTGGCACAAAGAACTTATTAAAAAATAATGTGGCCATCGTAGTTACTTTGCGAATCGACCATCAACCTAAAAGGCAATGTAGCATTTTGAAAGAATCTAAAGACATTCACCACAGTAGAGGCTTTACGCTCATCGAGCTGCTCATTGTAATGTCATTCATTGGTGTTATTTTGGCTTTTGCTATTCCCAATATTCTAAGCCTTTATCGTGGCTTTCAAGATAGAATGGTCAAAGAAGATATTGAAAAACAACTCAACCAAGTAGGCTTTCAAGCCTATTTAAATGCTCAAAATTTTGAATTAACAGAAGAATCTGCTAAAACTGCATTACACTTGCCAGAAGATGTTGTTATTACCATCGAAAACCCTATTGTTTATCGCTTTAATGGCACTTGTAAAGGTGGTCCTCTTCAAGTTGAAACGGATTGGAAAAAATGGGATTATCTATTAGAAAGCCCCTTTTGTTTTCCTCAATTGTTAGAAACACATGATAAACCTTAAAAAAAGCATAAAAAGTTGGCTTCTTTTGAAACTCGCTGATGTGAGACGCGTGATAGGAGATTTGTCACGGAAGACCAGAGTGTATCCTTATATACATGAGGATCTGAGTGCCAAAACGACACATCAATCGTCCTCAGCAGTAGAGTTTCTAAAGAAGTCTAGTGGATTTTCGCTTTTAGAAGTCATCATGGCCATGGTCGTGTTGAGCACCTCACTTTTGCCCCTTTTTGCTATTTTCGGAAATTATTTAAGTGCCATGCGTAATATGAGCGATCAAAATGAAAAAGTTCAAGCGCGCGAACAAATTCTTTCTTACATGAATGGTGTTAATCCCTTTGACCAAAAAGAAGGCAATTTTGAATTAGGCTCACTTTCCTTTTCGTGGAATGCAACACCCCTTGTTGAAAACATTGAAAACGTTGACAGTAATAGTGGACGGGTTAATAAAGGTAATTTTAAAGTAAGCCTTTATGATACCCAGATAAATGCGACAAAGCCTAATAATGATAAATGGCTGGAATTTTCAATTCGTCAAATTGGCTATGAAAAAAAACAAAACGCACCACTTGATGCAGGACCAATGCCAGACGAAGATGAATTAGATTCAGAAGGTAAAGAAAAGAAAAAACCTGCACCTTTACGCCCTAGCATTCCTAAAGATAAAGGCTAGAGCACATGATGCAGCAAAAATGTAAAATACAAAAAAAACGACTTGAAAAAGGATTTACACTTTTAGAAATTCTTATTGTTCTTGTACTTATGGCCCTCATTACAGGCTTGTTTATTGACCCTATTTCACGCGTTTACGACTTACGCTCAAGATTACGGTCTCATATCGACAATCTGCATCTTAACGTTCTAGCACAAAATTGGTTTAAATCAACGCTTTCAAGCCTATATATGAGTAAATCAAAATTTGTGGGCGAATCAAAGAAAATAACAGGCATCACTTTTGCGCCTCTTGACGATGAAATTGGTATGCCGACTATTTTTGAATGGTCTTTGTTTTATGATAAAGATAATGATTTAACATTATTACAATATAAAGGATTTGGTGAAGAAAGCATTACAACAGCTGAATGGAAAGGCGAAGAAGGCAGCTTTTTTTATTATGATCCCGAAAATAAAGAATGGACAGATGAATGGCAGAGCAGCAGCTCCATTCAAGAAGAAGATTATAAATTACCACTTTATGTTCGTCTTGATGGAAAATTTGATCAAAAACCATGGATACTTTTAGCAAATATTGACCCTTCCCGTCCCTATCAACGTTCTCAATCAGATAGACTTAAAAAATTACAAGAAGAAATGAAAGAGCGTATAAAAAATCAAAAAGATGCTAAAGATTTAGAAAAAGAAAACGCTAAAGAGGAAAAACAAAAAGACAAATCTAAAAACACAAAAGATGATGACAAAAGAGATAAAAAGAAAAAAGATAAGGATGAATGATTAATGAATACAACTCATATAACTACCCAGCTTCCCCTTCCTACGTCCCGCGGCTTGTCCGCGGGATCCATAGTGCAGAAAAGTAACTATAAATATTTGCCGGAACTTCTCCAAAGCTTTCTGGATCCCGCGAACAAGTCGCGGGACGTAGGAGACGTGCAGCTGAAACTCAAAGTGACAGAAGACACTAACGAGTTACCAAAAAAAGACAAAATTGAGACCTCGAATGAAAACACAAAAGAAAGCAATCCAAAGCAAGAATTAGATCCAACGCGTTTCGGTGATTGGGAAAAAAATGGCCGTTGTAGTGATTTTTAAATATGTCTGTACCTTTTTTCCGCTTAGCCTCGGTCACCTACAAAGCATTTAAGAAAACCAAAATTAATTTTTGGGATGCGTCCACTATTAAAACAAAAGTTCATCCCAATGATCTGGATATTAATGTTCATATGAACAATGCCAGATATAGCACGATGTTTGATCTAGGGCGTTTTGATTTTTTAGTGCGTACTGGCCTTATTAAATTAATATGGAAAGAAAAATGGCGCCCTGTTATTGGATCAACCATGGTTTCTTATCTAAAATCGCTTAAGCTTTATGAAAAATTCATAGTATCAACAAAAGTTGTTTATTTTGATGATAAATGGTTCTATTTAGAACATCTCCTCAAAAAAGATAACGATCTTATGGCGCGTGCTTTCGTTAAATGCCTGTTTCTACAAAACGGAAAAAAAATACCTACCCAAAATCTTTTAGAAGCACTTCATTGTGATTTTATTCCACCATTAACACCCCCACCAGCATTAATATCTTGGTTAAAAGCTGAAGAAGAACTTAAGCAACATGCACCTAATCATTAAATTAAATCAATAGACTACTAAAATGGTATTAATATGCGCATTTTTGCTTTACTGCTTTTTTTATTTTCAAATTACGTTGAAGCACTCGTTGAAGTCAACGATAAAAGCCTATTAGAAGAAGGATTAACCGAAAAAATAATTGGCAATTTTCTGTATAAAAACGAAAAAGATTGCTATCGCGTGGAGGAACAAAAAAATCCTTCCGGCCTTGAATTAGAAAAACTTTTTTATGCCTATACACAAAAATGTTCTACTCAAAAAAATACGAAACCACAAGAATTTGTGAATGTCCTCAAAGTATTAAAAAATGGTGTTGAGGAAATCGAAAATTTAGAATATATAAAAAAATCAAATATATTTAATGAAAAATATCCTGATTTCCCTAATGTGATCCTTCCTGACGAAAATTACTTTCTTAAAAAAAATAATATAAATACGTATTTTTCAGTAATGCAAGCAGCTCAAGGAAAATCACTAAAGGACATAATAGACGAAAAAAATATTGATAAAATTGCTGAGGCATTTAGTCAATTTGGCAAACAAATAGCCCATCTTCACTTAAAATTTATGGATTTAACCACAATCCCTAAAGAAAATAATCCTATCCCAGATCCTTTAAAAACATTTCTAACACTCATTCATGGTGATTTGCATTGGGAAAACGCCCTTTACGATGAAAAAACAAACAAAATAAACTTAATTGATAATGAAGGTTTTGCACGCTCGCTCAAAGATACAAAAAAATCAATCGCAACTGACATCTTTAAAGCAAGCGCAAAATCAATGAAAAAAATAGCCCCCTCATTAACTGAAGTCGCTATGTTACATTTTCTACAAAACTACATTCAATCATACCCAAAAGAATACCAAAATACACTTTATAGACACTTGGAAAACCTTATAAGCAGCGATCCTAAATTTCAACTTGAATATAAAAAAAATTCAAATGTAGAAATTGTTTTAAAAAAAGTAATCCTTGAATTAAATACTTCTTTCTTTTTGTGATTAATAATATTATTTACTTATTCTTGAGTTAAAGTGGCATTTGATGCTGTTGCAAAAAACAATACAAAACTCTCCTACTTCCCGCGGCAAAACCCGCGGGATCTATTGTGAAGGAGGTAAATGGATGGATTTATTGAAACTTTAATTAGTTTTCTATTCAAATAGGACAGTAATACCTTTTTTAAGATATCTATTTATTCTATTTGCATCAAAATTAAAAGGTTTCTCTGATGCTTGTTTTTTGGCCAAGCAAGTTTCTAGGATTTTATTAAAGCCATTATCACTACCATATTGAATTTTAAATATGGTATGCAGATCATGATTGTATACATGTTCATCAGATAATAAATCATTAAAAAGAATGCGTTGGGTATCTTCTATAGATTTAGGTTCTATAAAATGGTGGGGATCAAAAGTGATAAAAGTTTGATCAGGAAAAAGAAATCCATTATATCCAGCAGCATTACCAGAAGGTTTCAGTTTATTGTAAGAAGGATGATTATGTATATAATAGAAACCGCTTTCTTCAGCTTGTTTTTCAGCATAAAAAACACCTTGTATTGAATTAAAAAAACCATCTTCAGAAGGCTTATATTGATATTTACTTAAATCTTTTAACCATATGTTAAAATTATTCTCTCCCATTAATTCTAAAAGACACAAAGATTTTACAAGGCTAAAGACTGTCGCGCATTCTAAACGTGCTTTTTTAGTTGGTAAATCGCGAAGCGCTTCAATAACATTACATCTATGGTTAATCAATTTTAAAGTTACATATTTAAAATCAGGGCCATCAACAATGATAGGTTTCCAATATTCTGATTCAGTATAACATTCATTGTCATATTCAGCATATGTCCAATTTTTATTAATCAAACAAAATAGTTCTTTGACTTTTTGGCTAACAATTTCATCTGCTTTATGTTGATTGAGCGTTGCATTTATTATTGTTACTGTGAAAAAAAATGCAAATATTGATGCACAAAACAATTTAACGTAGTTTTTCATAATATTAATTCCTTTTGATGTTGTAGTATAATTTTAATTAATTGTATAAAAATTATCAATTTTTTGGAATAATACCACTATCCATAAAAGCATTTATTTTATCTGCGCTAAATTTCCAAATTGGCTGTGATTGTTGTTTTGTCTCTAAACAATTTAGACGAAAATTAGCAAAGCCATCCTCACCCACATATTGAGTTTTAAGTGCTTGATGTAGATTAATTTTTTCAACATTTTCATCAGACATTATATCCTCAAAAAGAATATGTTGCGTTTCTTCTATAGATTTTGTTTCTTTGAAATGAACCGGATCAAAAGAAATGAATTGTTGATCTTGAAAGAGAAAACCATTATATCCGCAGCCAATCCCTTTTGGTTTCATTGTTGTATAACCTGAGTGGTTTGCTACATAGTAAAAACCAGAACCTTCATTTTTAACACTAAAAAAACGATCAGGTATCACATGAAAGAATAAAGGGTCAGAAGGATGACGCCCAGTTGTTTTAGGTAAAATCTGCAACCATTCATTGAATTTGTCTTCACCTAATAATTCTAAAAGGCATAGATTCTTAACAAGTTTTACAACAATCGTACATTCTAAATGTGCTGGTTTTGTTGGTAAATCACGAAATGCTTCGATTATATCACATTGTGTGTCATTTAATTTTAGTGTTGGATAAATTGCGGAATTTATTGATGGTTTTGCTAATGTGGGGGTCCAAAATGCAGATTCTGCATTTAAATCATTCAGATTTTGTAAGTAGCTCCAATTTAAATTAATTAAGTCAAATGTTTCTTTTGCTTTTATACTCACAATTTCATCAACTTGCTCTTGTGTATATGTAGCATTTGATGATGTTGCAATAAAAACAGAAAGCATCAAAGCAATAAATAGTTTGGCGTATATCTTCATATAATTACATCCCAATTAATAAATAATATTTTAATTATCAAATATACCATAATCATTACTACTTTTTCAACATTTTTTTACAAACCACAAAAAACACCCACCTGTGACCAAGATCCCCCATTTCAGGCACATCTTTTGTCTAATATGACAACATATTGAACAAGCTTAAAAATTATTTAAATCTGTCGTATAAAATAAATTTAATGCAAAAAAGTTTTATTCAATGTACATACAAAAGCTAAGATTTTCAAATTTTTGTGCAACTTTTAAAATTTGGTCATCAAATGAATTAAATTTATTTGAATATTCATACTTTTATACAAAAAAATATTAATAAATAACTTTTTTATTATTTATTTATTGTAGTATTTTAAAAAATATGCTACAGATTTTTTTGTAAGTTTTAATTTAATTGAAAGAATTCGAAATGAAAAAAACACTGAACGTTCTATTTTTATTGTTAACACCAACAATTCATGCTTTTGCAAATGGTAATGACATTGCCGATGAAAGCACCTGTACGACTTCGTCAAGTCAAAATGATTATGTCTCGGCACCAAGTCTTGTGCCTATTGAAGGCTTTCTAATCTCAGGAGAATTATGCAAACATATTGTCTCATTTTTACCAAAAAATGAACAACTTATGGCCTTGCACACTGTAACGCCACTGATTCCTGCTGATGCAAATGACAAAGGAGAAATTGATTTAAGCAATAGACTGAGTGGGATATTCAATTTAAATGAAAAAAGCACGGCTTATTTTGATAGTGCAACACGTCAATTTTTAATTGATCCCGATCATGAATTAGTGCCTTTGTATAATATAAAATCACTAAAATTTATGATTAGACCAACACCTGACGAAATGATCTTACTTTCTCAAAAATTTCCTAATGTTGAAAACATAGATTTATCTTATGTGCTAAAGCTTAACGATATGGATAATAACGAGTGTAATTATACCGACATTATCAAAAATCTAACTCATTTTAAAAATCTCCAGAATCTTGAAACAACAGATGACATTATCTCTATGGCTAACTCTCTAAATCTTCAGCATATCAGGATAATAAATACAGATTCATTTGAAAACCCGTTTTTTTGTTTAGATAGTTGGATGCGCGAATTTTTACAAAAGCAACAGCAAGAATTAGAATATAGACTTGATGTATATAAAATTATATTTTCAGTTGCACCAACACCAGAAGAAATCATCTTGCTTTCTCAAAAATTTCCTAATGTTAAGACTATATACTTAAATGGTGCGTTGTATTCTATGCCTATTGCTGAAAAAATAAATATTATCAAAGAATTAAATAATTTTAAAAAACTTCGTTCTCTTGCTATTGCTTTTAACCGCATTGATAACGAAGTTGCTACACACATTGCTCAATTGCGACATTTACAACGTCTTTTTATAAATCACAACCTTATCGCTAATGAAGGCGCTATTCAAATTGCTAAAATGCAAAATCTTACATATCTTGAAATCTCGCACGGGCAAATCGGTGATGAGGGTATAGCATCACTAAAAACAGGCTTACCTTTCTGCAACATAAAAGATCTTTATATAAAATAATGCATTGAACTATTTTTATCCATTAACCTAAAATCAGGAGCTTTCAATCTCTGAACAGCTCCTAGAGCCTTAATATCAGTCCAACTTTTACTACCAAGAACTTACAAAAAACTATAATCTCAATTAGTTCTTCCTAAGCCTTCTCAAAACACCCACCTGTGACCAAGATCCCCCATTTCAGACACATCTTTTGTCACACGTGATAAAATATTGGACAACATAAGACATGAGGCATAAAATTGTCGAGGTAGTTCGTAACCACTACACTTTTTCGTAACGCTTAGGACAGAAAAATGATTCTTGCCGATATTGCCTTTTATCTTTTTGCAAGTTTAATGATTTTTGCAGCTGTCATGGTTATTTCATCGCGCAATCCAGTTCATTCTGTTCTTTATTTGATCCTCGCTTTTTTTAATGCGGCGGGCCTTTTTATGCTCTGTGGTGCTGAATTTTTAGCCATGATTTTAATGATTGTTTATGTGGGTGCGGTTGCCGTTTTATTCCTTTTTGTTGTCATGATGCTTGATGTTACGGTAACTGAAGCAAAGCAAGGCTTTTTAAAATA
The DNA here is from genome assembly GCA_030696155.1 of Alphaproteobacteria bacterium. Classification (GTDB taxonomy): domain Bacteria; phylum Pseudomonadota; class Alphaproteobacteria; order JAUXUR01; family JAUXUR01; genus JAUXUR01. Next base: position 119,401 of record JAUYSY010000029.1, on the reverse strand, counting down.
TTTACCCATTGGTGGCGCCATTGGCCTTATTGTGATGGCGGAGCTTATTTTTGTAATGGTGTCGTGGATGACAAATCCCGAATTTTTAGAAACACCTTTAAAAGCATCGCCCATGCCTGACTTAGCACAAACAAGCAATACGAAAGCGTTGGGGCTGATTCTATACACAGATTATTTTTATCTGTTTGAAGTTGCAGGTCTTATCTTGCTGGTTGCGATGATTGGCGCTATTGTATTGACAATGAGGGAACGTGTTGGTGTTAAACGCCAAAATATTTCCAACCAAGTGAGTAGAACGCGTGAAGACGTTCTTGAAATTAAGAAAGTTGCAACGGGAGAAGGAATTAATCTATGAGCATTGGCATAAATCATTACCTTGTGATTTCATCCATCTTATTTTCATTGGGGGTTTTTGGGATTTTTTTAAATCGTAAAAATGTCATTACCATCCTTTTATCCATCGAACTTATTCTACTTTCAGTCAATATCAATCTGGTCGCTTTTTCGCATTTCTTACAAGATTTAGTTGGCCAAGTCTTTGTGATGTTTATACTAACTGTTGCTGCGGCTGAAGCTGCTATCGGTCTTGCAATTCTCGTGATTTATTTTAGAAATCGCGGCTCTATCGCTGTTGAAGACGTCAATATGATGAAAGGTTAAGGAAAACTGAATGGCCATTTTATGCGTTTTTCTACCTTTCCTAGGTTTTCTTATTGCAGGATTATTTGGACGTCAATTAGGCGATAAAGGGGCGCAATATGCCACCTGCATCCCGATGATCCTTTCTGCCATTCTTTCTGTTTTTTTGTTTTTAGGCAATTCAGGCATTGAAACAATCATCCCTCTTTTTACTTGGATTGAAACAGGCACATTTTCTGTTTCGTGGGCGTTAAGGCTCGACACATTAAGTTGTGTAATGATGATTGTCGTCACTTTTGTATCAACTCTTGTCCATATTTATTCCATTGGCTATATGAGCCATGATAAGTCGATCCCTCGGTTTATGGCGTATCTCAGCCTTTTTACTTTTTTTATGTTAATGTTGGTGACTGCCAATAATTTGCTTCAATTATTCTTTGGTTGGGAAGGCGTTGGTCTTGCTTCTTATCTGCTCATTGGTTTTTGGTATAAAAAAGCAACCGCCAATGCAGCCTCCATTAAAGCTTTTTTGGTCAATCGTGTAGGCGATTTTGGTTTTGCGCTTGGTATTTTTGCGTGTTTTTATATTTTTGGATCTGTTTCATTCGACGATATATTCAGGGATGCAGCAAGCCACAAAGATAAAATTATTCATTTTTTAGGCCATGATTTTCATGCCATGACCTTGATTACGTTCCTTCTGTTTATTGGCGCTATGGGTAAATCAGCTCAATTAGGTCTTCATACATGGTTGCCTGATGCGATGGAAGGGCCAACACCTGTTTCAGCGCTTATTCACGCAGCGACTATGGTAACAGCTGGTGTCTTTATGGTGGCGCGCATGTCGCCGCTTTTCGAACTTGCGCCAGATACGCTTGCTTTTGTAACGATTATCGGTGGACTCACGGCCTTATTTGCAGCAACCATTGCCTTGACGCAAAACGATATTAAGCGTGTTATTGCGTATTCAACCTGCAGCCAATTGGGCTATATGTTTTTTGCAGCTGGTCTTTCAGCTTATGACGCCTCCATTTTCCATCTAGCGACGCATGCTTTCTTTAAAGCACTCCTTTTCTTAGGCGCAGGATCGGTTATTCATGCCATGTCGGGCGAGCAAGACATGCGGCAAATGGGTGGTATTTGGCGTTTAATTCCAACGACTTATGTCTTGATGTGGATCGGCAGTTTAGCGCTCGCAGGGATCCCTATTTTTGCAGGTTATTATTCCAAAGACCTTATTTTGGAATCCGCTTTTGCGTCAGGTGCACATGGTCATATGCTTGGTTATTTCGCTTATGCAATAGGCATTTTAACTGCTTTATTAACGGCATTTTATTCATGGCGTCTTATTTTCTTAACCTTCCATGGAAAGCCACGCGCGCATGAACGCGTGATGGCACATGTTCATGAATCGCCTTTTGTCATGATTATGCCACTTATATTGCTCGCCATTGGTGCTATTTTTGCAGGTATCTTAGGTATTGATTATTTTACATCGGGCGCTGCTTTTTGGGGTAAATCAATTGTAACAAATCATAGTGGACATCCGCACGTGCCCTTCGTTATCGAGCATCTAACCCTTGTCGTCGTGCTTGTGGGTATTGGGTTGGCCTATATATTTTATTTACTCAAACCGACTTTGCCCGGCATCATGGCACGGAAATTTAAAGCTTTATACCAATTATCCTATAATAAATATTATGTTGATGAATTATATGATCTGATGTTCGTCCGTCCATCCTTTATCATTGGTCGTATTTTTTGGAAAGCAGGCGATGGTTTTATTATTGATGGATTAGGACCAGATGGTATTTCAAAATTAACCATGAATGCTTCTTTGCGCATTAGTCGTTTCCAAACAGGTTATCTCTATCATTATGCTTTTGTTATGCTGCTTGGCGTTTTTGCATTAATGACGTGGATGATTTATAAGTTTTTGATGTAGAGAGGAATTTCTTGTGTTTGGGCAATTGCCAATTTTGTTGACAACAATTATTTTTTTGCCACTCATCGGTGTCATCTTTATTCTTCTTGTCCCTAAACAAATCCCTCGTTTTGAGCATAATATTAAAAATGTCGCTTTATGGACATCTGTAACAACCTTTGTATTGTCGCTATTTTTGTGGGGCGGATTTGATGTTGCGCACAAAGGATTCCAATTTTACCATGTTGTAGATTGGTTACCTTCTTTAGGCATCAAATATGCTGTCGGTATTGATGGTATTTCACTTTTCTTTGTACTTCTTTCTACCTTTCTTATTCCTGTTTGTATTATTGCGTCATGGCGAACAATTAAAACCTATATACGCGAATATATGATTTGTTTTTTATTACTTGAAATCATGATGGTCGGCATGTTTGCAGCGCTTGATTTGGTGTTATTCTATCTTTTCTTTGAGGCCGTCTTAATCCCCATGTTTATCATTATTGGCGTTTGGGGTGGTCAACGACGTGTTTATGCAGCTTTTAAATTTTTCCTTTATACGCTTTTAGGCTCTGTTTTAATGTTATTGGCGATCATTGCCATCTATGTTCAAATGGGGACGACATCGATCCCAGAACTTTTAACAAAATCATTCCCTTATGATCTACAGATTTATTTGTGGCTTGCCTTTTTTGCGTCTTTTGCGGTCAAAGTGCCAATGTGGCCCGTCCACACATGGCTTCCAGATGCGCACGTCGAAGCGCCAACGGCTGGCTCCGTTATTTTAGCAGGTGTTTTGCTGAAAATGGGTGCTTATGGATTTTTAAGATTTTCATTACCCTTATTTCCTTATGCAACCGAAGTGTTTACGCCTTTTGTCTATACGCTTAGTATTATCGCGATTATTTACACGTCGCTTGTTGCGCTTGCGCAAGAGGATATGAAGAAATTAATCGCTTATTCTTCTGTCGCCCATATGGGTTTTGTGACATTAGGCATTTTCACCCTCACCCAACAAGGTGTTCAAGGTGCGATCTTCCAAATGTTAAGCCATGGTATTGTATCAGCAGCACTTTTCTTATGTGTAGGTGTTGTTTATGATCGCATGCATTCCCGCCAAATTTCGTATTATGGCGGTCTTGTCGAACGCATGCCGCTTTACGCAATTGCCTTTATGATTTTCACACTTGCATCTATTGGTTTGCCAGGCACAAGCGGTTTTGTAGGTGAGTTTTTAGTACTTTTAGGATCGTTCCAAGTTAATAATTTGGTCGCCTTATTTGCGACCACCGGTCTTATTTTGGGCGCTACTTACGCTTTATATCTGTATAGACGGGTTATTTTTGGACCACTTCAACAGGATCATTTAAAATCTATTCTTGATTTAAGTCCACGTGAAATAGGCATATTTGTGCCATTAATACTGATTGTATTTTGGATGGGCATATATCCTAAAAATTTCACGCATATGGTCGATCCAACGGTGAGTGAATTAATAAAGAATTTTCACAAATCAAAAGAACATTTCCCAACAAAATCAGTTGCGGAAGTTTTAGGATTAAAAACGCCTGACCAAACAAATTTGGCTTTCGATAATACGAAACATACAATAGATTTTCAGAACGATTACTATCCAGAGTATGAGGCAAAGTCTAGAAAAGCCAAGAACCGGAATGGAATGTACTTTGGGTACATGAATGCCGGCCAGTTTATAAATTCTGACAGGCTTGACGACGAATTTGTCCATAATGTGGATAGTAAAGAAAAAGTGAGCATTCGATGAATATCGTAAATATTTTACGCCCCTTATTGCCGGAATTATTGCTCGCCATATCGGGTATGGTTTTACTTATTGTAGGTGCGTTCAAAGGCAATAATGCATCAAGACTTATTTCTCAATGCATCGTCGCTTTATTTGCCATTGCAATTGTTTTAACAATTTTTGGACCAAAAAATAGTAACGACATATTAAAAGACCATTTTACACTTGATCCTTTTGTATTATTTGTAAAGCCTCTTATACTTTTCGGATCAATGATTGCGACCATAATGGCCATGAATTATTGGCGCAATGAAAAAGAAGAACGTTTTGAATTTTCAATACTTATTCTTTTTGCGACGCTTGGCATGATGGTCATGGTGTCATCCAATAATTTAATTGCACTTTATTTGGGGCTCGAGCTTCAAAGCCTATGTTTATATATTTTAGCCTCCTTCCGAAAAAAAGCATTAAGATCGAGCGAAGCGGGCCTTAAATATTTCGTCCTTGGCGCTCTATCTTCAGGATTTTTGCTTTACGGTTCTTCCTTGATTTATGGCTATGCGGGATCCATTCATTTTGAACAACTTGATCAAATTATAAAACAAACAGGTGCCACGATTTCAATTGGTGGCACATTAGGTCTTGTCATGATTTTAGTTGGCCTCTCATTCAAAGTATCAGCTGTTCCTTTTCATATGTGGACACCTGATGTCTATGAAGGATCGCCAACACCAGTAACGGCGTTCTTTGCGATTGCACCAAAAGTTGCCGCCATCGCCATTTTCTTAAGATTGATTCAAGGACCTTTTGCCCATCTTGTTCATCAATGGCAGCAAATTATTATTGTTTTGTCGATTTTATCTATGTTGGTCGGTGCTTTTGGGGCTATCCAACAAAAGGGAATCAAAAGACTTTTAGCGTATTCCTCCATAGGTCATGTAGGCTATTTATTAATGGGATTTGCAACAGGCAGTCAAAAAGGAATCGAGGCTGTTCTGGTCTATCTTGTCATTTACGTCATTATGGGCATTGGCACATTTTCTGTTGTTTTAGCGTTAAGACGACAAGGACGTCTTATTCATGATTGGGCTGATTTAAAAGGTCTCGCTAAATCTCATCCGGGCGCCGCCTTCTTAATGGCGGTCTTCATGTTTTCAATGGCAGGGATTCCTCCTTTGGCAGGTTTTTTTGCGAAACTATACATCTTCATGGCCGCTATTGATGCACAACTTTATACACTTTCAATCATTGGTGTCGTAACATCAGTTATTGCCGCATTCTATTATCTGCGTATTATAAAAATGATGTATTTTGATGAAGTTACGTCATCCCTCGACATTATGTCCTCTCGTACGCTTAGAGTCATTATGGTTATGGCAGGTGTCTTTATCTTGTGCTTTTTTATTAAACCCGATTTTATAGCGCATTATGCGCGACTGGCAGCGACGTCATTGGTTGTTTATCAATAATGCTTACTACCCAGCCTATGGACAAATTCGTCGTCAGGCATGCGTTTCCGGTACTCATGTACGAAGGGGTACATTCCGTTCCGGTTCTCTGCCTTTCTAGACTTTGTCACATAATCTGGATAGTCAATAACAAATAAGTGGAGAATTACACAATAATGGAATTTTCAATTCACCATTATGATGAAATTGATAGCACCATGAATGTGGTACGCGATTATTTAGTAAATAATCCAACAAAATCACATGGATATATTGTTCAATCGGATCTTCAAACTGGCGGTCGCGGTCGTTATGGACGACAATGGATATCACCCATTGGCAATCTTTATTTCAGTCTTTGCGTAACGCCTAATGTTAATCTTACCAAAGCGTCAGAGCTCTCTTTTGTGATATGTTTGGCCATTGGTGAGGCTTTGCAAGAAATACTTCCCAAAAAGACAAAAATGTTGTATAAATGGCCTAACGATATATTAATTGATGATTTGAAGGTGTGTGGCATTTTACTTGAGGCCAATACAAATTTAAAAAACGAGCTACAGGGTATTATTATTGGTATCGGCCTTAATTGTTTGGATTTCCCAGAAAGTGGGACTTTAGTGCCCGCAACGTCATTAATTGATCGTGGGGTTTCAGCAGCAAATGCTGATAAACAAAAAATGTTAGATAGGATCTTACAAAAGATATCTTTCTTTTACGAATATTGGCTGAAAAATGGATTTCAGCATATTAGAGAATTATGGCTAGAGCGCGCAAAAGGGCTAAATGAACCCATCAAGATTCGGCTCGAGCAAAAAGAATTAACAGGCATTTTTCGCGATTTGGATACGCAAGGCGCACTCATCGTCGAAACAGAAAATGAAACAATAAAAGTAACAGCAGGAGACGTCTATTTTAAATCGACATAATTACTGGATTTATGAGACAAAGTCTGTAACCGCTTCTATTCGTGCGTGTATATTAAACTTGATACATGCAAATAAGAACGGAATGATAAGACATTTGTACACTTTTTTATTAATTATGTTTTCTAAACACTTAGCCGATAATTATTCAGATTATGTGATAAAGTCTAGGAAAGGTGAGAACCGGCACGGAATGTACTTAAGTACATGAGTACTGGAAGCGCAGACTTGACGACGAATTTACGCGTAGGATGAATAATTACAAATTATTAACAAGTTAAAAAACAGTTAGAGTATATAATGACAAAATCAAAATCGGAAATGATTTTTATTCCCCTGGGTGGCACGGGCGAAATAGGAATGAACCTCAATTTATACGGGTATGAGGGTAAATGGCTCATGGTTGATCTTGGTGTCACCTTTGGTGAAACAAGTTCACGTGGCTTTGAAATTATTATGCCTGATCCAAGCTTTATCATCGAACGAAAAGATGATCTTGTAGGGATCGTTTTAACCCACGCACATGAAGATCATATTGGCGCTGTTCCTTATTTATGGGCTGAATTACGTTGCCCCATTTACGCAACGCCTTTCACAGCTGCTTTAGTGCGCCATAAATTATATGATGCAGGTATTCATAAAGAAGCAATATTACATGAAATACCCGTCGGCGGCACGATTGATTTAAACCCCTTTCGCGTAAAATACGTCACCTTGACGCATTCCATTCCAGAACCTAATGCTGTTTTAATTGAAACAGATGCAGGACGTGTTTTACACACGGGCGATTGGAAATTTGATCCTCATCCACTCGTTGGTGACGATGTAGATCGTAACGCCCTTGCTGAACTTGGTGAATTGGGTATTGACGCGCTTGTTTGCGATTCAACCAATGCCATGGAAAAAGGACGCTCTGGCTCTGAAGGCGAAGTACGTGAATCTTTATTGAAGCTCGTTCAAAATTATCCAGAAGGTCGATTAGCAATTGCTTGTTTTGCAAGTAACATCGCGCGTCTTGAAACGATTGCCATCGCTGCAAAAACTATTGGTCGTCGCGTAGGACTCGTCGGTCGCTCATTATGGCGCATGAATGAAATTGCACGTGATCTTGGCTATTTAAAAAACCTTGATCCCTTTTTATCAGAACAAGAAGCAGCGCTTATGGCGCGCAATAAAGTATTGCTGATTTGCACTGGTAGTCAAGGTGAGCCAATGGCTGCACTTTCGCGTATTTCAAATGGTACGCATCCGCATATTAAATTGCAAGCAGGTGATTCTGTTGTTTATTCATCGCGTATGATTCCTGGCAATGAAAAAGCGATTTTCGCTGTCCAAAATAATCTTGTTAAAATGGGTATTGAAATATTAACCCCAAAAGATGAATTCACACACGTTTCAGGTCACCCATCGCAAGATGAATTGACACAAATGTATCAATGGGTTAAACCACGTTGCGTTATTCCTGTTCATGGTGAAGCACGTCATTTACTAGCGCAAGGACGTCACGCTAAAGCATGTCAAGTGCCAGAAGTTATCGTTACTGAAAATGGTGCTGTTATTCGCATAGGGCCTGATTATTCAGAAATTATCGATACAGTCCCTGTCGGTCGTTGGGCTATGGACGGTAAAACATTAACACCGCTCACAAAGCCTTTGTTAAGAATGCGCGAACGCGTTTTCAGCAATGGATTCCTTGCGATCACGATTGCATTGGATATTAAAGGTCTATTGCGTGGTGATCCACAATTATCCTCCTTCGGCGTTTGGGATTATGATCCTGAAGATGAAGAATGGTGGAGTGCTTGTGAATTGGTCCGCGAAATTATTGCTGGACTCACGCCTGTTGAAAGACGCAATGATAAAGTCATTATGGAAATTATTGAAGCTGCTTTCAGAAAACATACGCGTAATGTCTTTGGTAAAAAACCATTGATTGAAGTGAATGTGATTCGGGTTTAACTAGGTAGTGGAATGAATCGAAAACACTATAAGCTTCCTACTTCCCGCGGCTTGACCGCGGGATCCATGGTGGAGAAATAGTAGCTATTATTATTGAGCTTTCTTAAGATTTTTCTCGATCCCGCGGACATATCATTACCCATAAATATGTCAACATATAGATAATTAATAACTATTGCTTACTCCACCTCCTACGTCCCGCGGCTTGTCCGCGGGATCCAGAAAGTAAATAAAGAAGATGTCATTGTCCAATTTACACAATGTTAACTTTAGGGAAGATCGTCTGGATCCCGCGATCAAGTCGCGGGACGTAGGAAGGGGGTGGTGTTTATACTTATGGGTAATGATATGGCCGCGGAACGTAGGAAGGGCGGATGTTCAAATTGCTCCTCTCGGATAGTTACGTTATTTTACTATAATCTGTCATTTTTGTAGAGGTATCTATGATCTCAGGTCTCGCCCATATCGCCATCGTTGTTCCCGACTTATCAAAGGCAGCTTATCTTTATAAAAATATCTTTGGCGCTGAAATTTCGGATCAGCTTGATTTGCCTGAACATGGCGTGTCAATTATTAAAGTCAATTTACCTGGTTGTTTAATCGAACTTTTGCATCCATTAGGCCCTCAATCTCCTATTCAGAAATTTTTGGACAAGAATCCTGATGGTGGTATGCATCACCTTTGCTTCAATGTGAATGATCTTTCAATAATAAAGAATGCAACTCAAGATAAAATCCGTTATTTAAATGGAGGTAATCCAAAAATTGGGATGGAGGGCAAACCCGTTTTGTTTATTCACCCTAAGGATATGTGTGGCACGTTAGTAGAATTGGAAGAACATTAATGGGTATTGTTTCAGGGATTGTTATCTATGTTGTATTGTGGTGGGTGACGCTTTACGCTGTTTTGCCTTGGGGCATTCAGCGATCAGAAGTACTTGTTAAAGGACAAGAAATTGGGGCACCTGATAAACCACATATGAAAATAAAATTAATCGTAACAACATCAATTTCATTCGCTTTATGGCTTATCGTATATGCACTCATTACAGCCGAAATCCCTTATTTAAACGAAATGTTTATGGGATAAATCTTCCTGCATCATTAACCCTCTAAAAGACACAGCAATAAATTAAATGTTTGTAGCTTGCGTACGAACGCGATCCAAATCTTCTTGTGTATCAACAGATTGTGGAATTTGATCAACAAGTGCCACATCGATACGCATACCAGATGCTAATGCACGTAATTGTTCCAATCTTTCACGTTTTTCAAGCAATGAGACAGGCAGCGTCATGAAACGTTCTAAAGCTTCGCGTCTAAAAGCATAAACGCCGATATGATGATAATAAACATCGTCATCATTGCGTGTTTGTGGAATAAGGGAGCGACTGAAATAAACACCGCGTCCAATATCTGGATTTTTAGCTGAAAGCTCTAAAGCAATTTTCACGACATTTATATTAGTTTTATCAGACGCCTCAGTGATGGGTGATGCAATTGTTGCAATATCAACAGCCTCGTCAGCAAGCAATGGGGCGACGACTTTTTTTAAATTTTCTGGTTTAATAAGCGGCAAATCCCCTTGAAGATTCACAATTACATTGTATTTTTTGTCAGGATCGATTTTTTGAATTGCTTCATAAATTCGATCTGACCCTGTTTGATGTTCAATTGAGGTCAAAATCGCATTGCCACCCATTTTTTTTATAACATCAATAATTTCTTGATCAGGTGTTGCAACATAGACAGGACCAAGACTAGATTCAACACCACGCCTATAAACATGCTCAATCATGGTTTTACCAACAATATCAGCCATTGGCTTACTTGGAAGACGCGTTGCACCTAAGCGTGCCGGAATTAAAATTATAGGATTGATTTTTTGCATCTATAGGTCCATAAATTTGATGTGTTTTTAACTTAGAACTGTCATAACACACCAAATAGCGTTATGCTACTGCATATTAAAGAGAACATCCTTTAATAGGCTTCTTTTGAGTAATAAACGTGTTTTTGGCGAGTAGAGGGGGAATAAAATGTCGCTTGAGTTTAATAAAATTGCAGCCTCTGTCCTGGTTGCGGGTATTATTGCCCTTGTCGGCAGTATTGTTGCCACACACATTTTTGATACAAATAAGCATAACGCAAATATCAACATCGCAACGAATGCGCCAGCATCGGGTACTGAAAGCGGCGACGCGCCAAAAGGTCCTGAATCCATTATGGCATTGCTCGCTAGCGCTGATATCAAAGCTGGTCAAGATGTCTTTAAAAAATGTGTTTCATGTCACACAGCAGAAAAAGATGGTCCCCATCGTGTTGGCCCCAATTTATGGAATGTCGTTGGCGAAAAAGTCGGCACAAAACCTGGTTATGCCTATTCCAAAGCCATGGCGAGCCATGGTGGCAATTGGGATTATCAAACGTTAAGTGATTATTTATTTAAACCAAATGCTTATGTTAAAGGTACAAAAATGACCTTTGTCGGTATTTCAAAAACGCAAGAACGGGCTAACATTATTGCGTATTTACGCACGATGGGTGACAACCCACAACCATTGCCAGATGCATCTGCAACTGCACAACCTGTAGCAACACCCGCATCAGTGCCTGCAACACCCGCTGCACAAGGTTAAAGATGAAACTATTTTTTTGCTTTATCGCGGCATTAACGGTTTTTCCACTTTTTGCTGAAACACCTGCAACTTCTTCTTATTATTTAAGCTTAGGCGGTGTCGAACCAAAATATAAAGCAGGATTTAAACACCTTGATTATGTAAATCCAGAAGCACCAAAGGGCGGTAAAGTTACTTTTTCAGCTTTAGGATCTTTTGATAGTTTTAATCCTTTTCCTATTAAAGGAACTTCTTTTCCAGTACATCACACAACATTAATGCATTTAATGTATGAAAGTCTTATGGATGAACCGTTAGATGACAATCTTGTTAATTATTGTTTTTTAGCAGAATCCGTTAAACATCCAGACGATAATTCATATGTCACCTTTACCTTACGTAAAGATATCAAATTTAATGATGGTACTATTGCTAATGCAGATGATTTATTGTTCAGTTTTAATATGTTACGTGAAAAAGGAAAACCATTTTATAGAACGTATTATGCAGATGTTTTAGAAGCACAAAAATTAGACAATTGGTCAGTAAAATTTGTTTTTAAAAACAATAAAAATAAAGAATTAGCTTTAATTTTAGGCCAATTACCAGTGTTATCCAAAGCATTTTGGTCAAAACATAAATTTGACGATACAATTTTAGAACCTATTGTTACAACGGGCCCTTATATGGTTTCAAAATTTAAGCCAGGGCATGAGATCACATTGAAACTTAATCCTGATTATTGGGCAAAAGACCATCCTTTAGCTAAAGGACGATGGAATTATGATAAAATTAAATTTCAATATTACAAAGATTCAACTTTAACATTACAGGCTTTTATTGCGGGCGAAACTGATATAAAACTCGAAGTTAAACCAGATGAATGGTTTAAAGATTATAATGGCCCTACTTTTAAATCGGGCTATAATGTAAAGCAAGAAATTCATCATGAAACACCTCCGGGCCGTATGGGGTATTATTTTAATTTAAGAAAACCCATTTTTCAGGATAGTAAAGTGCGTGAAGCTTTAACCTATTTATATAATTTTGAATGGGTGAATAAAAATTTATTCCGCGATAAATTTCAACGTACTAAAAGCTATTTTCAAAATACGGAACTTGCAGCAACAGGTTTACCAACAGGTGAAGAACTTGAAATTTTAGAAGAATATGAAAATGATTTACCTATTCGTGTATTTAAAGAAGCTTATACACCGCCTAAGACAGATGGATCTGGCAATATAAGATCCTCTTTACGAATTGCTTTACGTCTTTTTAAGGAAGCGGGATGGATAACACAAGGTGATAAACTCATCAACAAAAAAACAAAAGAACCTTTCACTTTTGAAATTCTAATTTATGATCCATATCATCAACGTTACACACAACCTTTTATTAATAATTTGGCAAAAGCGGGCATTGAAGCTAAATTTCGTATAGTTGATTCTGCACAATATGAAATGCGTGAAAACAATTTTGATTTTGACATGATTGTTAGCTCTATGGGAATTACTTTTTCACCTGGTAATGAACAAGAGGCCTATTGGGGAAGTAAGTTTGCAGATCGTAAAGGTGGACAAAATAAAACAGGCCTTAAAAATAAAGTTGTGGATGAATTAATTCAAAAAATTATTAATACACAAACCCGAAAAGATCTTATTATTATTTCGAAAGCATTTGATCGTGTTCTGCAATGGCTTTTTGTGTCAATCCCTTTATTCTATAATCCCAATTATTGGGTAGCACATAAGGATAAATTTGGTAAACCTAAAAATCCAGCCAAAATGAGTTTGGGTATTTATGATACATGGTGGGTTGATCCCTTGAAGGATAAGGCGCTTGATGCTAAAAAACCATAAACCCTTCACGAAACTCTACTGCTGTGGTCGATTGATGCGTCGCTTCGGTACTCAGAGTCGGGTGTTATTAAGGATAAACTCCGGTCTTCCGTGCCGAACCTATCACTCGCCTCACATCAGCGAGTTTCATAAAAAGTTTCTAATTACTGACAAAAACCATCCCGCATCGTCATTGCGAACCCCCTTTAGGGGGTGCGGCAATCTCTCTTCGGAAAGATTTTTAGATTGCCACGCGTCTTCAACGCTCGCAATGACGAATCTGGAAAGTGGTTTCTTCGCGATTCCCAATGACGAATTTGCCCATAATCTGGGTAATTATTTAATAGGAATTAATTAGCCAATGCTTTCATATATCATCCGCAGGCTTTTACTTATGATTCCAACACTTTTTGGGATTTTGGTCATTAATTTTCTAATCGTCCAATTTGCGCCTGGCGGACCTGTCGAGCAAACAATTGCACGTATCCGTGGTACGGCTGTTGATGCAACGGCTCGATTTGGTGGTGGTGGCCTTGAATCCATGTCATCCCAAGGACAATTTGATTCAAGTGATGTTCATAGTAAATATAGGGGCTCGCAAGGTCTAGACCCTGAACTTATCAAAGAAATCGAAAAATTATATGGATTTGATAAACCAGCGCATGAGCGTTTTGTGAAAATGTTGGGGCAATATATCACCTTTGATTTAGGCAAAAGCTTTTATAAGGATAAAACGGTTGGTGAATTAATCTTAGATAAATTGCCAGTTTCTATATCATTGGGATTATGGACAACCTTGCTTATTTATTTGATTTCCATTCCCCTTGGCATCAAAAAAGCCATACGCGATGGCAGCAAATTTGATATGTGGAGTTCGGCTGTCGTCGTTGTAGGCTACGCTATCCCTGCTTTTATTTTTGCGGTAATGCTCATTATAATTTTCGCAGGGGGTAGTTATTTAGACTGGTTCCCCTTAAGGGGACTTGTATCCGATAATTGGTCAGAAATGGATTGGCCTCACAAAATAGCCGATTATTTTTGGCATGTGACTTTACCTATTTTTGCGATGGTCATTGGTGGTTTTGCATCATTAACCATTTTAACAAAAAACTCGATCCTTGAAGAAATCAATAAGCAATATGTAATGACAGCACGCGCCAAAGGCTTGACACAAAAGGCGGCGCTTTATAAACATGTCTTTAGAAATGCAATGCTTGTGATTGTAGCAGGTTTTCCACATGCGATTGCCCATATTTTCTTTACAGGATCTGTTTTGATCGAAGTTATATTCTCGCTTGATGGTTTAGGGTATTTGGGCTTTGAATCAGCCCTTAATCGAGATTATCCAGTCGTTTTTGGAACACTTTTTGTCTTTACCCTCATTGGGTTAGGTTTAAATTTACTAGGGGATATTTTATACGTTGTTGTTGATCCACGCATTGATTTTGAGGCGCGCAAATCATGACGCATGAAAACAAACCGAAACGTTTTTTGTTCATGAAATTATCTCCCATTGGCGAAAGACGTTATGCCAATTTTAAAGCCAATAAACGTGGGCTTTATTCTTTATGGATATTTAGCGTATTATTTTTCTTTACGCTTTTTGCTGAACTCATTTCTAATGACAAACCCTTGCTTGTGCATTATGACAATCACTATTATTTCCCCATCTTTAAAGTGTATCCAGAAATAGCTTTTGGCGGTGAATTTGAAACAGAAGCGGATTATAGGGATCCTTTTGTCCAAGATTTAATCAAGAAAAAAGGTTGGATGCTTTGGCCTTTGATTCCTTATAGCTATAAAACCATCAAAATGGATTTGCCCTCGCCTGCCCCTTCTCCACCGAGCACTGAAAATTGGTTGGGCACCGATGATCATGGACGCGATGTTACAGCACGCCTTATTTATGGTTTTAGACTTTCAGTGTTATTTGGTCTAAGTCTTACGATTTTAAGCTCCTGTATCGGCATTGCAGCAGGTGCTATTCAAGGCTATTTCGGTGGTTTAACCGATCTTATCTTCCAGCGTTTTATCGAAATTTGGTCAGGATTACCTTTGCTTTATCTGATTTTGATTATGGCATCGATCATCGAACCTAATTTTTGGTGGCTTATGTTTATTATGTTGCTATTTAGTTGGATGGCCTTGGTCGCTGTTGTACGTGCTGAATTTTTACGTGCGCGTAATTTCGATTATGTACGCGCAGCCAAAGCCTTGGGCGTTGGCAATATTACAGTCATGACACGTCACATATTACCAAATGCCATGGTTGCCACTTTATCATTAGTGCCTTTCATCTTAAGCGGGTCCATTTCAACTTTGGCTTCACTCGATTTTTTAGGTTTCGGGCTGCCACCAGGATCGCCGTCAATGGGTGAACTTTTGATGCAAGGCAAAAATCATCTCTCCGCCCCCTGGCTTGGCCTTACAGGCTTTTTGGCGTTATCAATCACACTGACATTGCTCGTCTTCATTGGCGAGGCTGTGCGGGATGCTTTTGATCCCAGAAAGACATTCAAACGATGAGCAATATTCCTCATAAAAATAATGAATCGCTGCTGAGCGTCGAAAACCTTTCTATGTCTTTTATCCTGGGCGAAAAAGAATTTCCAACGCTTCATAATATTAGCTTTTCTCTTGATAAAGGCGAAACCTTAGCGCTTGTGGGCGAATCAGGCTCTGGTAAATCGGTTACCGCCCTATCGATCATGCGCCTTTTATCACCTGCAATTACAAAATATACCAGCGGCAAAATTATCTTTTTAGGCAAAGATCTTCAAAAAACACCTGAAAATGACCTATGTCAATTACGTGGCGATCGCATGGGCGTCATTTTTCAAGAACCCATGACCTCTTTGAATCCCCTTCATCGCGTCGATCAACAAATTGCTGAAGCCATACAGCTTCATAAACCCGTCCCCAAAAACAAACTTTTAAAACGCGTTAAAGATTTAATGGCCGATGTTGGATTACCCAGCGATGAACGATTGCTTAATGCCTATCCACATCAATTATCTGGCGGTCAACGCCAACGTGTCATGATTGCAATGGCGCTTGCCAATGACCCGGATTTATTAATTGCTGATGAACCCACGACAGCGCTTGATGTCACGATTCAAGCACAAATTCTTGATCTGTTGCTTGATCTTCAAAAACGTTACAATATGGCCTTATTGCTGATCACCCATGATTTAGGCATTGTCCGTAAAATGGCTGATAATGTCATCGTGATGACCGAAGGTAAAATTGTTGAACGCGGGACAAAGCAACAAATTTTTGAAAGCCCTCAGCATCCTTATACTCAAAAATTATTGGCGGCTGAACCCAAAGGCCCAGTTGTTCCTTTGAAAGAAAATGCGCCGATTATCATGGAAGCCCATGATTTAAAAGTCTGGTTCCCAATTAAAAAAGGCATTTTTAAACGTACTTATGATTATGTCAAAGCGGTCGATGGCGTTTCCTTTTTGGTGCGTCAAGGCGAAACCTTAGGCATTGTGGGTGAATCTGGTTCCGGTAAAACGACCTTAGGTCTAGCATTGTTAAAGCTCCAATATAGCCAAGGTGAAATCAATTTTTGCCAAAATCCGATTCATAATCTTAAAGGCAAAGAATTACGGCATTTAAGACGTGAAATGCAGATTGTGTTCCAGGATCCTTTTGCCTCATTAAGTCCGCGTATGAATGTTGAACAAATTATTGCCGAAGGTCTTGATGTTCATGGATTAATGACAAAGCCCAAAGAACGACATGATTGTATTATCCAAACATTAAATGATGTGGGTTTAAGCCCTGATAGTAGATACCGCTTCCCTCATGAATTTTCAGGCGGTCAACGTCAGCGTATTTCAATTGCACGCGCGCTTATTTTACGTCCAAAATTATTGATTCTTGATGAGCCGACTTCAGCATTGGATATGTCCGTTCAAGCACAAATCGTTGATTTGTTACGTGATCTTCAAATGCGATATAATCTAGCGTATATTTTTATATCGCATGATCTTAAAGTCATTCGTGCATTAAGCCATCGAATTCTCGTCATGAAAGACGGTAAAATTGTTGAAGAAGGCACACGCGATCAAATATTTACAAATCCCAAACAAGCTTATACACAAGCTTTAATGGCGGCGGCATTGGATTTAAAAGTAAAGAAAATAAATTAATATAATATAGGAGCAGTTGACATTTCATAAAGAAATCATACTGCACATTGAAAATATACAAAAATTCAATCTATGGGACAAAAAATAACTTTGGTAAAACCCGGCAAACATCCAGCCGTTTCCCTGAACAAGCGAGAAGCAAAGCTTCAAGCACGGATTCAGGGTCCAATTAACAATCATGATGGTAGATCATGACGTTATTTAAATAATTTTGCCATGTTCTTTGATCATGTATTTCCTTCTGGATCCTGAATCTGCGTATGAAGCTTCGCTTCAACGCGTTCAGGAAAACAAAGGTTTGTGGGCAAGTTTTTATAGACTTTTCAACATATTGCATTAAATAGAGTGGATCTTTTTATGAAATATAAAAAGCATCTAGCCTTTTACTTGAAGGGCCGTCCGAATTAAGTCATGATTTTTACGATAAAGCATCGTTGCAACCTGGTGTGCAAGACGTGTTTCTTCAACTTTTTGTAATTGGTCATCAAGTGCAATGTTATTGCCTTGGATAGTCACCTGATCTTTATCTTTACTGGTTGTTATCTTAAGACCATTAGAGCTTGTTTGATTTTGTGAAGATATATGTTTTGCGTTTGTTTTTTTTAATTCAATAATATGTTTAAAGCCTTGAGAAGAGCCTGAAAGCGCTTTGGGATCAATATCGATTGCTTTTTGATGAGGCGTCTGAATGTTTGCAAGATTTCGCGCAAGAAGCCCCTGACGAAAAGACAAGGTTGTTAGTCGTTGCGCAAGTGCTTTAAAAACTGGGATATCATTGAATGGCATAATCTAGCCTTTAATTTTATATGAGTACACATTTTTGCTTATGTACACAATGTGTTTACTCATTCTCAAGACATTGTATGTTTTTACGATGTGTTATATAAGGATGAATTGATCTAAAAAATTAAACTTTCTTGCTACTATCCAATTCCATTCATTTTAAAATAGATATGGGTGAGAAAGCCCACCCATATCACAGACGAACTAGATCATGCCAAGCAAGCCAGAGATCATACTTGAAAGTCCTAAAGTTGCAGCAGCATCTTTATTAGAATCTATAGAGTTTTGCAAGATTTTTCCTAAAACTTGCTTTTGCTCATCAGTCATTTTTTCACCTTTTGTATTCGTTCCGTCTTTTACAGTAACGGTTTTCGCATCTGGATTCCAAACGAATGTAGCTTCAAGATTGCCAGCAGATGCAGTGTTTGCAAAACTTGCAAAAGCAAAAGTAGCGAGAATAAGTGATAATTTACGCATGTTTAGTTCCTCCAAAAGAGATTATTGTTTATATTTCTGTATAAGATTATCATCTTCAAATTCAGTTGAAAAGGTTTTTTATTGTAGTTTTTTATAATAATTAAGATAAATAGCACTTACATAAATATGTTCCTAAGGTGCTTACATACAACATCACGCCTGCTATTTTAAATAGTGGAACTATTAAAATTCTAAATTCAACATATTAATACATTATTTGGAATATGTTAATGACATACTCAAACAATCTAACCAATATATCTTTAATTTTTATGATTTTATAAATTTTAAATATTGAACGTTTATTATTAAGAAAATATACGGGTAAAGATTAACTTTACCCGTATTTTAAAAATTAAATGCCACCAAGAAGGGAATCAAATAAACCGCCAATAGTGGTGCCTATGCCTAAAGTTGCAGCGCCATCTTTATCCTTTTCGATAGCTTCTTTTGTAGCTGACAAGTATTTTTCCATGGCTGCAACTTGTTTTGCATCCATTTTTTCACCCTTTGAGTTAGTGCCACCTGTTACAGTAAAAGTTTTTTTTGCTGGATCCCACACTGATGTGAATTCAACAGTACCTGCTGTATAAGCAAAGGCAGAACTGCTTACAAAAGCAAAAGATGCTAGGATGAGTGATATTTTACGCATTCAAAGTTCCTCCGATAGAATTATTAATTATGTTTCAAAATCAAGCTACCATTCTTATTTTCAATTGAAAAGACTTTTTTAATCTTTCAGATTTGCAATTAAAGGTTGACAAAACCTATTGGCATATTATTATATGGGGCTTACAATAAACGATAGAATTATATATTTAGGTGATCACAAATGTTTGCAGTTGTTCAAACTGGTGGAAAACAATACAGAGTTCAAGAAAATGATCTCCTCGTTGTTGAACGTTTAAACGGAGAAGTTGGCTCCAAGGTGCGTCTTGACGACGTATTAATGGTTGGAAATGGTGACCAAGTATCAATTGGTCAACCCGCAATCGATGGTGCTTTTGTTGAAGCTGAAGTTATGATTCAGCGTAAAGGCAAAAAAGTAATTGTTTTCAAAAAGATACGTCGCCATAATTATCGTCGTAAAAAAGGCCATCGTCAATACGAAACGGTCTTGCGCATTACGACAATTGGTAATGGTCATTAATCCTTTTTAGAGGTTGAGAATAGAATATGGCACAGAAAAAAGCTGGTGGTAGTTCGCGTAACGGACGTGATAGTGCTGGAAGGCGTCTAGGCGTAAAAAAATTTGGTGGTGAAGCTGTTTTGGCTGGCAATATCCTTGTTAGACAACGTGGAACCAAATATTATCCAGGTACAAATGTTGGTATTGGTAAAGACCATACACTCTTTGCGTTAACGCAAGGTCAAGTGAAATTTCTGCACAAGGCAGAAGGTCGTACTTTTGTAACAATTATTCCTGCGGAATAATTTAGGCATATGCCTAATTATTTCAAAATAAGAATAGAAAAATAAGGGTGTGCAAAGAAAAAGCGTAATAGCTTTGTCTATGCAAATCCTTAAATTTTTATGTTTTTTCTATATAAACGATAAGATATAGTCTGTTAACTTTTACGATTCATCGTTAAAATTATCTTATCTATTTTTCAATTCGACTTAAAAAAGCTAAAATCAAAAAGTTTTTAAAAAAGCTTAAAAAATTATAGATTCCTTCGATATAGTCAAATGACTTGAAACCACTACAAAAGCCTCGTCCCCGATGAAAATACCTGAGTAGCACGAAGGTGTTTGTGACAATCCACAAGCTTACCAGATCATTCAAAAGTGTGGATTGCTTTGCTGCTTCGCCACTCGCAATGACGAACTGTTTGATTTTAAAATACCTTTCAACATATAGCTTTTTCAAGTCATTTCACTATGCCTAATTTTTGCTGATAACTCATGTTAACACATACACTTTTTTGTAATCATCTCTTTATATATGCAAATTCAATATGATATAGATTTTATTTATTTTGTCTGATAATATCAATGGGTCATTATTTGGAGAAAATACAATGAAAAAACTTCTGTCTATAACTTTTATTATATTGAGCGTAGTTTCATTTCAAGTAGAAGCAAATCCAGGCTTATCTTCAATATACAAATTTTTATCTTTATATACACCGTCAAATTTAGCAAAAAAACCAAATTTTAGATTTTTTAACGTTAACAGTCAATTCAGCCCCATTCGTCTTTTTTGGACTTCTGGCGGTATGTTTTCAAATTTATATTCCTTACAAAGCAATAATTTTGCATCGTCAGTTAGGGATATAAAAGCCGCTGACCAAAGCGAAGAATTTATATCTGATGAAGAAAAAAAAGAAAAAGCTGATGCTTTTATAAGAAAAGCTCTTAATGTGTCAGAAATTGCCTATTATACGTGCTTAACAATTGATCAAAATGAAGATTCCTTCCCGCTTAATATTGCTGAGTCAGGAATTTATTTAAGCGATCGCGAGATAGATGACCTTAAAAGACAAATAGTCGAAGGTAATCTTCAATTAACATCACGCAATCAAAAACAGTTTATAGCCTATCATCTTGAAACATTGTGCGATTCTATCACTTGGATCAAAACATTAAGATTAAATGGTCGCAACATTACAACATTGCCTGACAATTTTGTGAATCTTAACAAATTAAGGTATCTTGATCTATCTGATAATATGATCAAAGAGCTTCCTGATAACTTTAACCAATTACATCAATTGGAACATATCAATCTTTCTTCCAACAATCTTGATGTATTTCCAAATGATACTTGTTTACCAAAAACCTTAAAGTATTTATTTATGTATAACAATAAGATAGAAACTGTTCCAAACCACATCAATCAATTACATAATTTAGAGCTAATTGATCTTTCTAGTAATGGACTTAAACTATTGCCTGAAGAAATAGGTGAATTAAGTGAATTAAATACTCTTTATCTATATAGTAACGATCTTAGATATATACCTAACAGTATCGGCAATCTTTCTAAATTAAAAATATTAAATTTAAACTACAATAACAACCTAAGTATCATACCACAATCTTTCTTAAAACTAACACAACTTAAAGAAGTTCTTTTAAGTGGTACTAAACTTGGCGAAAAAAGTGAAATGAATAATCATTTTTATGATATGCACAAAACTGATTATATAAATTATGACGATTTAAAAGAAATTTTTAATGAATCCATTGTATGGGATCATTGTTTTTATGCTAAAAAAGAATAGATTTTTTGCGAAATTCTAGGAGCTGTTGATATTTCAATGGCACCTAAGGATTGCAATAAAAAAGTTGCATTCTTTTTTTAACCATACTAAGATTCTGTGTGATATAAAAATTGGATAAACCTATGATCTCTTTACTTTGGACACATAAAGACTGGCGTTGGCGTCTCTAGACAGCTCTACCCCTTTATACCTATATGTTCATCGTAAAATAAGAGATTAAAATGTTTGCCACTAAAAGAACGATCATTCTATTATTAAGCTTAATTGCTGTTATTCTCTCCACCTATTTTTTTCAAAAAAATACACCGCAACTTCCCACAATAGCCATTGCTAATTATGGCCCACATTCGTCTTTGGAAGAAACCATCAAAGGCTTTAAAGAAACATTAGAAAAATTTGGCTATAAAGAAAACGAACAGATTCAATTTGATATGAATCATGTTAATTTTGATCCTACTCAAATCATTCAAATGCTGACGAAATTGCACTCTAAAAATCCTAAATTATTATTAGCAATTACAACGCCTGTTGCTCAATCAGCTCAAAATGTGTTCAAAGATAAACCTATTGTTTTTGCAAGCATTACAGATCCTGTTGAAGCAGGTCTGCTTAAAAACGAAAATGAATCAACAGCCAATATAACAGGTGCTTCTGAACGACAAGATTTTAATGCGCTTATTAATTTTATCAAAAGTATTTTACCTAATGCTAAAAGAATAGGGATGCTTTATGCAACAGGGGAAGCCAATGATGTAGCGCTTCTAAAATCATTTGAGCATGAGGCAGAAAAACATAATATGATTCTGGTATCTAAGGCTATTGATCATCCACGCGATGTTCCTTTAGGTATTGCGTCATTTAAAGATAAGGTCGATCTGATTTATGTGGGCACAAGCGGTCCCATTCAACCAACTTTGCCAGCAATTGTTCATGCAGCCGATGGTTTAGGTATCCCGATCATTAATGCGGATTCAGATGCTGTTCATAAAAATCTTGTACTTGCAAGTTTTGGCGTTTCATTTTATCAAATTGGTGCCAATGCTGCAAAAATTGCTGCTTCTATCATGGGCGGTAAGGATATCAAAGATATTCCACCGATGCATCCAAGCCTAGAAGACCATCATGGCTTTATAAGTAAAAAGCAGACGAAAAAATTTAATATTCAATTACCCAAAGATGAAAAAAATATATCAATTTTGGAGTAGGCATTGTGTTAAAGATACAAAATATTACACATAAATACCCGCTTCATTTTGAACCTATTTTAAATCATCTTGATTTAGAGCTTCAAGAGGGTTCATTTTGTGTCATCATCGGTAGCAATGGATCTGGTAAATCAACTTTACTTAAAACGATTTCGGGTGAACTTAAACCTCAAAAAGGTAAGATCATTTTTGATCAAAAAAATATTACAGGATTATCAATTCATAAAAGGGCTCAATTTTTAAGTTCTGTCACGCAAGATATTGCAAAAGGTACTATTGCCGAGATGACCTTGCTAGAAAACATGTCTTTAAGTTTGCTCCGTGGGCAAAAAGCAACTTTTTCAAGTTTTAAAAGCGCCGAAAAATTTTTCTTACAAGAACTAAAATCCTATAAATTAGGACTTGAAAAACATATGCATACAAAATTATCGAACCTATCAGGTGGTCAACGACAACTTGCCGCCCTTATTATGGCAAGTCTTGCGCCACCCAAACTACTTTTGCTGGATGAACATTCTTCTGCCCTTGACCCTAAAACATCACAAAAATTAATGCAATTTACTGCTAACCTTATTGAGAAGCATCATATGACGACTTTGATGGTCACACACAATCTAAGTGATGCCATCCTATATGGCGATCGCATTATCATGCTCCACAAAGGTAAAATTGTGATTGACCTTAAGGATGATGCAAAAAAAGCGTTAACTATTAAAGACTTGCTGGATCTTTTTTATCACTTTGAAAATGAGCTTTTAGTCAATTCTGCAGAAGGGATTGAATGATGATGCACGATTTTATGACACAATTTGTTAATTTGGTGCCTACGGGTATTTTACAAGCCTTAATTCTGGCCATTGTTACGATGGGCGTTATGATTCCTTTCAGATTACTTAATTTTGCTGATTTGACATCTGAAGGTGCTTATCCTTTGGGCGGTGCCGTTTGTGCAGCCATATTAACCATTGGTCTTGATCCAATAAGCGCAACTTTGATTGCATGTTTTGCAGGAGGCCTTATTGGTTTGTGTACGGCCTATCTACATATAAAATATAAAGTAAATACGCTTTTAGCTGGAATCATTTTAAGCACAATGGTCTATAGTCTTAATTTACGCTTTATGGGGAAGCCCAATATTCATTTGTTTAATGAAATGACATTATTTAGTTTTTTAGGCGAACTCATTTACATTAAAATTGTTGCATTACTTACGCTCAATATCCTTATTTTTCTTATTTTATATCGATTTTTAATGACACAAAAAGGATTAAGATTTAGGGCAGTAGGCTTGAATCCTTTTTTTGCCGAAAAAATTGGCGCATCACTTACATTTTATATTTTAACAGGGCTATTTATTAGTAACGCTCTTAATGGATTTGGTGGCGCTTTAATGGTCCAAATGCAGCATTACGCCGATATTGGTATGGGTGTTGGCATTGTGATTCATGCTTTGGCAGCACTCATGATTGGTGAAACAATCCTTGGTACTGACACGATACAAAAACAATTATTAGCGCCTTTAATCGGCGCCCTTATCTATGAACAAATCAGAGGCATTGCTATTTCATTAGGATTACCACCTTCTGATCATAAATTCGTAACAGGTTTAATTGTGATTGCTGCCATTGCGCTTAAAAATAGAAAACAGCACGCGATCTAAAAAACACTATATTTAGTATTGTCATGTCTTAAAAATTTATGCTATCTACAATATATAGTTTTTTATCGTGGGTGATTAAATGTATATAAATTCCTTTTTTCAAAAAATATTTTTTGTAGGAATAATCAATTTTTTAATGCTAACCCCATCTGCAGCAATCATTGTGGATTATGAACAAGCTTTTGCTTTAGAAAAAATTCATCAAAAATATGCCACAATCTTAAATAAACGTGGGTGTTATGAAAATGTATTTGAAGAAAAATATGATGAAGATACCGATATAGAAAAATCTTCAGAATGTATTTTAATGCCGATAAATTTTCCATATTATCCTATGCAAATGGAACCCTATCTACCTATTGAGACGACAAAAAAAGAAAAAAACGAATTTAAATTATATCAAGAAGAATGTTTGGATCGTTTAAATAAATATAAAAATCGTGCAGCATTACATCCAGCCTTAACGAATGGGGTTTCTTTGTTATTAATATCAGGTATGACCGCTATTACTATTGCCGCCATGCCTTCAAATTGGTCTTTTGATATTATGTATTTATCGTTTTATAGCATTTTTCTTCTTAAAGAAATAATGCCTTCGCTTTATAATTATTTTTTGCCACATTCCCAAATTTTAGATGAATATGAAATTGAATTTGTTAAAAATCAATGTTTCATTCCAAAACCTTTATGGCGTCCTTTGATAACTCAATTTAAATTAGCGGCGCAAAATCTTTCAACCCAAGATATACATTTAAAATTTATTAAATTTGCTTTGGGGATGAGGGTTTATCAACAAAAAAAACATCCAAAAAAACAACTTTCTTTTAAAGAGATTATTAACAATTTAATCATTATGTTAAATGCATATTTTTCAAAATATGAGCATTTTCCAGAGGAAGAAATGGATATATTGGGCGGCAGAATCGCTCATTATATTGCACAGCTTTATGGAATGGCGCCTTCCATTACATGTCTACATTTGACGGGAACGCCTGGTATTGGAAAAACAAATTTTGCAAACTATCTTGAAA
The DNA here is from genome assembly GCA_030696155.1 of Alphaproteobacteria bacterium. Taxonomy (GTDB): domain Bacteria; phylum Pseudomonadota; class Alphaproteobacteria; order JAUXUR01; family JAUXUR01; genus JAUXUR01. The sequence goes on along the minus strand of JAUYSY010000029.1, from coordinate 93,747 downwards.
CTTGGTTTAAAGCGAATCTACCAAAAAGTGTTTATTGTCAACGTGCTACACTTTTAAATGAAAAAGATATAGAAGGTAATGGAAAACAATCGGGCTCTTTTTTAAAGGCTTATCGCGACACGCATACTCGAAACGCAAATGGTTTATTTCTTTTTTGTGATGAAATTTACATGAGCAATAATGATATAATGAATTCGTTTAAACGCGTTTTTAATGGAAACCATAGTATCATACCAACACAATATTTTACAGAAAACGGTGCTGATGAATTTTTGCTACCTTTAATACCAATTCTTGTGCTTTTTGCAAATAATGATCAATTATCTTCTTTTCAACATGACGTTAAAAATGAAGATAGAAATGAAGCCATTAATAGTAGAAGCCAGCAAATTAACTTTCCGAAACCAACACAAGAATATTTAAATGAATATGCTGTTAACTGTATCAAATCACAAAAACTTTCCGAACTTATCCCCAATTTATTTGAAAATGATATGTTAAATCAAATGTATCAACAAGAATTAAGAGAAGAATTAAGAGATAAGAAAAATTTTAGAGATGTTGAAAAAATAATTGAACAACTTCTTTTTAAATGGGTAAAAAAGAGTTTTTCAAATGAAGCTATTAACTTTTTACAATAATTTATTGATTATTATATTTATGGACCATTCTTTTAATTGAATGTTCAAGGGAAAGCTCTGAAGAAGAATAAAGATCAATCCATCTTAACGCGTGAGATTCTTCATTTTGAATAAAATGATCATTACCTACTGTTTTAAGCAGAAATCGAATATCATAATGATAATGTTCTGGATCTTTTTCATTGCTTGGAAATGTATGAATATCAATATCAAAAATTTTAGTATTAATGGGTATAATTTCCATAATGCCAGATTCTTCTTGCGATTCTTTAATCGCTACAGCCAATACATCAGGATTGCCATCACAATGTCCGCCAGGCTGAATCCATAGATTTATTTTTTTATGATGCATAAGTAGAAATTTTGTTTTATCAGTATTGAGTAAAAAAGCAGAAGCCGTAAAATGCCCAATTTTCAAACTGCGTGCAAAAGGATTTTGATGTGTATTTAAAAAATCTAACATCCTTTGCTTATATTTAATTTCATTTATATCTTCAGGAAAATAATTATTTAGTAAAGCATACAAACTCATTGAAATTCTCGTTTAAATTTATTTTACGATATTTTAAAGATTCCATTTAAGAATAAATGCTTCTAATTTTTCTTTAATTCTTTGTTTTGCTGTTAATCCAGCGCTTAAATTTGGATCTGTATCCATTTCATTAATAGCATAAGCAAAAACATATTTTTGTCTATATTTTTCAATCCAACCAATATACCAGCCCATTTGTTTTCTTTTATCCCAAGATCCATCTTCGTTCCAAAAATAGGATGTGCCCGTTTTACCGTGCAATACCCAACCATTAATCAGATCTTCTTGAGGAATAATATTTTCAACTTTTTGATAGATGTTTTCTGTAGCGCCATAACCACGATCTAATAATTTAAAAAGAAAATTAATTTGTTCGCGTGGAGAAATTTGAAGTGATGAATTCAACCATGAAAAAGAGTAATCATAGTTTTCATTAGTCCCTGAAGCGTCCATATTACCATATTTAAAGTTTTCAACAAATTGTTGAAGTCTTTCTTGGCCATAGGGTTTTGCGATAATTTCTTGTGAATACCAAACGCATGATTTTTGCATCCAGGTAAAAGGCGTGAAAGATTGTTCCCATATTGGAATCCAATTCGTATAACCTTCCTTATAATCACATACAGGCGCATTATTATCGAGAAGATAGTTTTCTTGAAATCCAATAATCGCCAATGGAATTTTAAATGTTGAGCAAGGGCTTTGTCTTTGAAATGGATTGCCACCTTTTTCTTCTATAAAACGTGTTTTATAATTAGCTATTACGTAATTATCTGCTTGTAGTGTTTTTGAAGAAATTAAAACACAAAACACGACAAGAAAAAGCTTTTTAAGCATTTAAAATCCTAAAGTTAAAATATTTTTTGTAAAGATCAAAGAGTCCTAATAAGAAATATATTTAATCACATTTCATACAAACTAACAAGGGATATGAATAATTTCTTAAATTTTATAAAATTATGCTAAATTATTTTTTTATATACCCATAATGATTTGGAAATGCAGATTTTTGAGTCTGAAATTTGAGATAATTTTTGATGCCAAAATTTATGACAGATAGTTGTTTTATCTTAAGAATTTTTGGTTCAAAAAGCGACCAAAGGCCATCGACTAAAAACGGTGGTTTCAGATTATTTGGGTACATGCTTCTTAAAAAGAATTCTAAGAAGCATTTTAATATTTTATTAAGCAAGACCAGGGAATAAAAGCCTAATCCCTTTGCTCATCGATTCCATAGCAATAGCCATCAATATAAGGCCCATGATACGCGTTATTATATTGATACCTTCTTGACCTAAAATACGTCCAACAGGAACGGCGAATTTAAAAATAATCCAAATAATAAAAGTTGCAACAAGTCCAAGCCCCGAAAAAATAAGCTCATCCCAAATACCAGGAATATTTTCTGTCTGAGATATAATAACACCAAGGGTTGCAGGCCCTGCAACAATGGGAATTGCTAATGGCACGACAGCGATATTTTTTTTAGGAGGATGATCAGCATCCAATGCATGTGTCGGTGGTGGTGCGTCTGCCCCATTCTTAACCATAGAGATACCAACAAGTAAAATAGCAATCCCAGCCCCCATACGGAATGAACCAATGCTAATACCAAAAGCATCTAGAACCCGTTGACCAAGCCACACCGTTAAAACAATCGTTATTGCAATTGCGATCGCTGCCATAAAAGCTGTTTTGCTTTTTTCTTTTGCTGATTGATGCGATGTAAGCGATAAAAAGAAAGCTATATTACCGATTGGATTAAGTGCAATAAGCACCGCTACAAAAAATTCAATATAAATTTGCCAAGTAAGCATCAATTTTCCTAAAAACGTGTTGTTCAACAATTGAGTATACCGAACTTAATCCAAAATTATAGTTTTTTGAATGAAGCACCCTTGCACTTTTATAATGGAATTGCTATCTTGCCACAAGAACTTAAGGAAAGAATATTAACTTAAGTTTAAAACGGAGCGTAGCGCAGCTTGGTAGCGCACCAGACTGGGGGTCTGGGGGTCGTGGGTTCAAATCCCGCCGCTCCGACCATTTATCAACGCCCCATACATCCCAATATTATAAATTTTCGTTATTTTTAGTACTTTTAGTATCTATAGAAGCAAGTGTTTGTTTTAAGACACTTTTAATTTGTTTAATACGGTCAATTTCAGCATCAATAATAAAGGCATCAAGTCCTTCTTCTTTTGATTTTTCAAGTGCTTTTATGAGTGTCTCTCCGTAGGTAATAGCGATTTGAGTTTGTTGATTTTGTAAAATATTTTCTAGCGATTGCTCAATTTTTCCTAAAAATGTGATAAATTTTTTAAAAACATCTTGTGCATAAATATCAGCAAGTGTTTCAAGATCTTTTTCTGAAAAATTCTGCCCAATAATAAGTGTCCAAATATTTTTATAATTCTCAGTTTCCTGTGAAACCCATTTTTCTAAAAATTTCTTTCTTTCTTCATCTAAAATTATATTAAATTTTTCCTGATCTTCACCAAAAATATTTTTTAAGGTTTCAGGTGTTTTGGGTAAAGTAAGCTCAGCACTTTCACGCATATTTTTCGAGACCTCAAGTCGTTCAAACAATTTATTCAATAAATCTTCTTTATCCGCCAAAAGAGGAAAAGAGTTAATGAAAAATATGGAGATCAAAACAAGCATTTTCTTTTTCATAAATATTTTCCTTTTTAGTGGTTATATAATGATTATAGGAAAAATATATTAAGAAATTAATAAAATTATTGAAAAAGCTTATTCAGTCGTCCAGCCGCCATCTATAGAATAAGACGCACCCGTTATTTGGGCGGCTTCCTCACGTGCTAAGAAAACACATAATTCGCCTATATCATGAGGCGTTGCACATTTTTGAGAAGGTTGTTTTTCTGATACCATATCCAGTAAAGCTTGATCAAATGAAACGCCTAAAGTTTTTGCTTTATCATCAACTTGTTTGCGCATTAAAGGCGTATCTACCCAACCTGGGCAGATGGCATTACAGGTTATATTAACAGTTGCTGTTTCAAGCGCTACGACCTTTGTAAGACCGATGATGCCATGTTTAGATGCGACATAGGCAGATTTATTTTTAGAAGCAACAAGCCCATGAGCTGACGCTATATTAATGATGCGCCCCCATCCTTTTTCTTTCATGATCGGAATTGTATGTCTGATCGTATGAAAAGCGCTTGTTAAATTAATAGCAATAATCGCATCCCATTTTTCAGGTGGAAAATCTTCTATTTTTTCAGTGTATTGAATGCCCGCATTATTCACTAAAACATCAATACAGCCAAAAGTTGATTTGGCCGTCTTTATCATTTCATCTATTTGATCTGCTTTGGATAAATCACAGGCTGAATATAATGTTTTAATCGCATATGTGTCTGTTAAATATTTCTGTTGTGCTTCAATATCAGCGATATTGCCAAAACCATTTAATATAATATTGTATTTTTGGCGTGCAAAGGATTCAGCAATGCCCGCACCAATGCCACTTGTTGATCCAGTTATAAGTGCTGTTTTTGACATTTGCTTCTCCCTAATTTTTTAAACATATAATAAATTAATTTTATGCCCTGACAAAAAATGAGCCAAGAAATAACGCGCGGTGCGTATTTTTCATACGTAAGAAAGGAATGACGACGTATCCGCATGAAGTTAATTTATTATAAAATCCCCCCTAAATAAATTTAGAGGGGACCTTTGACTAAATCTAATCCAACTTCTTAGTGATGGATACGATGGTTTCTTTTATGTTGTTTTTTCATGCGTTCATGATGTTTTTTAGCTTTATGATGTTTCATTTTTTTGTGATGATGAGCAGCTTTAGCCAAATCATGTTTTGCTTTCAACATTTCTTTATGATGATGATGCATCATCTTTTGATGATGGTGCATCTTCACTTTATGATTTTTGTGATGTCGATGGTGCATTTTGTGGTGGTGCATTTTATGTTTATGCATAATTGCATGATCGTGACCAGCCGCTTGCATAAGCATGTCATGCTCGCTTTGATGTACGCGTGGTGATAATGCACTCGCATCTGTTGTTATTAGGCTTGGCGTCGCTATTATTAAAGCTAAAGCACCAAGCGTTAAAATGAACTTTTTCATAGATTCCTCCCTATTTTTGTTCCTTACTATAATTATGATACCTGTTTAAAGATTAATAAAGAGTAAAGAAATTCAATCAATAAAAAGTGTTTTGAAACGTTCAATTTTTCAGTCTTGACACATTGCTTAACCTTGCCTTAACGTCTTTAACAAAAGAGAGGCATAATGGAAAAAAATTCTCAAGACAACCAAGATAAATTCGCTGCGTTAAAAGAAAAGCTCAAAAAATTGCAGCCTCAAAAAAATGCGCGTAATTTTTATGATGATGATCGAAAAATGCTAGGAATTGCAGCACGTATTGGGCTTGAAATTGTGATTGCTCTTGTCGTTGGCGTAGGGATAGGATATTTCCTCGATAAATTATTTTCAACAAAACCAATTTTTTTGTTACTTTTTGCTTTATTTGGAATCGCAGCTGGGGTATTAAATATCTATCGTCTTGTTAAGGGGAATGAATATGGCTCTGGATACAAAAATGATGATAAAAAAGACTAAAAGAATAAAAAAGAGGATCGCACAAAAGATCATACGTTTTATGCTTCAAAGGGGGGCGTCGTGTCAGGACCATTACATCAATTCGAAGTAAAACCATTGATTAATACGCCAATGACTATTGGTGGTTATGATTTTTACTTTACAAACTCCTCTCTTTTTATGGTTTTAGCCGTTTTAGTTTCCGTTCTATTTGTTCGCTTTGGTATGCGTTCTAAATCACTTATCCCAGGTCGAATGCAATCTATGGTCGAACTTACACACGATATGGTTGCGAATTTAATGAAGGAAAATATTGGAGATGAGGGTAAAAAATATTTCCCCTTTATCTTTACACTTTTTATTTTCGTTCTTTTCGGCAATCTTTTGGGTATGGTTCCTTATGGCTTTACGTTTACAAGTCATATTATCGTTACTTTTGCGCTCGCTTTTTTCATTTTTGTAACAGTAACGATCATTGCTTTTGTAAAGCATGGAACCCATTTTTTCCGTTTCTTTCTACCAGAAGGAATACCTTTTTATATTATCCCCATTTTTGTGCCGATTGAGATTATTTCATATTTCACACGGCCAATAAGTCTCTCCGTACGTCTTTTTGCTAATATGTTGGCAGGACATACGTTGATAAAAGTGATGGCAATTTTTACCATAAGCATGGGTGCATTAGGCATTTTACCATTGCTCTTCAATACCTTGATGATTGGTTTTGAGATCTTTGTTGCTGTGCTCCAAGCTTATATTTTTACCCTTTTGTCATGCTTGTATCTTAATGATGCTGTGCATATGCATTAGGACTAACCTAACTTGTTAAATTAAAGGGAGTTTGTTATGGATTTAGCTGCCGCTAAAATGATTGGTGCAGGACTTGCAATGATTGGTGTTGCTGGTGCTGGTATTGGGCTTGGAATGTTGTTTTCTAGCTTTGTGAATGGTGTTTCGCGCAACCCAAGTGCTGCACCACATGTTCGGGTGATGACCATGGTTGGTTTCGCCGTTATCGAAGCAATGGGTCTTTTTGCTCTTATTATTGCTTTAGTTTTACTATTCGTGATGTAACTGATCATCTTATGGGCAAATTCGTCGTCAGATCTGCACTTCCGGTACTCATGTACATAGTGGTACACTCCGTTCCGGTTCTCGATCTTTCTAGACTTTACCTCATAATCTGAACAGTTATTCTTAAAAACGTTGAGTAATTTAAAAAAAAAGAGGCAAGTTGATTTAAATCAGCTTGCCTGCTTTAGATCTATGAAATTTTTTAAAGAGGGATATGATGCCACAATTAGACCCTACTTATTTTCCATCGCAATTGTTATGGCTTGCCATTTCTTTTGGTTTGTTATTTATTCTTTTAAGATATTGGGCATTACCTCAAGTCACGGAAACAATCGATAAAAGACAAAAAACGATTGATACCGATATTGAACATGCAACAAAACTTCAACATGAAATTGAGCATATTTCAAAAAAATGCGAAATCGTCCTGAATAAATCACGTATGGAAGCACATGAATTATTAATCCAAAAAACGGATGAAATGAAGGCTTTTAATCGTGAAAAAGAAAAAGAATTGGCTGAAAAATTAAACGCGCATTTAAAAAATACAGAACAAAAAGTTCAAAAAGCAAAAAATGACGCAATCGGTGAAATTGAAAAACTTGTGGTTGACCTTTCTTTAGAGCTTGCTGAACGCTTAACCAAAATAAAATTTTCTGAAGAAATAGCACGTCAAACAGTAGCACAAAATATTAAAGCCCATTTGGGGGAGAATCAAAATGTTTGATGAAAATTTTTTCGTCCTTATTCCAACACTTATCTTTATTTTTTTTGCATTTAAGCCCGTTAAAAAACATCTGACGCAATTTTTAGATGGACGTGCTGAAAAAATTAAAGCGCAGATTGATGAAGCTTCATCACTTAAAAAACAAGCAATCAATCTTTTAAGTGAACAAAAAAAACGCGAAAAAGAAATTTACAGTGAAGCGCAACAAATTCTAACGCATGCCAAAGATGAAATTGAACGTTTACAGAATGATGCGAAAGTTCAATTAGAAGATACATTAAGACGTCGTGAACAAATGGCTTTCACACGCATTGCAACAGCTGAACGTGAGGCAATGAGCTCTGTTAAGCAATTTGCATTACAACTTACCATTGAAACTGTCACAAAGCTTATTAAAGAAAAATTGCCTGTTGAAGCAAGCAACAGAATACTTGAAGAGAGTATTCAAGAAATGCCTCAAAAATTACAGCTTCATTAATATTTTATTAGCGCTAACCTGGAAATTGACCTCATAAGAAGCCGAGGGTTTTTGTTGTTGTGAGCAGTTCAAATTTTTAAAAAGATTGCACAGCAATCCAAAGGGACTGTTGATATATTGATTTAAACAAATTTTAAAATTAATTTTTTAAATTTCGACTTAACCACTTGAATTAAAAAGAAAAATAAAAAACAATCGTCATTGCGAACCCCCGCAGTGGGTGTGGCAATCTCAAATTTTAAAGCCAAAATCTATTTTTTATTAAAAGTTTTTTAGATTGCCGCGTGACCTTGCCCCTCGCAATAACAAGGTGGGTAGCTAATTTTTCACTATCTAAAATAATTTTTTTATATTTTTCAATTAGTTAAAAATATAAACGGCTCTCTTATTAGTAACTTGCGAACGAGTTCAGATACCAAAATGCACATGTATTTTTTATACATGTGCGGCATAAATTTAACTGACTATATACAGCTAATTTAAACATATCAGGTCAAATATTGACCACCATTTAACGTTAACGTTGCACCTGTCATAAAGCCTGTTTTTTCACTTGCTAAAAAACTAACAGCATTTGCGACATCTTCAGGTTCGCCAAGGCGTCCAACAGGGATACGTGCAATGATTTTATCAAGCATTTCGGGTTTTACAGCTTGAACCATTTCCGTTTTAATATAACCAGGGGCAACAGCATTAACTGTAATGCCTTTTTGAGCTGTTTCAATGGCAAGTGATTTTGTAAAACCTATGATGCCCGCTTTTGCAGCAGCATAATTTGTTTGCCCAAATTGACCTTGCTGCCCATTGATAGAACTAATATTAATAATACGACCATATTGACGTGTCCGCATGCCATCAATAACAGCTTGGCACATATTGAAACATGACGATAAATTGGTATCGATCACGTCATTCCATTGAAAAGAAGACATTTTATGAAAACTAACATCACTTGTAATGCCAGCATTATTAACAAGAATGTCTATGGGACCTAAATCTTTTTCAATTTGACGAACGCCTTCTTCGCAGGCTTTAAGATCTTTCACATCCCAACAATAAACTTTGATGCCTGTTTCACGTTCAAATTTTTGCGCTTGTGCTTGGTTGCGTTGAAAAGTAGCCGCTACTTTGTAGCCTTCTTTAAGGAGATGTTTTGAAATTGCAGCGCCGATGCCGCGTGTACCACCAGTAACAAGTGCTGTTTTAATCATTTTCGTCTCCCAAGAATTTCTTATTTATTCATTACTACGCGTTGCTGCGCTGCAAAATCAAGACCTTATTGCATGAATGAGACTAAAGAAGGCCAAAATGTTTCTTTTGCCTTAGAACTTGCCACAATACCGACATGCCCTAAATTTGGTGTTGAAAGAATTACATTGGGTAGGATTGATGTTAACCCTAAATTAGAATTTTGTGGAATAACACTATCTTTAAGAGGCGACACAAGCAAAACTTTTGTTTTAATAAGACTTAAATCAACTTTTATGCCTCCAAAAATCCATTCTTGATTTTTAAGTGCGTTTCGTAAAAACCATTGGTCAATAACTTCAATGCCTACTTTCCGCGCTAAGGCAATAGGATCATTTAACCAATCTTCAATGCTCACAAAAAGTTTTTGTCTGTCATCTGAATAAGATGGACCGAAAGAAGCATATTTTTGAATAATACGAAATGGATTTTTAATGAAAAATACATAAGGAATACATTCTTTTGGAATATGGTTGTTACCTTTAAGGCTTTGCTCAAGCCAAACCTCAAGCAATGTTGAATCATATTCTAAATTTGGCACATGAAAATCAAAAGGAGGTGCTAGTAATATAATTTTATCAACATGATCTGGTGCAAATTGTCCTGCTAATAAAGCGAAAATACCACCCATACAATAACCCATCACGATTGGATTTTGAGTGCTTATATGATTGATTTCATGTAAAAAAAAGATAAGTATTTTTTCAAAATAATCGACAAGCTCAAAATCTATATGTGTTTTATCTGGCTCTCCCCAATCAAGACAAAAAACCTGAAAACCATTTTTTGTTAAATAATGAATAAGGCTAACATCTTCATATAAATCAAGAATAGAGGCATTATTAATAAATGAGGGAATAATGAAAATGGGTTTTCCACCTTCAGCGCCATAAACTGAAAGAGTTGCACCATATAAAGTCTTTATTATTTTTTTTTCTTGTTGGACTGGTACAAAGGCATGATTTCTGTAAAAATGAACGCCTTTCCAAAAATTTTCAATTTGAATATAGTTTTTTTGTTCTATTTTTTCCCATAGATCTTCATGATGCTTTTGATTGGAAGGATCTAAAGAAAGATTCAAATTGCTCAAGTCGCTTTTCGCAAGCTGTAATCCGCTCCACGAGGCTCCCCACAAGCTTTGCAACAGTGACAGCATCAATGGGAGGGGCTGTGGCGCCTGTGCCCGTTTCGGATTGATCTGATTGGGGAAAGTTGGATGCGGTTGAGGATACATTCTTTTTCATCATTTCTTGAAATTGAGCCATCATCTCATAGCCAGACTTTTGAAGCAATGGATCAGAAAGCGCTTTTTCCAATTGATTTTGCCATAATTCTATATATTTTTGAGAGAGTTGTTCGACATCTATTTTTTCAGTCATTTTGTGGGCTTTCATTATATCCTAATTGCAATAAGATTTACCTTTATTTTGCGCTCAAGAAAAGCGATTATACTAAATTGTTATAAATTGGCATTTAAAAAAGGTTTTTATGATCACTACCCATAAATATGACGTTATTATCATTGGTGGCGGCGCTGCAGGGCTTATGGCGGCTATTCAAGCGGGGAAACGTGGTAAAAAAACACTTGTTTTAGAACACACCAATAAAATTGGTGAAAAAATTCGTATTTCTGGCGGTGGACGTTGTAATTTTACTAATTTGCATGCGTCACCTAAAAATTATATTTGCCCCAATCCTCATTTTGTTAAGTCAGCATTAGCGGGTTATTCGCAGCATGATTTTATTAAACTTATTGAATCATATGGAATTGCTTATCATGAAAAAACATTGGGGCAATTGTTTTGTGATGGCTCCGCTAAGCAAATCATTCAAATGTTACTCAATTTATGTGACGCCTATCATGTTGATATTAAACTCAATTGCTCTGTGAACGATGTCACTAAAAGCGATTCTTACAGCATTCAATCGAATCTTGGCAATTTTGAAAGTGATGCGCTTATTATTGCAAGCGGCGGTTTATCAATCCCGCTAATAGGGGCGAGTGATTTCGGGTATCGTTTAGCTAAAAAATTTGGTCTTAAAATTAGACCAACACGACCAGCGTTGGTCCCACTTATTGTTACTGAATCTGAAAGAAGTTTATACACAAATTTAAGCGGCGTGTCACATTATGCCAAAGCCAGCTATGGCAAGGCCTCATTTTTAGAAAATATTTTATTTACACATAAAGGGCTAAGTGGCCCTGCAATTTTACAAATCTCCTCTTTTCTAGAAAAATTTAATGGCGAACAAATTATACTTAATCTATTACCTGACGAAGATCTTAAAAAACAATTTGTGGTCGATAAAAATAATAAACAATTGGTTTCCAATTATTTGAAGCCATTTTTTACAAAAAGATTTATGGATCATTTGTGCGTTAATCCTGATTTTAATCAAAGCCTTACAAATCTTAAAAAAGAAAAGTTATTTGCAATTGCAGATTATTTACATAATTTTAAAGTAACGATTAGTGGCAATGAATCTTACCAAAAGGCCGAGGTCACCGCAGGTGGCATTGACACCAATGAGCTTTCTTCAAAAACAATGGCTTATACCAAAGTTCCTTCACTTTTTTTTATAGGGGAAGTCGTTGATGTAACGGGTTGGTTAGGTGGGTATAATTTTCAATGGGCATGGTCATCAGGTTATGCTGCGGGTAATAATTGTTAATTAATTAATTTATGCTTAATTTTTGCTCAACTTCTTCATCTTCTAGCCATTGAGCATTTTCAAGAAGTTGTTTTTTTTGTTCATTTACAACCAATTCATGAGGTTTCTCATCCAACAATTCAACGCCTTTATAAACAATGCCTGTGTAAGGGATAGAAGATTCTTTTGCAACTTCTTCAACAGCAATTACATGATCTTTTCGATCATCTATGAAATAAATATGATCAGGTTTTTGAACGGAAATAATTTCTTTTACCAATTGATCTTTTAAATGCAAGCCTGTTAAAAAAAATCCTTTGTGAAAAACAGCATGTGATGTGCCTTGATCAGAGGATATAACAATGTAGTTTTCTTTTTCATTAAATTTGTTTGTAAACTCAATACCTAAATTTTTAAGCTCTTGATAACGCCATTCCTCCATACTTTCAATAGGACCAACTTTTCCTGTGTCCAATTGTGTCAGGGCATAAGTGGGGATATTTTTTGTTTTTAGATCTGCTATTATAGAAGGCCAAAGAGGCGAAACTAACATTGCTTTGCGATTCAAACGCCAATTGCCAATGATAGTGTTAAAATTCGGTATATTTTCTCTGTTTTTTTTAATAACATCAATTAAATTTTTAAATTCACTGTTATATCGAAACATTTTTGATTTAGGTGTAATAATTGTATCATCAATATCACATAAAACGATAGAATCAGCAGTTGCATTTTTGAATATTTCTTGAACTTTATTAATATCAGAAATTTCTAAAATTTCTGTTTTAACAATTTTTTCTTTACAACTTGTTAAAAACATTATCATTATTCCAGCTATTATATTTTTAAACATTTTTTTACTTTAACGCAATTTGATGAGATGATCGTAAATATAAAAAATCCCCTCTTTCGTTACCAAAAGAAGGGATTCTTATAACGTTAAAAAAGATTAACGTGAGTAAAACTCGATAACGAGTTGTGGTTCCATTTGAACTGGATAAGGAACATCCAACAATTTAGGAACGCGGACGAAAGTGCCTTTAACAGCTTTTTCATCAATCGTAATGTAGTCTGGAATATCACGTTCGCTTGATTTAAGTGCTAATTGCACTAATTCAAGATCACGTGCTTTTTCGCGCACTGAAATTTCATCACCCTCTTTAACGAGATATGAAGGAATATTAACGCGTCTTCCATTAACTAAAATATGACCGTGGCTGACGAATTGGCGTGACGCATGCATTGTTGGTACAATTTTCATACGATAAATCACCGCATCTAAGCGACGTTCTAAAAGACCAACTAAGTTTTCACCCGTATCACCGCGACAACGAACAGCTTCAGCATAAATTTTGCGGAACTGACGTTCAGTAATATTGGCGTAATATCCTTTTAATTTTTGTTTAGCATGAAGCTGAACACCATAATCAGAAGGCTTAGTACGACGTTGGCCGTGTTGACCTGGACGATAAGCACGCATATTAATAGGGCTTTTTGGACGGCCCCAAAGATTTATGCCTAACCTACGGTCAATTTTATGTTTTGCTTGAATTCTTTTAGTCATTTTAGTCCTACTCTATTTTGTGCAGCCGCACGCATACGATAAGAGATATGCCTTTTTACACTAAACTTAGTTTTTTGTCAAATTTTCTTACATTGATTTTAAGAAATTTCCTCAACGATTTGTAAGTTTAAACTCAATACGTCTATTCTTACGATAAGCAATATCATTTTGCTCTGTATCTAGAGGATGATATTCACCAAATCCCGTCGCTGCTAATCTATCAGGGGCAATACCTTGTTTAATTAAAAAATGAACAACTGAAAGCGCACGTGCAGTTGATAATTCCCAATTTGATTTAAAATCTAAATTAAATCGTAAGGCTAAACGATCTGTATGCCCATCAACGCGTAAAATCCATGGAATGTTTGTTGGTATTTTATCCATGACTTCTTTTAAAATGCTCGCCAATCGCGCTAATTCTTCTTCACCTTCTGGATTTAAAATTGCGGAGGCTGAGGTAAATAAAACTTCAGACTGAAATACAAAACGATCTCCTTGAATTAAAACATCCTTTTGATTTTTTAAAATTTTTTGTAATTTGCCAAAAAATTCTGATCTAACGGATTCAAGTTCTTCAACTTTTTGTAGCAAGGCTTTATTTAATTTTTCACCCAAATCTTTAATAATTGTTTCTTTATCTTGTGTATCTTTTTCTTTAAGATCTAATGCTTGCACAATTCTTTGGAGTTCCGTCGATAGGTGTGTCACTTGTTGTGTTAGACTAGCAATTAATTCAGCATCTTTTTGTTGTTGTGCTGTAAGCGTTGAAGAGGTTTGTAATTTTTCTTGCTCAAAATCGATAAGCTTTTGTTTTAATAAATCTATTTCTTGATCATAGCTTGAAATTCTAAGATCAGCTTGTTGCTTTTCCAAAAGAACTTTATCTTTTTCATCTAATTCGGATGTTAAATTTGATTTTGCTTTTTTAAGTTGTCGCGTTAAATCTTCGCTCGCTACTTTTTCCATATTTAAAAGATCAGTTAACTGACTGATTTTAGAGCGGAATTCATCGAGCTCTGTATTTTGTCCTGTAATTGTTTGTGATAAAAAATATTGAGCGATCATTACGAAAGTGAGTAAAAAAACAATAATCATCAAAAGTGATGTTAAAACATCTACAAATCCTGGCCAAATATCATTATTTTCTTTATCGCGAGATCTATATAAAGCCATGATTTATAATGCTGCCCTATTTTTATCATTTTGCACTTGAGATATAGTCCGCGCTAAAAGTCTAATCTCTCCTTTTATTTCACTCACAAATTGATCACGTCCACGGCTTGCGTCTTGTACAAGATGTTGCAATGCAAGATCGAGACTTCTTATATGATTTTTGGTGATCTCATCAAAACCTGATTGCTGATTACCAAGGTGTTCGCTTAAGGCTTTCAAAATAGGGCGAATATCTTTCTGACCTTCTGCAAGTCTTAAAAGAACTGTTTGTTCAGTCTGCATTTGATCTGAAAGAAACGTTAATCTTTCTGTTAACGTCAAAAGACGTGCATCAACAATACGTTTATTATGATCATCTTGGCTTAATAATTTTGTTAAATGATCTAAACTATCAGCTGTTTTTTCTAAAAGCGCTGATAAATAGGCTGGAACAGAATCACCCTCCCCCATCATTTTATTGCTTGTAAGTTTCGTTTGCGTCGAAAGCCAATCTTCCAATTGACGATAAAACTGATTTTGTGCTTGTCCTGCTTGCAGATCAAGAAATCCCAAAACCAATGAGCCTGTAAGTCCAAAAAGTGAAGAACTAAAGCCTGTGCCCATACCCCCTAAAGGTGCTTTTAATTGGTTTTTAAGATCACCAAATAACAATGCAGAATTTGCCTCACCAGAAGGAAGTGCATTAATCACGCCACCGACTGATTGAATGGTTTCTAGTAATCCCCAAAACGTGCCTAAAAGACCAAAGAAAATGAGGATGCGGGTTAAATAACGAGAGATTTCACGATCTTCGTCAAGACGCGATGCAACACCATCAAGAACTGTTCTTAAGGATTGTGGGGAAAGCTTGATTTGGTCTTTTTCTGCGCGAAGCATAGAAAACAAAGAATTCAAAAGACGTAATTTTGCACTGTTTTGAGGCAAATGATCGTGATGTCGCTTTAATGCTTCAATCAGATTATATTCTGGTTTTAAAAGTAGGACTTGTCTGATTTGATAAAATATACCGAATATGAGCAAAGAAAGAATAGCGCCATTGAGAAGCGGATTGGCCATAAAAAAATTTTTAATAGAACCAATAAAAACAAGACTTAAACATGTGATTGCAATTAAAAAAAGAACCATACGTTTAAGATAACGATTTGGCGTCATCATTTTTATCCCCTCATAAATCACTATATCTTACTGAGAATTTAAAAAAAATGAAAGGCCCTATCCGATTATGGCTTTTAAAACATTTTGATCATTATTAATAACTACCCAACACCCCCTGCTACGCCCCACGGCCATATCATTACCCATAAGTATACTAACATATTGATAATTAATAATTATTGCCTACCTCACCTCCTACGTCCCGCGGCCGTATCATTACCCACAAGTGTTTCAAGTTATTGATATTTATTATTTATTTTCGGATAGTTCGATTCAATTTATGGGAGAATTTTTAAATTTATGTTCAAAATTTTCTCTACTCCCATTGTTTCCCTGGACAGGCGAGAAGCAAAGCTTCGAGTAGAATCCAGGGTCCAGATTAAAATGCATGCTCGTAAGAGCATGTCTTTGTTTTTTAAACATTTAGTATGATCTTCGATCATAATTATTTCTGGACCCTGGATCCACATTCGAGCCCTTTGGGCTCTCATTGATCCAGGGAAACAGCTGGGGTGGACGTTGAGAACTACGAGTTGCCATACTTATGGGTAATGATATGCCCGCGGCTTGTCCGCGGGATCCAGAAAGTAAATAAAGAAGATGTCATTGTCCAATTTATACAATGTTAACTTTAGGGAAGATCGTCTGGATCCCGCGATCAAGTCGCGGGATGTAGGAAGAGGATAGAATTCTTTCGAATAATTATATTTAGTACATTTTCACCTGCACATAAGAACCAGGTGCATCTTCTATAGGTTTTAATTTACCTTTTGAAGGATCAAGCGCTGGAATTTGTTTGCCACCATGTTTGCTAATCCAACTTAACCAATCATTCCACCAGGAACCTTGCTCCTGTTTAGCGTCTTTAAACCATTGCATTGAATTGCTTGGTAATTTTTCATTTGTCCAATAGCAATATTTATTCAACGATGGATGATTTAACATACCAGCTACATGACCGGAAGCAGCCAACACAAAACGTGTATCACCTTTGAAAAGCTGTGTGCCTGTATAACAAGTTTGCCAAGGCGCAATATGATCTTCTTTCGCCGATAAAAGATAAACAGGGATTTTAACATCTCTTAAATCAATCGAAACGCCATCTAATTTTATGCCACCGGGTTTTGCTAACAAATTTTCTTTATACATACTACGTAAGAAAAAAGTCATCATTTCTGCAGGCATATGGGTTGAATCATCATTCCAATAAAGAAGATCGAATGGGAAAGGTTCGCGGCCAAGCATGTAATTATTAATTACAAAAGACCAAATCATATCATTGGCACGTAAAATAGAATAGGTTCTATTCAATGCTTCTGCATCCAAGAAGCCTTGTTTATTAATACGTTTGCTGAGTCGATCTAATTGTTTGTCATCAATAAAGACACTCATATCGCCTGCATCTGTAAAATCAGTAAGCGTTGTTAAGAATGTTGCTGATTTAATAAGATCTCGTTTTTTTTCAGTCAAATAAGCAATTGTTGCGGCAAGTAAGGTGCCACCAATGCAATAACCAACCACGTTAATTTGTGGTTCGCCAGTTTGCTTGATAATGGCTTCGATCGCTGCAATAATGCCTTCTTGCATGTAAGAATTAAACGTTTTATGGGATAATTTATCGTCAGGATTCACCCACGAAACAATAAAAACAGTTTTGCCATGATCAAGCGCCCATTTAATGAATGATTTTTTATCCGATAGATCAAAGATATAAAATTTATTGATCCATGGTGGCACAACCAATAATGGGATTTGATCAACTTTTTCTGTTTTGGGTGAATATTGAATAAGCTGCATCAAATCTGTTTGAAAGATAACTTTACCTGGGGTTGATGCAATGTTTTTACCGATTTGAAAATGATCGTGATCAACCGTTTTAATACGCAATTTACCATTGCCACGTTCAAAGTCTTTAACAAGATTTTCCATCCCTTTAATGATGTTCATCCCATTTGTTTTAATGGTTTCACGTAACACTTCAGGATTGGTCGCAAAAAAATTAGTAGGCGCAATCGCGTCTACAAATTGACGGGTGTAAAAGTCAACTTTTTTCTTGGTGGATGGATCAATGCCATCCATGTTATTAACAGAATTTTGTAACCATTCAGATGTAATAAAATAAGATTCTTTAATGAAATTAAAAATATTATTTTCAGACCATGCAGGATCTTTAAAACGTTTGTCTTGATTTTGGGATTGCTCTTGCCCACCTTCTGGTTTATCACCAAAAAATTTAAGGACAGATTTTTGCCAAAGATTCCATTGTGTTTCAACAAGCTCTTTTTGTGCTTCAAAAAGATATTCAGGGTTTGAAAAAGCCTTTTGTGAAAATTCTAAAAAAGCGGGTCTCACATTCAAAGGATCGTCAAATGTTATTTGCGACGTCGCTTCTTGGTAAGCTTTAAACGCTAGTTGCGTTTGCTCTGCTATACGCGTAAAAAAGGAGGACCACGGGGATGAATCAGTACTTATTGATTCTTGCTTAGAAAAAAAATCTTTTTGGGTGGTCATGGCACTTATCCCTTTTCATGTTATTATAAGATGGTTTAAAGTGAGTGTAGCAATTTTTTGGCATTTTCTCAACTTTACATAAGGTTTATTTTTATATGAAAATTCAATACCGTTACGTTTTATCATTCGTTTATATTTTATCTTTGTGCGCTTGTTCATCAGGCGATCTTCCTTACCCCAATCTTTCTACTGTTCCCCAAAAACCAATTATTCGATTAACGCCGCATAGTCAAAATACCTTAAAAGACAATCTACAAAATGATTGGCACAAAGCAGAAGCAAAACACGAAGAAGAAAAAAGGAGAGAAACACAAAATGCAGCAGAACAGCTTACAACAGAACAATTCCCAGAGGAAACACATGTCGCAATTCCACCAGTCAATTTTTGACCCTTTATTACATCAGGCACTTAAAGTAACGGAAGCCGCTGCCATTGCTTCTTACTTTTATATTGGTCGAGGCGACGAAAAAAAAGCGGATCAAGCAGCCGTTGATGCGATGCGTAAAGCATTTGATACTCTTCCCATTCAAGGTAAAATTGTTATTGGTGAAGGCGAACGTGATAAAGCGCCAATGCTTTATATTGGTGAAAAAGTGGGGATGCATCAGGGGCCCGAAATTGATATTGCAGTCGATCCTCTTGAAGGCACGACATTAACAGCTAAAAATCACCCCAACGCAATATCCGTTATGGCGCTTGCTGAACGGGGTAATTTACTTGAAGCACCAGATGTTTATATGGAAAAAATCGCCATTGGTCCAAATTTACCGAAAGATTTGATTGATATTACGGCAAGTCCTCAAAAAAACATTAAAGAACTCGCGAAAGCCGTGAAAAAAAATGTTGAGGATTTAACAATTTGTGTGCTGGAGCGTCCAAGACATCAGGAACTGATTGCTAAAATTCGCGAAACAGGTGCAAGATTAACACTTATTAATGATGGGGATGTTGCAGCCATCATGGCAACCTGCTTACCTAATGGAGGGGTGGATCTGTATTTGGGATCTGGCGGCGCGCCTGAAGGCGTTTTAGCAGCGGCATCCTTAGCCACTTTAGGCGGACAAATGCAGGCACAACTTTTATTTGATAATGAAGATGAAAAACAACGCGCTTTTAAATTAGGCCTTAAAGATTTAAATCATATTTATAAAGAATCTGATTTGGCTAAAGGCGATGTGTTATTTATTGCCAGTGGTGTCACCAATGGATCTTTATTAAAAGGGGTTTCAATTAACAATGGTATTCAAGAAGTACATAGTTTAGTATTGCATTCTTTTGCAAAAGCAACCTACACCATAAAAAGTAATTATACAAAATATGCTTAAATTATTTCAAAATGTGGGTAGGAAGATGAGTGGTAAGACACGCGGAGTGTATCTCTTCATACATGAGCATGCTGAATCCCGAAATCTGACGCCCTCCACAATTTGAAAGAAGAAAAGCATGAACTTACCCGCGCGCAAACATGATCTTGAGACCCCTTTTTTAGGGGTTGAATCTTCCTTTTCAGGGCGCAAATGGGTTGGCAATGAATCAAACGAACGTTTATCGCTGGCCATCACGCAAAGCTATGGATTACCACCGATTTTAGGTGATATTTTAGCCTCTAGACAAATTGCGTTTGAGCACATCCCTCATTTTCTGAATCCAACCTTGCGTCATTTTTTACCAGATCCCTATCATTTACAGGATATGGAAAAAGCCGTTTTGCGTATCATCAAAGCGATTGAAAATCAGGAACAAATTGCAGTTTTAGGCGATTATGATGTCGATGGCGCAACTTCATCAGCGCTTCTTATGCGCTTTTTTAAAGCCATAAACATCAATATATTATGTCATATTCCTGATCGCATTAAAGAAGGCTATGGTCCCAACATCAATGCCTTTAAATCCTTACGCACACAAGGTGCAACACTCATCTTAACTCTTGATTGTGGCACACTTTCTTATGAACCCATCGCCTACGCTTTTGACAACAAAATCGATATTATTGTTTTAGATCACCATGTAGCAGAACCTTCTTTACCCCAGGCATATGCGATTGTTAATCCTAATAGGCTTGATGATGATTCGCCTCACAAAAATCTAGCAGCTGTTGGTGTAACTTATCTATTTTTAATTGCGCTCAATCGTCAATTACGACTAAAAGGCTTTTTTGCAACGCGTTCTGAGCCTGATCTTTTAAGCCTGCTTGATCTTGTTGCGTTGGGTACTGTGTGCGATGTGATGAAATTAAAAGATTTAAATCGTGCTTTTGTGTCCCAAGGCTTGAAAGTCATGGGCAAAAGGCAAAATTTAGGTCTTTCTATTTTAGCGGATGTTGCAAAATTATCTGAAAGTTTAAGCGCTTACCATTTAGGATTTTTGTTGGGCCCTCGTATTAATGCCGGCGGTCGTATTGGTCAATCAGATCTTGGTGTTCAATTGCTAACAACGGATCAACCGGCACTGGCACAATCAATTGCCCAACATCTTGATTCTTTAAATAAAGAGCGTCAAGAAATGGAATTAAGCATGGTTGAAACGGCCATGTTGCTTGCTGAAAGCGAAAGCGATGAAATTGGGCCTCTTATTGTGGCCAATCATGATTGGCATCCAGGTATTATTGGTATTGTAGCAAGTCGTCTTAAAGATCGTTACCATCGACCCACCATTATCATTGCCATTAACGAGGGCATCGGCAAAGGTTCAGGTAGATCGGTCTATGGCTTTGAAATGGGCAAATATATTATTGCTGCCAAGCAGACAGGTATCATCTTGGAAGGCGGTGGACATGATATGGCAGCAGGTCTAAGCATTGAGGAAGCTCAAATTCCAAGATTTAAGGCTTTCATGAAGGAAAAATATCCTTATCCGCCTTATAATCCGCCACTTGAAATTGATGCAACTTTGTTAACAGAAGCCCTTACGCCTGATCTTGTGAAACATTTAGAAAAACTAGGCCCCTTTGGATCAGGCAACCCATCACCACGTTTGGTGATTCCTAAAATGCGTTTGGTTAAAATTGATCAATTAGCAAAAAACACATTACGACTTCTTTTTAAGCAGGAAAAATTTGGAAAAGAGCATTTCTTAAATGCAATTGCTTTTAAAGCGGCCGATACAAGTTTAGGCCGCAATTTAAAAGATGCCTTTGGTAAAGAATGTCACATTGCAGGCCAATTGAAGATTGACAATTTTCGCGGTGGCGTTCAGTTTTCATTGGAAGATGCTGCTTTTTAAAACAAAAAAGAAACTTATTTAAGGAAGCTATACCCAAATGGTTTGGAAATGCAGATTTTTAGGCATGAGATTTGAGATGATTTTTGATGCCAAAAATTATGACAGATAATTGTTTTACCTTAGGAATTTTTGGTTCAAAAAGCAGCCAAAGATCATCGACTAAAAATGGTAGTTTCAGATTATTTGGGTATATGATCAAACACTTTGTTTAAACACTTTTTTATGGACATCAAAATTGCTCAAATATCTAAAAATTGCTTTGATAAGCACCCTTTTCGCCTTCAATTTTAACATCTATATAAATTTAACCATATTGCACTTTACACTTGAATGTGGCTTTAACTTTTTATGATAAACTTGAAGATAATTCCATACATTCAGCTGGATCTAGAATTTGATTTAGCCACTCCTCAATGGCCTCATCAGCATCTTGTTCTTTTAATGTTTCTAGCATTAATTCTTTTTTTATTTTACTATCTTGCGCATCTTTTTCTAAAGAATAGGACCAATCATCCTCAGATATATAAAAATCTTTTTCTTTTAATGTTTCCGTTATTAATTCCTTAATTTTTTTTATAATTTCTCTTTTTTTTTCTAAGATGATTTCTTTTTCTAATGCTTTTTTCAATTTAATCATTATTTTTCCACTACTACCATTACTAGTCATATTAAGTAGCTGTATATATTCTTCATTTTCTAACAAAAACTCTAGTGTAATTTTATTAAACAATTCAATAATTAAATCTTTTGCAGATGTCGTTTTAATGTCGGTATTACCAATATCATTTCTAGCTGATTCATCACATTGTTCGAATGTTGTTGAATTGGGTTGAGCTAAAGGAAGCGTAGATAATTTTGTTATTGCTTTCGGTTGTGCCAAATTCAGTTGCACCAAAGGAAGTGTAGATGAATTTGCTATTGGTTTTGGTTGCACCAAAGACGGTTGCGCTGGTGGTGAAATTCTGGACGAATTTGTTGTTGATTTGATCTGCGTGGAGGGAAGTGCAGATGAAATTGTTTGGGCTAAAGGAGGGGTATTTCTTGATTGTATGGGTAAGTTTGATTGAGGCGAAGAAAGTACATTTTTTGGTAGAGGTTGATTTTGTGTGATAGGGTATGTCGTTTGAGATTCTTCAGATGGATATGTACCGGGATAATATGTTTGAAAATGCAATGGGGTACCACTTTCTTGGTAAAGTGCAACTGCTTGAGTACAAGATATAAATTCTAATGGGTTAGTTTGCTTTTTTGTTCTATGTTGTTTAGGCATTTGTGGATTGTAATGATGGAACGGACGACCTTGTGGTTCAACAGCTTCACTGTGCCATTGCAATTGGCGGGCAGTTCTTGATGCTAGTATATTTGGGTTATTAAAATGATTTTGTTGTTGAATGGGAAAATGCGGGAGCGTTGGTATGTGCGCTCTAGTATTTTGTTGTATTGCTGGCTGTTGCTGAATATCAAAACTGCCGTTTGATTTTGTACTACCACAAGTTGCGCTTCGTTTTGCTGGTGATTCATTTTGAGATGGATCGATGCTTCTTTTCTTTGATTGAGTCTTTTGAGATTTAAATTGGTATTTTCTTGCTTCTTCGTGATATTCAAAAATTCTTAAAATTTTATGATCTGTAGAAAGTAGACAGGGATTTTGAATAGGGTATTTTTTGTTGCCAATATAAAAAATTGTATGCATTATTCCATTATGCAATTCCTGATTTATTTCAATTCGCTGTGCAGAGAAAGACTCAATTTTAACATGAGATCCTTTGTTGCTTATATTCATACCCGTTTTACAAAAATTAATTTTATACCCATTGATATCAATTTGAATTATTGCTTCATTTACATCTCTCAGCGTAATTGTTGCATCCACAACATATGTAAAAAATAACGCAAATATCATAATTGTTTTCTTCATTTTAGTAATTTCCTATGTTTCTTGGTGTAGTTTTATTACAAATTAATCTAAATCATTCTTATATATATAATACGCATTGTAAAGTCACAACATAAAAATGGATATATCGAGACGAATAGTTGTTTTGACTAATTATCTGTTTTAATTAAACAAATATGATAAAATTTAATCTATGGGATATTTTTTATTCTATGTTAGAAATTTGCCCACACCCCTACGTTTTCCAAATCTACGTATGAAGGTTTGCTTCTCGCCTGTCCAGGGAAACGGCTCGAATTTAGAGACGATACCGGGACCACAATATTTGTGCATCAATGGTTTCAACTAAATGATCTAATGGTTTTTGATGTAACCCTAACAATCTTTTAATAAAAGATCCTTGCGCTAATTGAATATATTTTATTTTAACGTTTTTACCGAATTTCGCGTAAATTGTTGGATATAAAAGTCCAATCTCATCGACCAGACCCAATTCTTTTGATTTTTTACCTGACCAAAAATCACCTTGAAAAAGAATATCATCCTCTGCTTGGAGACGATGAGCACGTCTTCCTTTGACATAGTTAATAAAATGTTGATGGATATCGTTTTGAATATCTTTAATGCGTTTGATATCATCTTTATTTTCTGGCAAAAATGAATCCAATTGGTTTTTGCTTTGACCGGACGTATAAACGCGTCGCTCAACACCTATTTTTTCAAGTAATTTAGGAAAGCCAAAACCAGCTGCAACAACACCAATTGAACCTATAATCGATGATTCAAGTGCAATAATTTTTTCTCCAGCACAAGCGAGCCAATAACCACCAGAGGCTGCAACATCTTCAACGAAAGACCAAACAGGTACTTTGTTACGTTTGCTTAATTCTAAAATACGATCAGCTATCAAATTCGCCTGTCCCGGCAATCCGCCAGGTGAATTAATAATAAGACATAAAAGATCAGGTTTACATTTAAATGCTTCATCAATAGGTTCACGTAAAGATTCAAATTGAAGCGATCCTTGTCCGTGAGATTTTTGACCAATAACACCCGCTAATCTTAGAATAGTAACACGCTTCTTTTTTGGTCCAAATAAACGCTGAAACCAGGATAATTTGAAAGATTTTGAACCTTCACTTTTTTGTGATTCATCTAAAACTTGAGATATTTTTTTTGGCACACCAACCCCCTATGCAGCTTTAGCTACAGAATCATCAATCAGCAAATTATAAATATCTGTTTTATCCGTTAAATGCCTTAGTCTTTCGCATAAAGTATGATCTTTAAAAAGACGCGCAACACGGGCTAATGCTTTTAAATGATCAGCACCAGAAGCATCAGGTGCAATTAAAAGAAAAACAAGATCAACAGGATGATTGTCTAGGGATTCAAAATCAAGAGGTTCCGTTAACGTAATGAAAAGTCCATATGTTTTAGTAAGTCCAGCAATCTTTGCGTGGGGAATGGCAACACCATTCCCTACACCTGTTGATCCTAGTTTTTCACGCGTAAAAATTGCTTCAAACAAATCTCCCTGAGGCAGAGAAAGATGAATTGAAGCAATTTCAGCCAGTTGTTCAAATAAATTTTTCTTAGTTGTTACTTTAAGTTGCGTAACAATACGGTTAATTTGAGGAAGTAAATCAAATAATTCCATCGTCTCACTTTAACTGTTTTTAGGATCAATCCAGCCTATATGTCCATCAGGACGTCTATAGACTACATTTATACCACCATGTTTTTTATTACGGAAAACAAGCGTTGCAATATCGCGTAAATCCATATGCATAACTGCTTCGCTTACACTGAATGAGTCAATATTTGTTTCCATTTCAGCAATAACAATTGGTTGCGCATCATGTTCAATCAATTCTTCAGAGAAAGGATTGTTTTCGAGTACATATTGCTGCGCTGAAAGCGTATCAATCGCATCAGTAACGCGTTGATTACGATGCTCTTTTAATTTTGTTTTATAGCGTTTAAGTTGACGTCTAATTTTATCTGCAGCCATGTCATAAGCAACATAAGCATCATCGGCCGCTGCATGCCCTTGAATAACAAGACCTGCTTGAGGATGAAGCGACAATTCGACAAGAAATTGATGACGTTGCTTGGAGAAAGTAACCCGCCCATCGATGGGGTGTTGAAACATACCACGTGTGACTTCGGTTAAAATTTCCATGACATAGGCTCTCAATGAATCGCCTACATCAACAT
Source organism: Alphaproteobacteria bacterium (assembly GCA_030696155.1). Lineage (GTDB taxonomy): Bacteria > Pseudomonadota > Alphaproteobacteria > JAUXUR01 > JAUXUR01 > JAUXUR01. Next base: position 68,063 of record JAUYSY010000029.1, on the reverse strand, counting down.
GCTGACCTGTAATTGTGATATTCATCCGTTTCTCCTTTTTGTTCTTAATATCATTATAGCAAAATTTTAAGATTTTCGCTCTAATTTAAGGGTGTTAACGATTTTAATTGGTTATTCATAACCATCAACATCGGAATATCTAAAACCGGAAGAGATTTTAGCTCTTTAATCATTTCATCGATCGGTAAAATAGGCTCATTGTGCAAATCTAACCAATTTTGCATCAAAACTTCCTTAATATTTTCCTTATGATGCATCATATCAATTGTTATACCTGCCTGATGTGCATAAAACTCTTCAACAAGCGACGAAATTGCAATCTTTTGCCATTGATTTTCAACATCAACCAGACGCGCAGATTGTCTAAGCCAATTAAGAGAGAATCTTTTACCAACAGCAAAAAATACACGTGCTACTTCAATAACACTTAAATGCGTATAATGTCCAATACGAATAATATCACAGGCTGAATTTAAGAATGACATATTCGCAATATTGCGTGCTAAAGATTCAGGCACATTTTGGCGTGTAAATTCTGAAACCCTGGTTTCCAAATGATCCTGGTCATTTTGATCAATAATTTGATTAAAAGATTCTGTTAGAATTTTTATATCTTGACCAAAAAATTCTATATTTTCATTAAGTTTAAGCGGATGCGCACAATAACGTAACAGCCATAAAGTCACACGCTGTAACAAACGTCTCACACGAGCAACAAGCATTAATTGCACATTTACAGCCACTTTACCATCAAGTGCTTCAATTTGTGACCATATATCATCTAAATTAAATATGTGTCGTGTGATAAGATAAGCACGCACAACATCGCTTGCTGAAGATCCTGTTTTTCTGATTTTTTCATTTACAAAAGCAATGCCTGCTCGATTAACGATGTCATTCGTTACCATCATCGTTGTAATTTCGTGTTTTAAGCTATGTTTTAAGATTTGCTCTGGAAATTGCTCTTGAATTTGTTTCGGAAAATAATGCATTAATTCTTGATCTAAGGCAGGATCATCGGCAAATTTGTTATCCGATAAGCTACGTGTCAACGTCAATTTTGCATGCGCAATAAGAACTGATAATTCAGGCCTTGTTAGACCTTTTTTATGCAATCTACGCTCTTTCATTGTTTCTTCATCAGGCAATTTTTCAAGAACGCGATCGAGCATTCCTTTCTTTTCAAGATACTGAATAAGTCTTGAGTAATGATTAGCGTGATCAAATCCTTGTTCTTCAGCATGGGTCAAGGCTTGCGTCTGAAGATAATTATCACGAATTACAAGTTTTCCAACTTCATCTGTCATTTCAAGAAGGAGTTTATTGCGATCAATAAGTGTTAATTCTCCAGCTCTCATAACATCATTTAAAAGAATTTTGATATTAACTTCATGATCGGAACAATTGACGCCACCTGCATTATCAATAGAATCTGTATTAAGTCTGCCCCCATTCAATGCAAATTGAATCCGTCCTAATTGTGTTATAGCAAGATTTGCACCTTCACCAATAATTTTGGCGTTTAATTCTTTTGCATTAATACGCAAAGCATCATTAGCACGATCCCCAACTTCTGCATTATTTTCAAAACTTGATTTGATAAAAGTGCCAATGCCACCAAACCATAATAAATCTATTTTGAAACGTAAGATTTCACGAATAAGTGCGTTTGGCTCTATTTCGTCCTGCGTTAAACCAAACAATATTTTAATTTCAGGTGTTAAAGTGATTGATTTTTCAGAACGCAGAAAAACACCGCCGCCTTTAGAAATTGATTTTTGGGTGTAATCTAACCAAGTGGATCGTGGTAAATCAAAAAGTCTTTTACGTTCATTAAAACTTGTTAAAGGATCGGGATTGGGATCAATAAAAATAGCGTGATGGTTAAAAGCTGCAATTAACTGTATCTTGTCAGATAATAACATGCCATTGCCAAAAACGTCGCCCGCCATATCGCCTACACCAATACAGGTAAAGCTTTCATTTTCGATATCTTTGTCCATTTCATAAAAATGACGTTTAACCGATTCCCAAGCCCCTTTTGCTGTAATACCCATTTTTTTATGGTCATAACCGGCAGAACCACCGGACGCAAAAGCATCCCCTAACCAGAAATTATATTCTTGTGATATTTTATTGGCAATATCTGAAAAACTTGCTGTTCCTTTATCAGCGGCTACAACAAGGTAAGGATCGTCGCCATCACGTCTTATAACATTTTTAGGATAAATGATTTGATCTTCATATAGATTATCTGTGAGATCTAAAAGTCCCCTAATAAGAATCGAATAACAATCAATAACTTCTTGAGATGTTGGATTAGGTGATTTGACAACAAAACCACCTTTTGCACCCACAGGCACAATCAATGCATTTTTAATTGTTTGAGCCTTCATAAGACCTAAAACTTCAGTTCTGAAATCTTCCCGTCTATCAGACCACCTAATGCCACCACGTGCGACTTTACCACCCCTTAAGTGAATAGCCTCAACTTTAGGAGAATAGACAAAAACTTCATAAAATGGTTTGGGTAATGGCAATTCATCTATTTTACGGGAATCAAACTTAATCGCTACATAAGGGTGTGATTTTCCAAAAGCGTTCTTTTGAAAATAGGTAACACGTAAACTTGCATGAAGAAGATTTAAAAAGCGTCGAATGATGCGATCTTCATCAGCGTTTTTAACATTGACGAGTTCTTTTAAGATATAGGTGCTTTTTTCTTGAATCTTCGATTGGTCAATTGATTCATTTTTAGGATCAAAATAAAGATAAAATATGTCTACAAAGGTTTTAGCCAAATGAGAATGTTTAACCAATGTTTCTTCAAGATAATTATGGCTAAAATGGACCCCGATTTGACGTAAATAACGCGAATACGTTCTTAAAATCGTTATTTCTTTCCACGTTAATTGAGCTGTTATAACAAGTGCATTTAAATAATCGTTTTCAATTGCACCTTCCCATAATTTAAGAAAAGCATTCTCAAATTTTTCTTTGATTTGATCCAAATCAATTTTGAGTTTTGAACTTAAGCAAAATTCGTGAATCCATAAGGATTCATCAAGTTCTTGAACTTTAACTTCAAAGGGCACTTCACTGATCGCGCGTAATCCCATCCCTTCAAACATTGGCATAACATCTGATAGATGAATGGGTGATGCAAGATGGTAAAGCTTAAGATAAATAAGTTCCTCGTCTTGATCTGGAAGTTGAAATAAATTAATACCTAATTTTTGACTTTGAATGACATCAAAACAAATTTCAATATCAACAAGCGCAAATTCAGGCGCATATTTATCGCGATACGAAAAGGGAAAAGCTTGAGAAAACTGACGGAAATAATCGCGCCCTAATTCTTCACCTTTTTTATTTAACAAAACAAGACGCAAATGATCTTGCCATGTTTCAGCAGCTAAGCTTAAATGTTCTGTAATTTCTTCTAAATTATAAAGGGGTAAAAACCCTCGTTTAATGCGTAAAATAACATGAAGTCTGGCCAAATTATCATCAGAAATATGGGTATAAAATGCAGATACTTTACCATTAAATGAAAGTTCCAGGATTTTTAAGAATTTTTCACGCAAGGCTGTATCATACCTGTCACGCGGTACATAAACAAAGCATGAAATACTTCTTCCGAACGGATCTTTACGAATAAAAAGAGCAATTTCAGGGCGCGCCATAAGCTCTAAAATGCCTAAAGATATTTCATATAATTCTTCGGCTGAAATTTGAAAAAGTTCATCACGTGGAAAGCTATTTAAAATATGGGTAATGGCTTTACCGTCATGGCTCTTTGGGTGATAGCCCGATCTTGTGACAATAGATGAGGCTTTACGTCTGCAAATAGGAATAAGCTCTGGCTTATCGTGGTAAGCAGAGGCTGTAAAAAGACCAATAAATTGATAATCACCTACAACATCTCCTTTAGGAGAGAATTTTTTAATAGAAACAATGTCTAAAAAACTAGGACGATGAACGGGTGATCTTTTTGTACTTTTGCTAAAAATAATTAAATCGGGACGTGTGGACAATGCTTGTACTTCTGGCGGCACATCCCCATTATCTTCATCTTCATAAAGCATAAAAGCGGGATCTTTAAAAAGCCCTAAAGCTTCATCTGAAAGAACACGATTTTGAATTTTACCATTTTTCGCAGAATAAAGATATTCGCGATAGCCTAAAAACGTAAAATGGTCTTGATCTAACCATTGAAGAAAAGCACGGGCTTCTTCTTCATCTTCAATTTTAAGACCTGGCACAAAAGTCATATCATTAATAACAGAGTATAATTTTTTGCGCATTATTTGCCAATCATGAACTGATTGGGCTACGTTTTCGAGTACGCGTCTAAGATTTGCTTCAATATCATTTTTTTGGAATTCACTTAAAGATTCATTCAGTTGTAAAAGCATAACACATTCAACTGAAATTGTTTCCTTAGACGTATCTGAGGTTTTAGGGAAATCCATTATTTTCCCATTTTTATCACGCTCAATAACAAAAACTGGATGAAGAAAAAGAGAAGGCGAAAATCCTAAACGTAAAAGCTCAGAGGAAATAGAATCAACGACAAAAGGCATGTCTGTTTGAATAATTTCAATAATTGTTTTTGGGCCCAACCAATTGTTTTCTTGATCGTAATTGCTTTTTAATCTAATTTTAAGTTCGTTTTTTTGACGATCTTGTAAAAATTCCCAAACGCCACTCACATAATGCGCAAGATGTTCAGGTGATGCATAAATAAGATCATCTTTTGTTAAATGATCAAAAAAATGTCGGGTAAAAAGCGTTAGAATTTCTTTTTTAGTTGAAGGAAAATAATGGCTTGCTAAATCAATAATTTTTTCAATTTGTTCACTTTTACGGTTTTTCATCATATTAATGGCCTGTACTTTACCCATAAAATTTACATCCTTCACTATATTATTCTAAAACCTTAAACAAACCAAGAAACATACCCAAAAATATTAGACTTTTTTCAAAACTCGCTGCTGTGAGACAAGTGATAGGAGTTTCGGCACGGAAGACTGGAATGTATCTTTTATACTTGAGGATCTGAGTACCGAACCGACACATCAATTGGCCGCAGCAGTAGAGTTTAGGAAGAAGTCTATTTATTTTTTATCAAATTCTGCTCCCCAAAGATGCTCACGCTCAATCCACCCTGTATGATTTTTATGATTACTCAGCGTTAATCTGCACCAATTTCCTTTGCACAATTTTAATTGACCAATGATACCATCACCAATTGTTACAATGATAGAAGAACTAGCTTGAGGCGCACGTCTTAAAAAGGCCTTAGAAATATTAATCATAGCCGTTTTGTTGCCTGTGAGCATTGATTGAAAAACCCAGCCAATCGTACCATCATGAAGTTCAATTTTACGCCAATTTTCTTGTTCGGCAATTACTTTAACAGGAAGAAATTTTTTTTTAATAACCCAAGAAATGGGATAACGTGTTCCAGGACCAGTTCTTAAATTAACGTCTGCTGATCTTAAAGCTGCAAATCGCGGAATGGGAAGACCTGAATTGAGAGGAAGTTTTGCGTAAAGATACGTATTTTGAGCCATACTAAAAATTAGACAAAAACTAAAAAAATGAGCTAATGTCTTAATCACAATGCATCCTTTTGAACCGAAAATGTCAATACCATGAAAAATATACCTAAAATCTTTGATAAAGCCTATATTAAATCGATACGGACAAAAACGCTACCTTTACTTCCGCCTTTTGATTTTTTACATTATGAAATAAATGAAAGGCTTATTGAAAGATTAAAAGAGTTCAATCGTTCTTTTGATACAGTTTTAATCATAGGGTCTAAAAGTAGTAATTTATTCGATTATTTAGAAAATAATAATAACTTTCAAAATATTACAATAATGGATTTTGGACACTTAAAAAAACATGAAAAATATAATTTTATTCAAGGCGATGAAGAAAATTTACCTTTTGCACCAGGTAGCTTTGACTTGATTTTATCTTCTACACATCTTCATATGACCAATGATTTTCCTGGAGCTTTAAAGCAATTTCATACAAGTCTTAAAAAAAATGGTGTTTTTATAGGGAGTCTTTTTGGCGGTGAAACCCTTATGGAATTAAAAGAATCTTTTTATAAGGCAGAAATGAGTCTAACTCAAAAAATATTCCCACATATTATGCCGATGATAGAGGTGAAACAATTGGGTGATTTGCTCAAACGTGCAGGGTTTGAGCTTTCGCTCAGCACAGAAGATCGTCTTGAGGTAACCTATTCTCACCCTATCAATCTTTTAAGAGATTTAAAAAAAATGGGTGAATCAAATACAATGATTCAACGTTCGCGACAATTTTTAAGTAAAAGGGTTTTTGATAGTATGTGTTACAATTATGTAAATGATTTTAGCATTGAGGATAATAAGATTTTAGCGACTTTTGATGTATTAATAGGGTCTGGTGTAAAAATTTAAGAATCTCCCCTCCTGCGTTCTACGAATAAATCGAACGTAGGAGGGGACAATTGCATCAATTTTGAAACGTAAGAAAGTATTAATGATTTCTAAAATCGTTAAAATCTTTATTGTTGTCAACGATTAACAAATTAAACGTCTCTTCTGTCATATTTAAAATAAAGTTTAAATATTTTTTTAATTTAAACTTATATTTTTTTCTTGGTTCAGGTATTTTGTTTTGAAAAACAAAATTTAAATGTTGACGTAGATTGACTTTAACCTTATTTTCATTCATTAATGAATAGAAAGGCAATTTTTCGATTGTATAATTTAATCGTTTTTGAAGTTCTGGAGATTCTTGTGCCAACAAAATAGTATTTGCAATTGATTGAAGTGAAGAAAAAGATAAATCATAGATAATATTTCTCAAGTTTTTTATATTATATATTGCATTGTCATGTAATCGTTTTTGAGTAACAGAAGCATGTTCTTTTAATAAATCATATGGTTCAATGGTTTTGTAGAGATGCTGTGCACGTAATGCTCCAAGACAACATAGTTCTGAATCGTTTCGTCCATATTCAATTGAAATATGAATGTATCTAAGTAAATTCTCTTTAATCTCGTTAGGAATCAATGCGCTTGAATAAAGATCAGTTAACTTAGAATGCGCTTTATAATACATATTTTCTTCGTATTGATTTAAAAAACCAAAATATTTTATTATACCTGAATTTTCATATAGACTTATATCTTTTAATAAATACAAAATATCTTTTAATTTGGCACTTGCTTCTCCGTATTGATTGACTTTCATGATAGTTTTGACAAGAGAAATGTTCGTGATTTTATTTTTTGTTCCGCGGCATATAAGTTTTAAATAATAAACAAGCGAACGTGGAGGTTCTGAATATAAAGACGCAAAGTCTAAAAAATTATTAAATAAATTTTCAGGTAAACAATACATATCTAAAAGTTGAAAAACTTGTTTCCACGATTGAATGTTTTTTAAATCTCTAGTGTTAATATTTTTTTCAATAAGGTTTTCTAAATCATCAAAAGAAATAGATGCTTTATTGTAATTGGTGCATGTTAAAAACAAAGAAATATCAGTTGGTTTTTCTGTTTTTATCAATAGCTTTAAAGCGTTTTTATAGCAAATGACTGATGCACCATTTTTTTGAAAAGACTTGTGTATGTCTTTCATCGCTTCGATAAGTTGCTGAGGGTTGTTTAATAGATATGTTTCTAATTGTTGAGCAATCTCAAAAGAATCTTGCGCTAATAAAATATAAGCAGCTATTAATTGATGAGAATTAAAATCTAAATTTGTTGAGCTGCATATATTTTTTAATTGATGATGTGCATTTCTTAATTGATTTTCATCGCATTTTATAATGGTTTTTACCAAAAAATTATTGGTAATTTTTGTTGATGTATTTTTATTTATTAACTCTAAATAAGCAATAAGGTGTTGTGAGGGGGTTGAATGAGCGTAAATAAATTCGAATAATTCGTTAAACAGTTGTTGATCTAAATTGTATACATTTATTTTTCTAAAAACAGGTTCCCACGATTCAATGTTTTTTAATTTTTCAGCATTAATCATCGTGTTTATTTGTGTTTCTATATTACTTAAACTAACACAAAGGTTTCCTTTTAAATGGGTGTTTGATAAAAACGCAAAAACTTCATTAGAGTTATTTTGTAATTTAAAAAACAATTCTAAGATATCTTGATAGATAGACAACAATATTGGTTGTTGATTAAACAATTTATGCGTATTACGCATAGCATTTATAACATATTGACAACAATTAGGAGAATTTCGATATTGTTCGTTAGGGCCGAATAATGCTTTAAATTTTGATAAATCAAAATCATCAAGTTCTATAAAGTCTCTTGATTTAATAAAATTTAACAACAATGTATGAATTGTCTTTCTTGATTTTTTATTGAAAGGTTCTTTTTGAAATGTACAACGAACTATTTCCTTTGTTTGAGATGCAGTAATTTGTTTGCATAAATCATCAAAAAATTTTTCATTATTAACTTTGTGGTCGGTAAGTGGTAATTGATCAGAATGGTTTTCATTATTAACTTTATGGTTAGTAAGCGATAATTGATCGGAAGTTTGCTCATTATTTGTTTTAAGGTCGGTAAGTAGCAATTGATCAGAAGCTTTATTGTCTTCCATTTTTTCGTAAAATAGAGGAAGAAAGTCTGAGGTCGATATATCATGTTGATTTTTGTACTCAAGAAGATCATCGAATTCTTCTGGTTTAGTATGAAGCAAGAAAGTTATTTTTTTAAATTTAGTGTAAGAAAAAGAATGCATACAGCAACAAGACGTAGCAAAATATAGGATATTTAGTTTTAGGGTTTCAAATTCTTCTTCATTCATTTGGCTTAATAAGTTGATATATTCTTTAATTTCATTGGTATGCCATTTAGATGTAGTTGAAAAAAGTTCATTATTTACATAATTGCTTACATTATCAAAATGTTCTTGATAACCTGATATGTTGTTGTTAAAGTTTTTTGTAATTTTATTTTCTAAAGGTGATGCAGAAACTAACGGGCCACACAAAGAAAGATATACTAGAGGAAAAAAAAATTTTTTCATTTGAAGTTCCTTTTTTCATTTTTAATAAATACAAGAAAGATACAATAGAATTAAAAAATAGTCAACTATTATGTCTTTTTTATTTCTTAAATTTTATGGTACGACTAAATATATTTTAATAAAGGAAAATAGGCTATGGCAAAAAATATAGAAGATTTAATCAAAGGGTATCAAATGTTTAAAGAAAATTATTTTGATGGAACGTCTTCAGCTTTTGAAAATCTTGTACGTTTAGGACAACAGCCTAAAATTTTAATGATTGCTTGCTCAGATTCACGTGTTGATCCAGCCATTATTACCAATTGTGAACCAGGTGATTTATTTGTTATTCGTAATGTCGCCAATCTTGTGCCACCTTATCAGGCAGATGATTCGCTGCATGGCACAAGTGCTGCGCTTGAATTTGCGATTTGTAATTTAAAAGTTCATCATATTATTGTTTTTGGGCATAGCCAATGCGCTGGTATTCAATCACTTCTTGATCATGCAATAACGCCATATCTATCCTATAGCTTTATAACCAAATGGATGGAATTGGCTCAACCTGCTTGTGATCAAACTTATCTACAGCATGCTGAAGCGAACCCAGAAGCAAAAAATCATTTTTGCGGCAAATATGCCATTATAAACTCACTCAAAAATCTTATGACGTTTCCATGGATTAAGGAAAATGTTCAAAAAAACAATTTAATTATCCATGGTTGGTTTTTTGATTTATCAACGGGTATTATTAATGCATATAACGATAAAATAGATCAATTTGAAGAATTATAAAATTCCAAATCCTTATCCTTATATACTCGATCGGTTTCAAAATGTGGGTAGGAAGATGAGCGGTGAAACACGCGGAATGTATCTCTTTATACATGAGCATGTTGAATCCCGAAATCTGACGACCTCCACAGTTTGAAAAAGGAAGAGTATATGTTGAAATCCTAAAACATTTCATGGCATTATGCTGACGATAATAATTTTATAGAGGAACCCTAAAGAATGAAGAAATCACTTTTACTTATTGCTGCTTTTTCTTTCGTCTCTAATATCGTTTTTTCTGAAGAAAAAACAAAAGAAGAACCTGCTGCAATCAGCCAACACACTATTACGCTTAACCATTATAAGGATGGATCTGCACAAATTGTGTCTGCTGATCATCAACATATTGCGCCTGAAAAAGGACATCCAAGCGAAAAACAAGCCATTCTTTTTTCTGATAAATTGGTTAATTCATCTAAAAATGCTGTAAAAAAAGTTTCAACAAATGCACGTCCTGCTGAAAGAGGTCTTAAACCAACATTGACGCAAATTGTGAGCGAAACACCAAGTCAGCATATTAAAGATCCTATTCAAGCACATGCACAAAACGTACATACAAATGCGGCACCTGCAGCACATGCGGAAGCTGTTGTACAACCTGTGTCAGCTGAATAAAATAGACTTCTTCGAAATTCTACAATCTCCTACTTCCCGTGGCTTGACCGCGGGATCCATTGTGAAGAAGTTAGATTAATAAATTTATCGATACTTCTCAACAGGTTTTATGGACCCAGCGGTCAAGCCGCGGGGAGTAGGAAAATGGGGGGTTAGTAATACGATTTTATCAAAATTTACTTGTTGATAGAATTGAAAAGTGGACAAGGAACAACAAATGAAGTGTATTCCTATATACATAAGCGAGGCGTGATGATGTATCCTTCCAATGTCTATCAACTATAGTGTTAAATGGCTGCAGCTCTACTCAAACGATCATTAATTGCGCGCCCTAAACCTTCATTCGGAATGGGCATAACAGCAATGCCAGTCGATTCCAACGCATCAAGAATATGTAATGCTTCAAAAAAATGACTTGCAGCTTCTACCAGATCACCTTTTTCACTTAAATTATATATATATCCTTTTGTAGCGAGTGGATGTGGCCCAAATGCAAGAAGCACTTCGTTGTCTTTAATCTCAGTCGCATTTAGACGTATTTTATGATTCGGCGCATAATGGCTTTTTAATTGGCCAGGCGCAATCAAAGGCGCATCAATTTTATCAGTACTACAGCCTATAGATAAATTAGGCATATATTCTTTTAATGTTTCGAAAGAAACAAAACCTGGTCGTAATAAAGTTGGTGTGGGACCTGATAAATCTAAAATCGTGGATTCAAGCCCCACAACAGATGTGCCGCCCTCAAGAATATTTGGTGCATTGTCACCGAATGAAGCATGCACATGGGCAGCTTTCGTAGGACTTATTTTACCTGAAACATTGGCACTTGGGGCGGCCAATGGTAGATTTATTTTTTTCAGTAATTCAAGGGCAATAGGATGATTTGGAATGCGCACGCCAAGGGTTTGAAGACCCGCAGAGGCAAGTTTGGATATGGGTGAATCTGATTTAAGGGGTAAAATCAAAGTTAAAGGACCTGGCCAAAAAAGAGTACTCAATTTTAAGGCAAGATCAGAAAACTCAACATAAAGTTGCGCTTGCTCAATTGAATAAAAATGAACGATGAGTGGATTAAATGATGGCCTGTTTTTAAGACGATAAATTTCAGCAATAGCTATATCACTTGTAGCGTCAGCGCCAAGACCATAAACAGTTTCGGTGGGAAAGACAATTGCTTTTTTATTGTGTAAAAAGCCAATTGCTTCATCGAGAGAGATAAAAGTCATCATTTTATTTCAATTGTTAATATTCATTATTTTTAGTAGGTTTTGGTATAAAAGTAAAATCAATCTTAGGTAAGAGATGAAATCATTTAAAAATATACCTCACTTAATAGACGCGCAAAAAGAAAAACCATCTTTTTGGATACGAGATGACGATTTAACAATACCTAATTCTAAAATGGATCAATTCTTAGATATTTGTGCGTCTTTTGCAATACCTGTTGCATTGGCTGTGATTCCAGCAGGGATGTCAAAAAATTTAAAGAATTATACACAAAATTATCCCAAATTATCCATTTTGCAACACGGTATTTGTCATGAAAATAAGGCAATAGCACTCCAAAAAAAATCAGAATTTGTATTTTTTAATGATCCGCAATTACAAAATCTTTTAAGCGAAAAAAAACGCATGGAAGATCTTTTTGAGGATTCATTTAAACCTATTTTTGTGCCGCCCTGGAATAGAATGGATATTTCTTGGGAAGTACCCATGTTAAAACATTATGATTTTATTTCTGCTTTTGGCATTCATCTGCATACATCTTATGTGAATACACATCTTGATCTTATCAATTGGAAAAAAAGATGCTTTAAAACTGAAACGGAATTATACGTTGAATTAGAAAATTTATTAAAAAAAACGTCCAATATTGGCATTTTGTCACATCATTTTATTTATAAAAAAAACGATTGGATGATATTTAAAAACTTATTACTTTCTTTAGTATAAGATTTAATTCTATTTTTTTAACGTCATAAAAAATATTGAGATTTATATTGATTTTGAATTTTACTATGGTATAAATACACCATTGTTTATATAAATTACGAGGTTTACTGTGATAAAAAAAATTTCTACCATCCTATTTCCAGCTTTTCTATTTTTTTCTTCAACGAATTATTTAGAAGCAACTTTTATTGATGATATAGCGACAGCTCCATCTTTTATCGATGGTCTTGTTGAAAGTGCAAAACCTGATAGATCAACCCCTTGGATGCTTTTCGATCAACCCAATATTCAATTTAATGAATATAATATTTCTGCTTTAGATCTTGCTTGTGGTTTCAGGGCGTTCGGATATGCTTCACGTAATGATGCTATTGATGCGATGCTGAGCGCACTTGCTGATATAGATGAACAATATGAAAATCGTAATGCAAAATTACGTATTTATATAGAAAATGATTGCGGCGATAATGTTGAAGATTATTTAAAAAATCTTAAAAATACACCATATAAACTTCCTTACACCATTAATAGATATATAGATAGCGATATTGATAAAAATCTTGAAGGATTTACCTATACACTTATAAATGCTTTTGCTTTATTGAACAATATAAGCCTTTGTATTTATAAAGAAGTCAAAGATGAGAAAAAAACTATTTCTTTAACGCATTCATTCATATGTGATGAAAGTGATAAAACATTACATCTATTATGTCGTAGGTTACATTACAATAAATTAGTTTTTACATCTGACGAAAATGAAAATTTAATGGCACAGGATGCAGAAAATAATTATTTGAGTGAGTTACACGTTTTTTATGAACGTGAATCAAGTAATAAAGTAATGCAACCTTCTTTTAATAATCCTTTATTCAATAGAAGTTTTTCTTCTAATAATTCAAAAACTTCAAATACACCTAATGTAGATGTGGATGTACAACAAAAATTATTTAATAATATTACTAATATGATGTTTTTATCTAATCAACAGGAAGAATCTACTATAAATAATATTATTGAGGATGGTGCAGATAAAAAATCAACAAATGTAGAAAATCATCATATGACAACTGTTCATCAATCTGTGATTCCTAGAGTTTCAGGATCGATTGAAAATGCATCAGTTTTTAATATACAAAATAATTATCTTAATGTGCCTGAAAAAGAAGCACCTGGCATTGATTACATTAAAATATTAGAGAACGAGATGGATCTTTTATCTGTAAATATTGTAAACGACATGAATAGCGAAAGGGAACGTGCTCAATTTAATTCAAACAATCAAATGTCGGTTAATCATCATTCTGATAATATTATAGATTATAATTCATTGAACAATATTTCGTATAATAATGATGATAATATGGATCTAGGTGACGATTTTTATTATAATCCGAATGATTTTAATTGATTAATAGATTTTAAAGTTTCTACCCCTTGTTTCCCTGGACACGTTGAAGCGAAGCTTCATACGCAGATCCAGGGCCCAGATTAAAATGCATGCTCGTAAGAGCATGTCTTTATTTTCAAACAGCTAGACATGATCTTCGATCATGATTATTTCTGGGCCCTGGATCCGCATTCGAGCCCTATGGGCTTTCATTGGTCCAGGGAAACAATGTGAGTTCTTGGCAGGTTTTAAAAAAGATTCATATTTTGTGCCATGAATCAATAATCTATTACAACTTCGAAGTCGCGTCCTTCAGCCAAATCTTAGTCTCAACATCTAGTAAATCGTTTAATTTTTCATAAACCTTTGTATGATAATTGTTCACCCAATCGATTTCAACTTGTGTTAATAAATCCTTATCAATCAAATGGCGATCAATAGGCGCATAGGTTAAAGTTTCAAATGATAACATCGGACGATTATTGGTATTGCCAGATTCTTGTACAGCCACAAGATTTTCAATGCGAATGCCATATTCACCCGCTACATAATATCCAGGTTCATTCGAAATAATCATACCTTTACGGAGTGCCACATTATTAGGCGTTTTTGAAATACGTTGTGGCCCTTCATGAACATTCAAGTAGCAACCAACGCCGTGTCCTGTGCCATGATCGTAATCAAGTCCTTCTTGCCATAAAGGATAGCGCGCGATAGCATCCAATTGATGACCGCTTGTGCCCTCAGGAAAACGTGCATTGCCAAGTGCTATATGCCCTTTTAAAACAAGCGTAAAATGCTTTTTTTGAGTCTTGGTTGGCGTGCCAATCGCAATTGTACGTGTAATATCAGTCGTGCCATCCAAATATTGTCCGCCTGAATCAATTAAATAAAGCATATTGGGTGCAATAGGACGATTTGTTTCAGGACTCGATTTGTAATGCACAATGGCGCCATTAGGACCCGCGCCTGAAATTGTATAAAAACAAATGCCCTGAAACATAGGGTCTTCTTGACGGCATTCTAATAATTTTTGTTGCGCTGACATTTCGGTGACTTCTTCAGTCAAAGCTGCTTTTGAAACCCATGCTAAAAATTTTGTAACGGCAGCCCCATCACGGATATGAGCTGAACGAACGCCTTTTAATTCGATCTCGTTCTTTTGAGCCTTTGGCAATAAACAAGGATCTTGCCCATAAATCAGTTCTGCATTTGATTGACGCAATTTAGCATCCACCCAAAAAGGAATGGTTTGGCGATCAACAAGAATTTTTTTCTGGGAAAGCGACAAGAAATGTTTTTCAAGCTCATGCTTTTCAGCAAAATGAACTTCATTCCCCAAATATATTTTAATTTCTGAGGATAATTTTTCAGATTCAATAAACCAAGAAACGTGACCTTTTGTATCAATCAACGCAAAACTTAAAGGTAAAGGCGAAAGCTCTACATCATTACCGCGTACATTCAAAAGCCAAGCAATTGAATCTGGTAAAGATAAAAAAGCATAATCAGCATGTTGTTTAATTAAATCTTGTGCAATTTGTGTGCGTTTGTCAGAAGATTTCACACCAGCATGCGTCATGTTATGAACTTTAACAGGCGTTAAAGGCACTTTCGGTCGATCGCTCCAAATAAGATCAATTAAATTTTGCGCAACAGGCACAAAAGTTATTTGCATGCTTCCTAATTTTTCTTCATAAGATTTAATTTCTTCAGGCGTATGAAGCCATGGATCAAAACCAATGCGCGCGTTTGGTGCAATATTCTTTTGAAGCCATGAGGCTGCAGGCTTAATCCCCAATTCTTCGTAATCATAAAGATCATTTGGTACTTCATGTTGGACTTGAAGTGTATATCTTCCATCGACAAAAATGGCAGCTTTTGTATTTGCAACAATTGCAAAGCCTGCAGAACCTTTAAATCCTGTTAAATAAGCAAGTCGTTCAGAATGAAACGCTACATATTCACCCATATGCTCGTCACCACGAGGCACAAAAAAAGCATCAAGATTGTTTTTTTTAAGTTCTTGTCTTAATAATACTAGTTTTTCTTTTGAGTTCATGATGATGCCTTTATTTGATGTGTTAGTATGAGACAAGTCCATTCTCCTAATCTAATTCTTTTGTATAACTTTAAGTCTTGCATGAAATGGGCATAAAGCACCATATTTTCTTGACGTCCAAGAAGCCCTGCTAAAATAACAAATCCATTGGGTGCCAAACATTTTTTCATATCAACAGCCATTTGCATTAAAGGGCGTGCTAAAATATTAGCGATAATTAAATCAAATTTTTGACCTTTAACTTTTTGACTTTTATAGCCGTGGCCACAATAAGCGTCAATCATGGATGCCATTTTATTGAGCGATGCATTTTCATCCGTTACACGAATGGATTCAGGGTCGCAATCAACCGCCAATACTTTTTGAGACCATAATTTACTAGCGGCCATGGCAAGAATGCCTGTGCCTGTGCCCATATCTAGTATTTTTTGAGGGTTAATTTTTTTGGATAATAACGATAAGGCTAAAAGACACCCAAAAGTACTTTGGTGCTCACCACTGCCAAAAGCGGTTGCAGCATTAATTTCTAAAGCGTGTAATCCTTTGGGGACAATGCCTTCATAATGACTGCCATGAATAAAAAACCGACCTGCGATAAGAGGTGGAAAAGAGGCATAAGATTGTGCTAACCAATCAGCACGTGGTAAAAGTTCTAAAAAAACATCTTCGGCTTTTAGCTTTAATTGATCTTGAACTTCTGCAATTAGCGTTGCTTCTAAAAAATTCTTTTCAACATGCGGCAAAAAATAAGCTTCGACTTTCCAATCAATTTCCGAACCTGCCTCATAACTTGAAAGCGCTTCAGCGTGATAGCCTAAAATTTCTTCAACCACTACAATTTGAGGTTGTTTGACGTTAACAGTTATTTTCCATAAATTCATACTACTAATCCCATTTTATACCTTTATAATGCATTTCTTATTAAAAAAGCTAGTAAAATTGCTGTATTTGGTACTTGTTACACGATACAATCCAAATTGAAATGCATCAATCTACCGGGCAAAAAATATAATTTTAGTGAGAAATCTGCCAATAACTCAGTGTTTTCCTGAACCAATGAGAGCCCAAAGGGCTCGAATGCGGATTCAGGATCCAAATAATACTCATGATCGCAGATCATGACGTTATTTAAATATTTTGCCATGCTCTTAGAGCATGTATTTCATTATGGATCCTGAATCTGCGTATGAAGCTTTGCTTCAACGCGTTCAGGAAAACAAAAGTGTGTAGACAATTTTCTGTTATAAAAATAAAAATTGTCCGGTATATTGAAATGCATAAACCCACAAAGGGAGAAAAAAGTGAAAGATTCAATCGTTATTGTTAGTACTGCGCGTACGCCTTCAGGTAGTTTTCAAGGTGATTTAAAATCAGTTAAAGCAACAGAATTAGGCTCAATAGCCATAAAAGGTGCCGTAGAACGCGCGCATCTTAAAGGCGATGATATCAGCGAAGTTCTTATGGGTTGCGTTTTACCTGCAGGGCTCGGCCAAGGGCCAGCACGTCAAGCATCAATTGGCGCAGGCATTCCTAAATCTGTGGGTTGTGTAACAATCAACAAATTATGTGGATCTGGCATGAAAGCTATTATGCTTGGTCATGATTCCATTTTAACAAATACAAATTCGATCGTCGTGGCCGGTGGCTTAGAAAGTATGAGCAACGCCCCTTATTTGCTTGATAAAGCACGTTCTGGTTATCGTTTAGGTCATGGTAAAGTGCTCGACCATATGTTCTGCGATGGGCTAGAAGATGCTTATGAGGGCCGTCTTATGGGTACTTATGCTGAGGATACCGCGGAACATTATCAATTTACACGTGAACAACAAGATGCTTATGCGATAGAATCCTTAACGCGTGCACAACATGCTGTAAAAACTGGTTTATTTAAAGACGAAATTGTTGCGGTTGATGTTAGATCTGGTAAATCATCCATTCAAATTGTGAATGACGAGCAACCTTTAAAAGCAGATTTTGCTAAAATTCCCACATTAAAAGCAGCTTTTAGGGACGGCGGTTCCGTAACGGCCGCTAATTCATCATCAATTTCAGATGGCGGTGCAGCTGTTATTTTAATGCGTGAATCAGAAGCTGAAAAGCGTGGTCTTAAACCACTTGCGCGTATTTTAGGGCATTCAACACATGCTCAAGACCCCGCATGGTTTACAACAGCGCCCATTGGTGCCACTCAAAAATTACTTCAAAAACTTAATTTGAGCGTTAAAGATATTGATCTTTTTGAAGTAAACGAAGCTTTTGCGATTGTTGCAATGGCGGCGATGCGCGATCTTTCCATTCCTCATGAAAAAGTAAATATATATGGTGGCGCTTGTGCGTTGGGTCATCCTATTGGCGCGTCAGGCGCACGAATTGTGGTAACGCTTTTAAATGCATTGCGTCACAATAATCTTAAAAAAGGTATTGCGACACTTTGCATCGGCGGTGGTGAGGCGACAGCTTTGGGTGTTGAGCTTATTTAGCAATGCATTTTTTGGGCAAATCCGGTAACGCATTTGCCCAACCACCTCCTAAAGATTTAATCAGTAATGCTGCACTCACCATTTCGCGACCTTTAAGCGTTACTAAATCAATTTCGCTATTTAAAAGATCTATTTGAAAAGTCACAACATCATAAAGTTGTGCTGTACCACTTTTATATTGATTCATGGCTATTTCCACTATTTGACGCGCGTTTTTAACAAATTCTGCTTGTTTTAATATTTCGTCGTCAAGATATTTAAGCGACACTAAATTATCTTCAACTTCCTGAAAGGCAGTTAAAACTGTTTGTCTATAAGTCGCAATAAGTTGCTCTAGAACTGATCGCGCTTGTCTTATTTTTGAAACTTTTAAACCTGCATCAAAAAGTGTTGTAACGGCATTTGCTTCCAACAACCAAAATAAAGTGGGTATACTGAACCATTTTTTATAACTTTGACTCGATGAACCTTCGTTAGCAATAAGCGATACAACAGGAAACAAAGCAGAAATAGCAATTCCAATTTGTGCATTTGCTTGAAATACAAGGCGTTCAGCTTGTGCAATATCAGGTCGTCTTTCCAATAATTCAGAAGGGATGAGGCTTGGAATGCTTGGTTTTTGTAATTTTTCAAGTTGAGGCGTAAGTGTGAAATGAGCTGGTACTTTTCCTAGTAAAATGGCAATTGCATGTTCGTATTCTGCGCGTCCAATTTTATTATTTTCAAAAGCAATTTCAATTTTTTTGGTTAAATTATCAGCAAGCAAAATATCTTGTCTTGCAGCTGTGCCAGCTTTGTAACGATGATGTGTAATCGTCAATAACTTTTTGTAAGAATCGGATGTATTTTTTAGAATTTTTTCTATTTCATCTAATGTTGCTAATTGATAATAAGCCTGCACTAAACTTGCTTTAACGGATAATATGCCATTTTCCAATTGATCTTTCACCGCTTCTTTATTTGCAATGTTTGATTTCACATTATTACGCACAGAGCCCCATAAATCAGGCTCCCAACCCGCATCAATTTGAAATAAATAATTTTTACTGTACTTAGACCTTCCAGCTGTTAGTGTTGATGATGATGACGAAGAAGCAGATGCAGAAGTAGAATTGCGTCTTCTTAAAACTGAAGTCGTATTCGTTATTACTGGAAAAAAAGAAGTGCGCGCTTGTATAACAAGTTCATTTGCTTGTTTATATTGTTCTTTTAAGGCTAAAATGGATTGGTTCTCAAATTCTATATTTTCTAATAATTTATTAAGTTCACTATTTTGAAATAAAGACCACCATGATCCTTTGGGTAATTGATCTTGTGGCTGCGCTATTTTCCAACCTTCTGGGACCTCTTTAAAATGAGTACCTGTATTCACAAAAGGTACAGCATATCTAGGAGAAAAATCACAAGCTTGCAAAGTGAAAATCATCATAAAAAGTAGAATACATCTAAACAATTTTATATTTCCTCAATTGGCTGCAATGGTTTTTTGCGTGTAAATAATTTATCCATTTTTATACGTAAGGATTCAAAGCCAAGATAAATAACGGGCGTTGTATAAAGCGTTAAAATTTGACTTAAAACCAAGCCACCGATAATCGAAATACCTAAAGGCTTTCTAAGTTCTGAACCAACACCATCACCAAAAGCTAACGGTAAAGCGCCTAAAATAGCCGCCATCGTTGTCATCATGATGGGTCGGAATCGAAGTAAACTTGCTTCATAAATTGATTGTTGTGGTGTTTTATGACCCTTTCGTTCAATTTGCACTGCAAAATCAATCATCATAATGGCATTTTTTTTCACAATACCAATTAAAAGAATTATACCAATAATAGCGATAATGCTTAATTCAGTTTTCATCAATAAAAGTGCCAATATTGCGCCGACACCTGCAGAAGGTAAAGTTGAAAGAATGGTCACGGGATGAACAAAACTTTCATATAAAACACCTAAAACGATATAAACGGCAAAAAGTGCGGCCAAAATTAAATAAGGTTGCGATTTAAGCGAATCCTCAAATGCTAGAGCCGTTCCCTTAAAAGTTCCCTTTATAGTTGCAAGTGGTAAATTCATATCGGCGACTGTTTTTTTTATTTTTTCAACAGCTTCCCCTATCGAATAATCGGGCAAAAGATTAAATGAAAGTGTCGCTGATGGGAATTGCTCCTGATGATTAACGGCAAGTAATGTTTTACTCGGTTTAAAGCTAGCAAAAGCAGAAAGCGGCACTTGCTTACCATCTGAAGACGTTAGGTAAATTTGATTCAGCGTATCTGGATCTTGCCAAAACTTCAAAGCAACCACCAGAACAACATTATATTGATTCAACGAAGTATACATTGTTGAAATCTGGCGTTGTCCAAACAAATTATAAAGCGTTGTATCTATTGTTTTTTCACTAATGCCAAATTGTGCGGCACGATCTCTATCAATAGTGACATAATACTCAAGTCCTTGATCTAATTGATCATTATTAAGATCAACGATCCCTTCAATTTTTTTAATTTCTTCCATCACCAATGGCGTCCAGTGATTCAATTCATCCAATTCATAAGACGAGAGCGTATATTGATAATTACCGCTTCCCTGTCTTCCACCGATTTGAAGTTCTTGTGGAATGCGCATAAAAAGCGTGGATCCTGGAATATCAGACAATTTTTTGCGCAATCTTTTCATGACGTCATCAATTGTTACTTTACGTATTTCAGGCGGCTTTAGAACAATAAACATTGTTCCTGCATTAGACAAAGTTGTATTACCACCAATAAATCCTGATACCCTTTCAACAGCCGGATCTTCTTTAACCAATTGAACATAATCCTGAAGTTTTTGTTTTAAATGTGGAAAGGAAATATCTTGCTGTGCTCGGATAGAGCCCATAATTCTTCCCGTATCTTGTATAGGAAAAAAGCCTTTGGGTACAATAATAAAAAGATAAATATTAAGACTAATAATTAAAAATAAAATTATTAATACAAAAGCAGGATGTCTTAATGTAGTTTTAAGGCTTTTTCCATAAAACCTAATCATTGATTTTGTAAAACTAAATTTTTTCTTTTTAATTTTATTGTTAGGAGAAGTTTTTTGCGCCTTAAGCATTTGTGATGCCATCATGGGTGTAATGGTCAGCGACACAACCATTGATACTAAAATAGCAAAAGAAAGACTCATTGCAAATTCATGAAACAGGCGACCAACAATGCCACCCATCAATAAAATAGGAATAAAAACAGCAATCAATGAAATACTCATTGATAAAACAGTAAACCCTACTTCTTGTGCGCCAATTAAAGCTGCTTTAAAAGGATGCATCCCTTTTTCAATATGACGTGCAATATTTTCAAGAACGACAACAGCATCATCGACGACAAAACCAGTTGAAATAGTGAGTGCCATGAGTGATAAATTATTTAAACTATATCCCGCTAAATACATCAATCCAAACGTACCTAATAAAGAAATAGGAATCACAATACTTGGAATCAAAGAAGCCCTAACATCGCGTAAAAAAATATAAATGACCAATATAACAAGGGCGATTGATAAAATGAGTGTAAATTCAACATCTTTTAATGAAGCCCTAATTGTTGTCGTCCGGTCTAACGTCATCGTCATATCGATTGCTTGAGGAATTGACGCTTTAAGATGAGGCATTATTTTATAAATATTATTGATAGTTTCAATAATATTTGAGCCCGGCAATTTAAAAACAATCAATAAAACTGATTCTTTATTATTATAGAATCCGGCATTTCTTAGATTTTCAAAAGAATCTGTAATATCAGCCACATCAGATAGTTTAATAGCTGCTCCATTTTTATACGAAATAATAATGGGTTTATATTGATAGGCTTTAAAAATTTGATCATTTGTTTTTAGTTCATACGTATGTGTTTCATCTTCTATTTGTCCTTTGGGCATCGTTACATTTGAACTTTGAATAACATTTTTTACATCTTCTAAACTCAAATTATAATTATTTAATGCCATCGGATTAATTTCTACGCGAACAGCAGGTAGTGAACTACCGCCAACGATAACTTGTCCAACGCCCTCTTCTTGAGATAGTTTTTGCGCCAAAAAAGTTGATGCCGTATCGTACATTTCAATTTTTGAGTAAACGTCAGATGTTAAAGCTAAAATACAGATCGGTGCATCTGCAGGATTAACGATTCTATAAGTAGGATTATTCGGTAAATCAGCAGGTAATTGACTTAATGATGCATTAATAGCCCCTTGAACATCACGTGCTGCCCCATTAATATCGCGCTCTAAATCAAATTGTACTGTAATTCTTGTACTACCTAATGCATTAGAAGACGTCATTTCGGTAATACCTGCAATACGACCTAATTGTCGTTCAAGCGGTGATGCAATTGATGTTGCCATTATTTCAGGACTGGCGCCTGGTAAAGAAGCTGAAATACTAATTGTTGGAAAATCAACTTTTGGTAAAGCTGAAACAGGTAAAAACAAATAAGCAACAATGCCTATACAAATAATTGCAAGCCCCAACAAACTTGTGCCAATAGGACGAAAAATGAAGGGTGCAGAAATATTCATTTTAACCTTGATATTGCGGTTTTTTTTGCTTTGATTTCGATACCTTTTTTATTTTTCGTGCAACTGAATCAAAAAATAAATAGATAACAGGTATTGAATACAGCGTTAAAATTTGGCTTAAAATAAGACCTCCAATAATCGTGATACCCAAAGGTTGCCGCAATTCAGCACCCATACCAGAACTTAATGCAAGTGGCACAGCACCAAAAAGGGCAGCCAATGTTGTCATTAAAATCGGTCTAAAACGAAGAAGTGCTGCTTCATAAATAGCATCTATAGGTGCTTTATTTTGGGTGCGTTCTAAATCAAGCGCAAAATCAATCATCATAATAGCGTTTTTTTTCACGATCCCAATTAATAAGATAATACCGATCAAAGCAATAACGCTTAAATCATTGTCGGTTATAAATAAAGCACATAAGGCACCTACGCCCGCAGAAGGCAACGTCGATAAAATTGTAATAGGATGAATATAACTTTCATACAAAATACCCAACACGATATAAATCACAAAAATAGCGGCCAATACCAACCAAAATTCATTAGCAAGGGAGCTTTGAAAAACTTTTGCGGCACCTTCAAATTGCGTGCGAATAGTATCAGGTATTTGTAAATCTTCTTTTGCTTTATCAATAATATCAATAGCATCTCCTAATGACCCACCCGCTTTAAGATTGAATGAAATAAGAATCACAGGAAATTGGCTTTGACGATTAATCAGCAATGGTCCGTTTGTCGTCGATATTTTTGTTATAGATGAAAGAGGTACAGGTTTCCCACCGGTACTATTAAGATAAATAAAATCAAGAGCATGTTGAATATGTTGAAATTTTGGCGCGACTTCTAAGATCACGTGATATTGATTGACTTGTGTGTAAAGCGTCATAATTTGCCGCTGACCAAAAGCGCTATATAATGCATTGTCTATTTGAAGTGGCGTAATGCCTAAACGCGATGCCGAATTTCTATCAATGGTTATTAGAGTCTTAAAACCTTTGTTTTGGTGATCTGTAGCCAAATCGTCTAATCTTCCGTCTTTTTGAAGATGATGCATCAATTCATTCGACCAATGCTCAACTTCTTTTTCATCAGGACCATTCAAACTAAATTGATATTGTGTTCGACTAATGCGATCATCAACATTAAAATCCTGAACGGCTTGTAAAAAAAGGTTTACACCCGTAACTTTCTCAACATTCTTTTCAATGCGATCAATAATTTCAACAACACGCGCTTCTCGATCTTCAATTGGCTTAAGATTAATAAGAATTCGACCAGAATTCAAAGTCGTATTATTACCATCCACACCTATAAAAGAAGATAAATTTTCAACGTCAGGATCTTCAAGAATCGTTTTAGCTAAAGCTTGCTGACGCTCTGCCATCGCGTTAAACGAGATTGATTGTGGTGCTTCTGAAACAGCTTGAATTATCCCCGTATCTTGGATAGGAAAAAAACCCTTAGGGATAATATAAAAAAGATATAAAGAAAGCCCCATCGTCATTAAAAAAGTAATTAAAATAAATGGTTGATATGCTAAAACTTTACGAAGACTAATGCCATAATAGTAAATAATTTTATGAATAAAATCATTCGTCTTTTTTTCAAATTTATTCATTTTACGATGTTTGCGTTCTTTTAAAAACTTAGCACACATCATGGGTGTTAGTGTTAAGGAAATAAAAGCAGAAAGTAGAATTGTAATGGATAAAGTCATTGCAAACTCACGGAAAAGCCTGCCCACAATATCGCCCATAAACAATAATGGAATAAGCGTCGCAATCAATGAAATTGTTAAGGAAATAATTGTAAAACCAATTTGTCTTGATCCTTTTAAGGCCGCTTGTAATGGTTTATGTCCATCCTCGATATAACGTGCAATATTTTCAATCATCACAATCGCATCATCGACGACAAAACCAGTCGCAATTGTTAACGCCATTAATGTCAGATTATTAATACTAAATCCTAATAAATACATGGTACTAAAAGTACCAATAAGGGATAAAGGAACAGCAATACTCGGAATAATAGTTGCTGTAAAACTGCCCAAGAACAAAAATATTAATAAAACGACTAAAGAAATGGCAATCAGAAGATCAAATTCTGCTTCTTCAACAGAAGCGCGAATCGAAATGGTACGATCGGCTAATATTTTAACATCAATGCTTGTAGGAAGTGATGCCGTTAAATTGGGTAATAATTCTTTAATACGATCAACAACTTCAATTACATTAGCACCAGGTTGACGTTGAATATTAACAATAATAGAAGGATTTTCGTTCATCCATGCAGCAAGTCTTACATCTTCAGTAAGCTCAATAACTTCTGCCACATCAGAAAGCCGAATCGGCGCCCCATTATTGTAACTAATAATTTGGGTTCTAAAATCTTCTGCAGATAATAATTGATCATTGGCATTAATAACAAAGGATTGATGCAATCCTTCAAAAGTACCTTTTGGTTGACTGACACTTGACGCGACTAACGCATTTCTTAACATCTCAAGCGTTAATCCGTAAGCTGAAAGCGTAATAGGATTAACCTGAATCCGAATAGCTGGTTTTTGGCCACCGCTAATGCTTACAAGACCAACACCCGATAATTGTGCTAATTTTTGAGAAAAACGCGTATCAACAAGATCCTCAATTTTCGGTAAAGACATTATTTCTGAACTGATAGCGAGTGTTAAAATTGCCGTATCAGCAGGATTCACTTTATTATAAATGGGTGGATTCGGTAAATCATTAGGTAAATAACTTGAAGCGACGTTTATGGCTGCCTGAACTTCCTGTTCGGCAACATCTAAATTCATTGAAAGTCCAAATTTTAGCGTGATGATCGAACAGCCCATCGCACTACTAGATGTCATTTGAGATAGGCCCATCATTTGGCCAAATTGACGCTCAAGAGGTGCCGTCACCAAAGATGCCATCACATCAGGACTTGCGCCGGGATAAAAAGTAGACACACGAATCGTTGGGTAATTCACTTCAGGCAATGCTGAAACAGGTAACATTTTATAGGTTAGAATGCCGAAAAACAGAAGCGCCACCATCATTAATGATGTTGCTATAGGGCGTAAAATAAAAGGTTGAGAGATATTCATTAAACTTTTTTATCTTTCTTTTTATCTTTTTTGGGTTTCGATGATCGATCTTTTTGTTCGTCCCCCGATAATGTTACCTCCATTCCCTCTTTTAATTTATCCCCACCTTCCACAACAACAGATTGATTTTCATTTAAATCACCTTTTATGGCGCTGTTATTTTGATATTGTCCTAAAATTTCAACCATCTTAAGAGATATTGTTTGATTATCATTCAATACGTAAACATAATTTCCTTTTGAGCCCAATTGAATAGCGCGTGTTGGCGCTAACAAAACATCTTTATGTTCATCAATGAGCAAATGAATATTTACAAACTGATTTGGAAAAAGAATATTATCGTTATTTTCAAAAATACTTTTTATTTTAATCGTACCTGTTGTTACATCAATTTGATTGTCGATTGTTTCAACAACACCTTTTTTTAACAAATTATTGTGCCAACGATCATAAGCTTCAACAATTAAGGGTTCACTTTGATTTGTTTTTTTTTGAAATCGTGGAATCTCATCCTCGGGAATCGTAAAATACACACGCACCTTGTTTGTTGTATTCACAAGAGCAATGCCAGCTACATCTGAAATTTGAACAAAATTACCTGGATCAACAAGCCGAATCCCTATTTTACCTTCAATAGGTGATTTAATTTTACAATAATTTAAATTAACACGTACTGTATCAATCAAACCCTGATCAGACTTAACAATACCAACATATTGCTTCACAAGCGCTATTTGTGTATCAAGTATTTGCTTTGAAATAGAATCTTTTGTATTAAGATCCTTATAACGCTCTAAATCCAATTTTGCATTTTCAAGCAACGCTTTATCACGTTCATATTGACCTTCATATTGCTTTAATTGCGCTTCAAAAGGTCGTGCATCAATTTCAGCAAGCAATTGATTTTTTTTTACATCTTGCCCGTCATTAAAATGAATTTGAGTTAAAATACCACTTATTTGAGGCTTAATAAGAACAGATGCTTGTGAAGTAACGTTGCCTAAGGCTTTAATATAAACGGGTAGATTTCCTTTTGAAATTTTTTCACAAACAACAAGTGGCTTTTGTTCTTTTTTATCGCTTTCATTGGGTCTTTTAGCATAAAGATTGCCTACTTCCCCATATACAAAAATAATACTTAATAAAATAAAAAACCACTTCACTGTTATTGTATCCTTACAACATTTTTATTTATTTTTCGTAAGAATTAAAACATCTATAAATTGGTTCACCTATAATGACCAAGGCATTTGCTTGAATATTAGGCAAAAAAATGAACGTAAGTACAAAAATTTTTAAAACGAGTTTTTTTATGTTTTTCATTTTCAACCCTTTGTTTTTTCAACTCCCCAGGAAGTGCAATTTAAACATCTGCCCCTCCTACTTCCCGCGGCTTGACCGCGGGATACATGTTGCAAAAGATAGCTATACTATTTACAGAAACTTCTGCTTTATGGACCCCGCGGTCAAGCCGCGGGGCGTAGAGGGCTGGGGGTACAATTTTTTTTAACTTCAAATCTATAATAGGTTTTTTATTGATGAAATGAAATAAGGTTTTTTCGCACTTAAATAATAATGATTAGGATTAAAGGATGAGGAATGACGATATATAATGAAATAATTTTAAATTCAGACAAGAAATAACGCGCGATCTGTAGTCTCTTCCTACATGAGGAAGGAATGACGATGTATCAATTTGAAGTTATTTCGCTATAAATTGGTCTAACGTAAATTCATAATGCTCATTACAAAATTGACACGTCACTGAAATATATAAATTTTCAACAAGATCTTGTCGATCTTGTTCAGTCATATTGTTTAAAATATCAAAAATACGCGTACGGCTGCATCTGCAACCAGCCTTAATTTGTTTTGGTTCAAAAACTTTAATGTCATGTTCATGAAACAAGCGAAATAATACATCGTGTGGTGTCAACGTATCGGATAAAATCTCTGATTTTTTAAGAGTACTCAACAAACTTACGGCTGTTAGCCAATGTTCACTTTTTTGTTCTTCTGTTTCATCATCTAATTGTGGCATAAGCTGCAAAAAAATACCTGCTGCGCGCCATTTATTTTCTTTTTTTTGTGTTGCAAAAAATAATGCTGTTTTTAATTGCTCTGATTGGGTGAAATAATGTTGTAATGATTCAGCAAATGTTGCGCCAGTCAATGCAACAAACCCTTGATAACGATCTTTTAGATCACTTTGATCAAGCGTTAAAGCCAATTGACCGTTCCCCAACAAACGTGGCATAGAAATTATTTGCTTGGATTGTGTTAAAGCTTCAATTTTTTCTTTATCAAATTCTGCGTAACCTCGTGCAACGCCATTTTCAGTTACATCAGCAACAAGCAGATTAATAGGACCATCCGTTCTTGTTTGAAGCGTAAAAATACCATCATGCTTAAGAGCAGCGCTCATCAAAGACCCAAAAAGAATTGCTTCTGCTAAAAGATGACCAACAAGATCTGGATAATCATGTTTATGAATAATCGTATCGACTACCTCTTCTAATACAAGAATACGACCACGAATAGGCAATTTTTCAAGCTGAAATGGAATAACTTTGTTATATAGGTTCATGTGTTAAGCTTCAATGTAAACAATAATATAGTGATTTAACTTCACGATGATACATCGTCACGCCTTGCTCATGTATAAGAATACACATCGCTCGCAGTTCCTTGTCTGATCATAAAGTTAAATCACTATAACGTAAAAAGGAGGCAAAACCTCCTTAAACATAACTCGGTTCATTAGAGATCTATAGTGTTTTCGCTTTTGATTAAGAGAAGGAATGAGGCACGAAGTGTAGTCTCTTCCTACATAAGAAACGAATGACGTTCTATTAACCAAAATGGAAAATACTATAGTTTAAATATCTTCGGCAATAATAGGTCCTTTAGCACAAAGATTTAATTCATCGCGCAACCCTTCATCAGTACAAAGACCAGTGCGCACGGGGTTTTGAGATTTAATATTTTGCATATCTTTATGTGTTTTATTGCGAATAGATAAAATTGTTGCTTTTGTAGTACCCAACAAACGCATAATTTGATGATCATTTAATTCTGGATGATTTTTAATAAGCCATGCAATCGCACTTGGCTTATCAGCGCGTTTTGAAATAGGGATATAACGTGATCCTCTTTTGCGATCATGAATATATTCTGATTGTTTTTCAATACGTTTTAATCTGGCCGTTGGATCTTTTGCACAACGTTCAATCTCTTCCCATGTAAGCTGTCCTGACGAAACAGGATCAACACCTTGAATGATAATGTCGCCATCAGCAATTGACTGCACCTCTAAAGAATGTAAATTGCAAAAAGCTGCAATTTGCTCAAAAGTCAACGCTGTCTGTTCAACAAGCCAAGCCGCTGTTGCTTTGGGCATGAGTAAAAATGTCATCGGTCTTTCCTTTAGCGTGCATTGGTAAGTTGAGTCTTCACTATACTTTTCTTAATTATATTTTGCAATTCTTCATAGCATTTTCAAGACTATTTTTCATAAAATCCGCCTTGTAGCGAGATAGAGTAGCGCATTTTGCACCACGATGAAAGAGA
Source organism: Alphaproteobacteria bacterium (assembly GCA_030696155.1). GTDB lineage: Bacteria > Pseudomonadota > Alphaproteobacteria > JAUXUR01 > JAUXUR01 > JAUXUR01. Next base: position 38,436 of record JAUYSY010000029.1, on the reverse strand, counting down.
AGATCAACGCAATAATTCATTTATATTAATTTTTATGGTGATCTGGGTGATTAGCTTTTTATAATCGTAAAAAATCGATTCCATAATAAATTATTTTTTTGTTATTTCTTTTCGACATTTCATCTTATCTAAAATTCTTATATTTGTATTTGGTAATGTATAGGTTAATCGAAAAAATTCTAATTCTAAATTGGACAATTTATGAAGCTGTTCATTCGTTAATGTATCTGTTTCAATACTTAAATGCGTTAATTTTTGAAGAAGTTTTAAATTATTTAACCATAATTGAATATCGTTTTTATCTATAAGCTTAAATGTTGTAATAGATGGGTATATATTTAATAATTTTTCTATTTGGATAGATGTAAATTTAGATTGATTTTTATTATCAAAAAAATTTAAATTATCATCTTCTTCCAAATCGAGCTCACCAAAAAAAAGCTCTTCTGCATGAGAAAAAGAATTTTTTACATCTACACGGATAGCTAATGTTGTAATTTGAGGAAATAGTTTTGGTAAAAATTCTATTTCTTGTTCGTTTAAAAAAATATCGAGCATTAATATTTTTTCATTTTTATTATCTTCTGAAGTTTTCCAATATATAGGATTACCAAACCATGCGTTATAAGAATCATTAAAAACGCGATCAAAATTGTTTTCTGATAGTGTTGCAGCAAAAACAAAGGTGGAAAAAACAGCAAAACAAACACTACATAAAAATAGCTTCACACAATTTTTCACTTTAAAATCTCTTAAAATATAATTTGATTGTTTAACTTCGAGAATGGTGCGGTCGAGAAGACTCGAACTTCCACGAGATGCTATCTCACAGCGACCTCAACGCTGCGCGTCTACCAATTCCGCCACGACCGCTTTTATAAGGGATTTAACGCCCTGACATTATTTAGCAAAATTTGAGCTTACATTCAAGCTTTTTTAAGGAAAAAACTTAAAAAACTTTTTTTCTCAATCTGTTAGTTTTCTTTTCCTATAAACGGCGTTTTAGATTTTTGACCTTCTAAAGATTTTGAATCGTTTTTATGTAATGTAGATTTCATAAAAATTTTTCTTTTCAATCCTAAAGATTTCTTAGATGATGTGTCATCATCTACTTGTTTTATATTTTGAAAAGAAACGCTTCGGGGCAATGCAGGTTTTGAACGGAGTGATTCGCTTGGTTGTTCTTCAAATAAAGCCTTAAGGTCTTTAACAGATGTTCTTTTTTGAAGTATTTTACCTTCATCAAAGCCGAGTAATTTATCTTTGGGTTCATTAGACGGCGCGTTTAAATGCGTTATAGATGAATATCTGGGTCGTTCAGATAGCATTCTTTTAGGTAAAGCATTGGGAGGAGAATTAGCCATTGATACTGATCCAGAGGGCGTCTCAAAAATATTGCGCATATGCGTTACTGATAAACGTCTTGGTGTAACGACAACATCATCCCGTAATGTCTCATCTTGTATTACAGGTTTTTCTTTTTTTGTATTTTTTAATATACCAACAATTTTTGATTTAGCCGTTCCAGCTTTTTTTAAGATGCCTCTTAATCCAGTTTTTTTCTTACTTTCCGCATGATCACTTAAATCTTTGCTCAATTCTTCTGTTGGATAAAGAGTCATTACATCAAGAGCATATTCATTTGTTGTTTGATTTTGTTGTGGTAATCCACCGCCGTACAAATCAACAGCAATTATTTCAGCGTCATTATCGAGTTGCTGAATAGGTTTTGGGCAATCAGTACATTTTAAAGCTTGAACTTGTTTTATTTCATCGTCTTCGACGAGAACAAAATCTTCAATTTCATCTTGGGCAAACTCTTCAACTTCGTCATTATCTGTGTCATCATCTTTTTTATATTTTTCTGCATCATCTTTCTTCATAGCTGACATAGCTGATACAAAAGTATAGGATAAGCATGAATAAGTGTTACAAGTGCTTTGAAGCGAAAAATCACTATAGCTTTCTGTTTTATCGCTTTCGTCTTCTTTAATTTTTTGCCTAAAGCTATCCAAACCATTTTTTAATGCATCAAATAAATTAATTTCAGATTTATCTTGTTTTTTAGGTGGTAATTCACGGTCTTTGGCAGGCTTTAATTTACCTAATTGTCCTTGAAATTCCATTGAAGTGAACATTTTTTTAGGTATATCATTTTTTTGGGGCGCCAATTCACGGTCTTTTGCAGATTTTAATTTATCAAACTGTCCTTGAAGTTCTATTGAACTCACCATTTGTTTCGGCACATCCGTTTGTTTTTTTTCTTTTTTAACAACAGGTTGATAAGTTTTACGTATAGATAAATCTAATAATGGAGGTAGAGGCGGTGGTGGTGGCGGTACAGGAACATTTGCATGAGAAGATGCTTGTTCTTTTAACAATCGCCTTTTTTCTCTTTGTTTTTGTCTTTTTCTTCGATTTTTTGATGATTTTTTAGGTGCCATTAATTGAGATTTTACCTCAAAAATAGAAAAAGAAAGATCAATTGGATCGACATTTTCAGATTCATCCGGATTGATTGATTTAAATATAATTGAAACAGAATGTATTGGATTTCTATCAAAATGGATATTATATTCATCTTGGTTATCAATTATTAAAAATGAATTTTTATCATGCTCGCTAACGTGAATATTTAATTCACTCTCTGTTATGCTATCTCGCACAAAAATTTTTATATTACTATCTAATTTATTGAGTTGAAATTTTATATTAATTTTTTCTTTTATGCCTGTGTCATTATCGTTGCAATTTTTTTCAATATATAAAACATAAGATTCATTTCCAACATGTTTAAAAGTCGCGATATCATCAATGCTAAAATTTATAGGTAATTTGTTTTCATTTTCATCGGTCCAATAAATGTTATGATTTTTTTTTATATTAAAAATGTCATATTTTAAAGTCGCGAAAACAGAAGGATTGCATAGGAAAAGTAACATAAAATACAACGCGCAAATTTTTTTCAACATGACTTCTCCCAAGATTAATTTTAAGTTATTTAGTTACATTTTTATGTTGCAAACAAACATAAAAGTATGTTTATGTTAAACTTTTTGATTTAACGAGGGTCTTATTATTGTTATGTAAAATTAATTATAAGATTCAATTTTAAAAATCACAATACATATTTATAGATCATCAATGTCACTTACTTATATTTAATTTTTATTAAAATTAGAACTTATTTAATACTTTTAAGCATTCAAACCGCTTAAAACTAATGACGCATAAACGGACAGATCTTTATTAAATCTGTCCATTTATTCACGACTAAAAATTAATGTATTGGCATAACAGGTGCTGACGTTTGATTTTGAAAAGCATTAGCTGAAAAATAACGCATTATATAATAAAGCGCTACAAAAGCCATAAAAACACCAATCCACATATTAAGATGAAACCCTTTTACAAAGGCCTGATCAATGATTGAAAGCAACGTTGGGATTTCTTTTTCATTGAAGCCTTGCAACTGGTCTTTAGTGTGTTCAGCCTTTGAGATAACTTTAAGCAGAATATCGTAATGCTCTGGTGTTAACGTGATGTTTGCTTTTTCAAGCAAGCCTTTTAATTTAAAATCGCTCCAAAAAACAAGCAATGACGATGAAGCAATCACACTAATTGTATTCCCAAGCATCATCACCATTGTAAATAAAGCTGACCCTGTATTCATCAATGCAGGTGGCACTGTTTTAAACATTGCCGTATTAATAGCAGGAAAAGTAACGCCAAGACCAATTCCTAACAATAAAAGCGGGAACGAAAGAAATAAAAGCGTTGATTTTTCAGATGAAAAACCCAATAAACTTAAGCCTGCAGCAAGACATAAAACACCGATAGCACAGGGTATTTGAATGCCAAATTTATCCGTAATTTTACCACCAATAGGTGACAATATTCCGTAACTTGCAGAAAAGAACATAAGCGCAATACCCGCTTCGTAGGCCGAAAGACGTAAGGTGCTTTGCAAATAAAGAGAAACCATGAAAAGGGTAAGGGCAAAAATATAAGCAAGGGACATCATCGTAATTAATGTCGCACGATATGTTTTGTGGTGAAGCAAAGATTTGGGTAAAGTTTGATGCACAGATCGTTGGTCGAGTTTATAAAATATCCCCAAAAGACATAAAGAGCCTATAAGAATAATCCATAAAAGGCTATGTTTATAACCCCATACCTCAATTTGATTGAGCCCAAAAACAAATCCAGCAAGTCCTAAAATTAAAAGTAAGGAAGTGCCATAATTCATTTTACCGTGACTTTTAGCGTTTTGTGATTTTGGCACAAGATAAAAAATAGCAGTAATAACCAAAACGCCTAAAGGTACATTAATGTAAAAAATCCAGCGCCAGCTAAAATCTTTAATAATGTATCCTGCAAGACTAGGCCCTATTGCAAGTCCAAAACCTGCAATACCTGCGACTATGCCCATAGCAGTTCCTTGCAAACGTGCAGGTGCAGATGAAAATATAATACCATAAGCAGGTGCTGATAAAATGGCAGCGCCAATCCCTTGAATAATACGCCCCATAATCAAGGGACCAATGTGATTTGCGATACCTGACACAAATGAGCCAATCATAAAAGTCAATATACCTATGATGAGCATCAATTTTTTGCCATAAAGATCGGCTAATCGTCCAGCAGGCACGACTAGCGCTGCCCAAACTAGGATGTAACTACTTAAAACCCATTGAAGGTCATTTAAATTAACGTCTATATCTTTCGAAATAGGCACAAGCGCTAAATTAACAGCGGAAAACTCGATATTCAACAGCATCACGAGTGTGCCAATTGAAAATAAGGTTAGATAAAATTGTAGAATCGAAAAGGTGGCTTCATTTTGTTGAGGCATGATAATCTCTGTAGCTTTATTGTTTTTAAAATTTTTGTCTATTTAGAGTAACAGATATCTATGGTCAATATATCATGTGAATGGTGTTTTTCAAATTCCATGATAAATAGAATTGAAAAACTGAAAAGATAATTTTATTTTTTTGAGACACAACAATCACTTCTTAGCATTTTGGTTTATGTGGTGCAACAGTAAGTGCCGTCAATATACCATGCAAAAGATGAACTTCAAACTCCATTAATTCAGTTCGCTCAAAAACAGCACGAATTTTTTGAAGCATCAACTCTTTTTTTTCTTCAACTTTAAAGAAGCCTGCATCATCAAGTGCAAATTCTAGCCGCTGAAAATAATTAAGCAATAAGTTTTTCTCTGCTTTTTTGTGTCCTGCACGCACAAGCCTTTTACCTTCTGTCTGATCACTTGCCTGATAATATTCATAACCAATAAGCAATACAGCTTGCGCCAAATTAAGCGAACAAAAAGCAGGATTCAGCGGCACACGAATAAGCTTATCACACAACGAGATATCTTCATTTTGAAGACCTGCGCGTTCAGGGCCAAATAAAATACCGGATTTTTCCTCAATATGAACATAATCTCGTATTTCTAAGGCTGCTTCACGTGGTGTAAATACCCATCGCACCATATCACGACCACGCGCCGTTGTTGCATAAACGTGGTTAAGATCATGGATAGCATCTTGGGTTGTAGCGCAAATACGCGCCTGATCCAAAACAATGTCGGCACCACAAGAAGAGGCGCGCGTTTTATCATTGAGCCAATTTTCACGCGGCCTTACAAGCCGCAAATCATTGAGTCCACAATTAAGCATTGCACGTGCAACAGTACCTATATTTTCATCCAATTGAGGATCAATCAAAATAATACTAGGCCCACCTAATGTAGAGGGGCGCGTTGAGTCAGTGCCAGCCATCATATGCCTTTAAGTTAAAGAGCAATAAATATAGATGAAGAATTATTTTAGGTCAAGAATAATTGCTTTTATCAATGATCATTTTTCGTTTAAAAAAACATGTTTTTGTTTTATACAATAATTTTGTAATTATTCAAGATGAATGCAATTTTAACATCTGCGCCTCCCACGCCCCTGCTTCCATATCATTATCCATAAGTATAAACACCACCCCCTTCCTACGTCCCGCGGCTTGATCGCAGGATCCAGACGATCTTCCCTAAAGTTAACATTGTATAAATTGAACAATGAGATCTTCTTTATTTACTTTCTGGATCCCGCGGACAAGCCGCGGGACGTAGGAGGTGGGGCAAACAAAGATATTAATTATCAATATCTTAGTATACTTATGGGTAATGATATGGTCGCGGGGCGTAGGAAACTGGGAAATTACATAATTTTTTATTCAAGTTTTTATGAATTTTTTATTGACCAAAACAAAATAAATAATGTACATTTTAAATAATTATAATTAAATATAGAGATTTAAATTCTAAATAATAGATTCTTTCTTATTGTTTTTACTTATTTTTTTGTAGGGCCTGTGTTTGCAAATCCCTTAATGAACGGCATTAATGCTTATGAGGACGGCAATGATCAAGAAGCTTTTCAGTATTTCAAAGAATCTTATGTAGAGAATAATAATAATTTAATTGCACGTGCTTTTTTACAAATTTTGACGCAGCAAGGTACAAAAGGAGCACAATTCGATCATTTACCAAAGGATATTCGGAAAAAAACTTTTTATGATTCTAAAACAGTTTTAGGCAATTTTATTGAAAAACAATATATAGCACCTGCTAAAAATTATAGATCTTTAATACAAGATGAAAAAAAATATCAAAACTTAATAAATGATAAAAAAAATAAAAAACTTATAAAAGAAGTAAGAAAATTAGAAAAATCTATAACAAAACAAGGCGATCAAATTAAGTCTACAATAACAGCACTTCACAAATTATCAAATGACGGCTCAACACGAGCTTTTTCAATTCTAAGAAAAGATCTACTGAAAAATAAAAACACCTATTTAACACACGAAAAAATAAAAAACATTAATGCGTTGCAAGCATTTTTTATAAATCTTGCAACACGATACGTAATTTTAATTGATTTAAATCAGTTGCAAGAAACCTACGAAGACATTAGAAACAATTATGACATTTTGTTCGCTCAAGGGATTGATTTTATATATTATTCTTTACTTTTTTTTAGTGTTGGTTATGGAGATTTAGAAGCAATTGAAGAAATAAGCAATATTTCTGAAGATAAATTAGCATTATTTTTTCAATATTTTGGAAATATAAAACCAAAATACAAATTCTTAATAAAAACTATACAAAAAATTATAAGTTTTTATAAAGATAATAAAGAAATAATAAACAATGAAGAACTTCAATTGCAAATGGCTATATTATACACAAATGAAGTGAGTCATTTGGACGATCTTTCACCTCAAAACAAACCTCCATTAATCCATTTTGATCTTACTTCTATGCAACATTTAGCTTGTCTTGGTAATGTCAACGCCTTGGAATGGCTCTCAGAAACTTTTATGTTAGGCAAAAAATATTATGAATCAGCTAATTATGCTGAGATAGGGTATCGTTTAGGCAATATAAATTGCGGATTCATGTTGTCTAAAATTATACGGCAACATGAAAAAAATACTGAAGAATTAAAAAACTTATATACCTCCTTGTTTGAACAATGTAAAACAAGGGATAATATTGAATATTTAATTAACGAAATATCAAGTTGTTATTTTTTTGATGGACTTGTTAAGAAACAATTTAACCTCATTGACAATTCATTTGCTGCAAATTTCAACAAAATCATTAATCTTTCATTGATGCACAACTTGCCTAATCATGAAAAATTATTACAATATGCAACGCTTGTTGGTCTTATATATTTTTTAAACACAAACGACAACTCATATTGTGTTGAAACCTATAATTGGGCATTATTATCATATGAACTAGACCCAACTTCCACAAATTTATTTATTATATGCCAAATTTTATCAAATCCAGATTGGCTTCACGAAACATTAGATAAAAAAAATGAACATACTCAAAAATATATAAAATTATTTTTAGAAGAAGATCTCCTTCTTAATCCTATCCCATTCGAAAATATAGAAAAAACAAAAGGAGTTTTTGCATTAGAATTAGGGTCAATTTATTTACAAGAAAAAAATTATAAAGAAACAGCATATTACTTTAAAAAGGCAATTGATTTTGGTTCACATAACGCTCTTATTCCCTATGCCAGCTTGTGCATTTATTATCTAGAAGACTTAAAATATGACGAAGTAAAAGAAGTTTTACTAAAAGTTGTAGATTTAAAATATAATAAACATGATGAAAAAAAAGGATATTTTTTGCTTGGGTTTATGGAATTATTACATTCAAATTATGCTGAAGCACATCACTATTTTGAAATTGGAAAACGACTTGGATCAAAAGACGCTGCTTTTCATCATTCAATTACTCAAAAAATTTTAGAACATCAATCATTATATGAGCATTCTATAAATAATAAGTTCGACATCAATCCTAACGATGAGGATTCATCATCTGGCGATACGATTCCTATTTTTTCTGATGATGAACAAGTTGATTTGACAGAGCCAGATGATTGCTTTGTTGATAGTAATCAAACACCAATAGAGACCTCAACAAAAACATTATCTTTATCTTCTGAAATAGATTATGAACCTTGGAAAAAATATCCTTCAACAAAATTAAAGCAGGATGCTAATCCTCTCAACCAAGATGAAATTGAAGATCAAGAATCTGCACAAAAAAAAATAAAAATTGATAGGTTAGTTGAAGAACTCAAAAAACCTAAACTTAAAAAGCGTAAAATGACCAAATATTTATCACGTCTTTTAAGTTTGGTTGATAAAGAAGCTTATATTACACCTGGTGAAGCCGTACGCGTAAAATTTAATATTGGCGACATGGTTTTGCCTATGCATATACAACACCCTAGCGCAGGCAATACAGTAGAAGCAGGACGCCTTAGAACCATTCAAACTTTTGTTGATGCGCTAGCTTCTTCACATTAATTTTTTGAGTGTTTTGATACCTAACTTAAATAAACTAATTTAAGGCTTGCTTTTTAGATGAAAGTTGACTATCTTCCGAGTTAATCAAATGACGCTGCGCCCGTAGCTCAACTGGATAGAGCATCTGACTACGAATCAGAAGGCTAGGAGTTCGAATCTCTTCGGGCGCGCCATATAAAAATGAAGCTAAATGGCAAGAGATCTCATGATAATGTCAGCAGCAATTACAACACCTAAAACATTTCCAATTTCCTGGGCAGAATTTCATCGCGATGCGCGTGCTCTTGCTTGGCGATTATCAACTCTTGGGCCTTTCAATCGAATTATAGCCGTTACGCGTGGTGGTCTAGTCCCTGCAGCAATTGTTGCTTGGGAGCTTGATATTCGTCTAATCGATACAGTTTGCATCATTAGCTATCACGATTACCAAATTGGCAAAGCTGAAATTTTAAAAAAAGTAGGTGGTGATGATGAAAGCGTGCTTGTCATTGATGATTTGGTCGATACAGGCACGACTGCTACTTTAATTCGTGAAATGCTTCCCAAAGCTCATATTGCGACAGTATACGCTAAAGCAAATGGTAAGCCATTGGTTGATAGTTTTGTGACAGAAGTGAGTCAGGATACTTGGATAGTATTCCCCTGGGAAATCTAACCATACTCTTCTTCTTTCCAACTGTGGAGGGCGTCAGATTTCGGGATTCGACATGCTCATGTATGAAGAGATACACTCCGCGTGCCTCACCACTTATCTTCTTGACCCAATTTTGAAATAATTCGAGTATTTATGCTGGAACTGCACATCTTATGCGCAAATTTGTCGTCAAGCCTGTGCTTTCCGGTACTCATGTACTTTAGTACATTCCGTACCGGTTCTCGGCTTTTCTAAAATTTGTCACATAATCTGCACAGTTTTTTGATTTTCTGAACTTTAATCTAATCTGCTTAGTTTAGTTTCGACATACACTAACGATGAATTTGCCCATAATCTAAGCAATTAGAATTAGAAATTGGTTTTGTTTTCCATATCAATTATACTATAGTCATTCTTCCAGGGTTTGCTTGCATGATATGTGCTCAACGCTAGACTTTTTATAGACTGAGGATTTGATGACTAAAACTGATAAAATTCGTAATTTTGCCATTATCGCCCATATAGATCACGGTAAATCAACGCTTGCTGATCGCCTTATTGAAAAATGTAGTGCGATTGAATCACGTGACATGAAAAATCAAATTCTGGATTCCATGGATATTGAGCGGGAACGCGGTATTACCATTAAAGCCCAAACCGTTCGTCTCAGCTATCCTGCGAAAGATGGCGTTGTCTATCAGCTAAATCTTATTGATACACCCGGCCATGTCGATTTTTCTTATGAAGTCAGCAGATCATTATCAGCGTGCGAGGGTTCCATTTTGGTCGTGGATGCATCCCAAGGCGTTGAAGCCCAAACTCTTGCAAACGTATATCAAGCTATTGATCACAATCATGAATTCGTTGTTGTTCTCAACAAAATAGATTTACCGGCTGCGGAACCAGATCGCGTTAAAAAACAAATTGAAGACGTGATTGGTCTTGATACCAGCAATTCAGTTGAAATTTCCGCTAAAACAGGTCTCAATATCGATCAAGTTTTAGAAGCAATCATCACACGTTTACCTGCGCCTACAGGGAATGAGAATGCGCCATTACAAGCATTATTGGTTGATAGTTGGTATGATGCTTATTTAGGTGTTGTGATTTTAGTCCGTATTAAAGACGGCGTGCTTAAAAAAGGCATGAAAATCAAAATGATGGGGACTGGTGGTACGTATAACGTTGAACGCGTTGGTATTTTCAAACCAAAATTAACAGATATTCCAGAATTATCCCCTGGTGAAGTTGGCTTTTTTACGGCAGGTATTAAATATGTGGCTGATTGTAAAGTGGGCGATACGGTCACAGACGAAAAAAATCCATGTTCGGAAGCATTGCCTGGCTTTAAACCCTCTATTCCTGTTGTGTTTTGTGGTCTTTTCCCCATTGATGCGGCCGATTATCATAATTTACGAGAAGGTCTTGAAAAATTACGCCTTAATGATGCCAGTTTTTCTTTTGAACCTGAAACATCAGCCGCCCTTGGTTTTGGATTCCGTTGTGGCTTTTTAGGTCTGCTTCATCTTGAAATCATTCAAGAAAGATTATCACGTGAATTCAATCTTGATCTTTTAACCACAGCCCCATCCGTTGTTTATAATGTTTATAAAATTGATGGCACGATGGAAGAAGTTCATAATCCTGCAGATCTTCCAGATCCCATTAAAATTTCAGAGATTCATGAACCTTGGATTAAAGCCACAATCATGGTGCCTGATGATTATTTAGGGGCAGTCTTAGCGCTTTGCACTGAAAAACGTGGCATTCAAGAAGAGCTCACTTACGTGGGTCAGCGCGCGATGCTTATTTATCAATTGCCACTTAACGAAGTTGTTTTCGATTTTCATGATCGTTTAAAATCTGTCAGCCGTGGATATGCAAGCTTTGATTATGCTATTGCAGATTATCGTGTTGGTGACCTTGTTAAAATGTCCATTCTTGTGAATGGTGAAGCAGTAGACGCTTTATCCATGATGATGCACCGTTCTGTGGGCGAAACAAGGGGTCGTGCTGTTTGTGAAAAGTTAAAAGATCTTATTCCACGCCAAATGTTTCAGATACCGATCCAAGCAGCTGTTGGCGGTCGTATTGTTGCACGCGAAACAATTAAAGCCTTCCGTAAAGATGTGTTAGCGAAATGTTATGGTGGTGATATTAGCCGTAAACGTAAGCTTCTTGAAAAGCAAAAAGAAGGTAAGAAGAAAATGCGTCAATTCGGTAAAGTCGAAATCCCGCATTCAGCCTTTATTGATATTTTAAAAACAGGCGACAAATAAAAAAATGTTTGCGATCTATTTGCATGCAATTTGTATAATACTACCGCTTTTTTTAGCTATTTTTATTTTTTTCCGCCTTAAAGGTGACAAAATCCATAAAATAATGGGGTGGAGTTTTGTTATCTTTATGATGATCAGCATGATTGCCAGTTTTTGGATTCCAAGTTTTGGCGACCTTAGCTTTATTCACATTCTTTCAGTTGCAACCATCTATTGGATTATACGCGCTATTATAGCTATCAGGTTCAAAGGGCCAGATTGGCGTTATGTTCACGCAAGCAATATGATTGCAGCTTTTATTGGGATTTTCATTGCAGGTATTGGTGTTTTTGTACGACATTATGTATATCCAGGTAATGTTGGCGCTGGTGGTATTGCATCCTTGATATTAGCGATTGTCCTGATTCCCATTGCTGTTAAGATGTCTTTACGCTATAAAAAATCAACATAATATTTAGAATTTTTTTACTGTTTATTTATTACTTTTGTATGTTCAAAAATTAAATCATGTAGAAATTCTTGTTTTGGTGATCTAGCGCCAATAATCATTTCCAACCACCATATAATCTGGAAGACAAAAGTGCGTTTAAAACACATCCAAAAACCAAGGCGATTGCCTTTAGCATCCCATAATATAAGCCCCATTATCTTTTTGCCAATTGATGCTTGCCATTTTGAACTTTCTAAAATTGTAAAATATATAATTAATAAAATATGAAAAAATAAAATGTTAAGCCATGAAAAATCTAAGGACGCAGGCGTAAAAGAAAACGTTTTAATATGTTGAAATGTATTTGTTCCTGGAACAATGGAAATCGTTTCGATATGCTCGGATTTACCGACAACCAAATGAAGTAAATAAAATAATGCGAAAACAAATATTAAATCAATAAGATATGCCCATATGCGTTTTGATTTAATACTCATTTTATTTTTATTTCATTTTTACTTGTGTATGATCAAAAGCTGTATCATGAAGAAATTCTTCTTTTTTAGTAAAAAGTGCATAAATAACAGTAATTGGCCATATAAATTGAAAGACAAGAGCACGTGTAAAACACATCCAAAAACCAAGGCGATTACCTTGAGCATCGCACAATATAAGGCCCATAATTTTTTTACCAATTGATGCTTGCCAATTAGAGCTTTCCAGGATACCAAAATATAAAGTAAAAAAACCAGTAAATAAAGCACCTTTTAAGAAGGAAATGGCATCTGAATCTAAATGTAAAATTTTAAATTGCAAAAGAAGTTCATAAAAAAAGTGAAAAAATGCGCCAAATAACATAAAATCAATAATATTTGCCCATATACGTTTTGATATTATGCTCATTTTTCTCTCCTTTTTAAGCCTTCATATTCCTTTATATTATCTAAAAAAAATTAATTTTTGATTAAAATCTATAAACAAGGATTAATTCATCACGAATTGGAATATCGTAATCGCCTAAAGCGGGGATGCTGGGTTTTAAGCTGCGTGCATAATCAACAACATCAAGAAAGATGCCTGATAAAACAAAGCCACGACGCTGGTAAAAACGCAAAGCATCCAAATTATCATTTGTCGTCATGACATGAATTTGTGGGCAATTGTTTTTTTTGGCTTCATCGAATAAAGCATTAAGTAATTTTGTGCCAATACCTGAAAATTTAGAGAAAGATTCAAACACAATGATTTCCCAATCAATTTGTTGACGCTCAAAAAGTAGAAACGCAATACATTTCGTATTGTTAAATGCTAAATATCCTTCTAAATCTTTTGTAAAATATTTTTTGCCATGGACAATTAAAGGCTCTCCACCCCAATAAAGAGTCATAAAATTTTCAAGGATTTTATGGTCTGAATTCGTTTTGGATCGAATGATAATATTGTTCATTGTGGATGCTTTCAATTTAAATACAGAAAGATGTTGTGAAGGTATCTGTATTCCCTTTCCATGGCAAGCCCATTAAGGTAAAATAAAATAGCCCTTTTTAAAGGACTTGAATCTTCCATATGAGGTTGAATTGGCTAAAAATATGTCAAAAAGTGCGCTTGATTATCATCGTGATCCGACACCAGGTAAGATCTCTGTTGTCCCAACGAAACCACTTGCTAATCAACGCGATTTATCGCTTGCTTATTCGCCAGGTGTTGCAGCCCCTTCCCTTGCTATTGCTGAAAATCCGGCGAGCGTTGCTGATTATACAATACGTTCAAATTTAGTGGCCGTGATTACCAATGGGACGGCTGTTTTAGGCTTGGGTGATATTGGTCCCTTGGCTGCCAAACCTGTTATGGAAGGTAAAGCTGTTCTCTTTAAAAAATTTGCCGGCATTGATGTTTTTGATATTGAAATTAATGAAAAAAATCCAGACAAACTTGTTGATATTATTGCTAGTTTAGAGCCTACCTTCGGGGGCATTAATTTAGAAGATATTAAAGCGCCAGAATGTTTTGAAATTGAAGAAAAATTAAAAAAACGTATGACGATTCCTGTTTTTCATGATGATCAACATGGAACAGCCATTATTGTAGCAGCTGCCATTCGTAATGGATTACGCGTTGTTAAAAAAGATATCTCTCAGGTTAAGCTCGTTTGTTCAGGTGCTGGCGCCGCAGCGCTTGCTTGTCTTGATCAGCTTGTAAAAATGGGCTTAAAATACGAAAATGTATATGTTTCAGATCTTTATGGTGTCGTGTATAAAGGTCGCGAAATTGCCATGGATCCACGTAAATCCATGTATGCACAAGAAACTGACGCGCGTAAAATTGTCGATATTATGCAAGATGCGGATATATTTTTAGGATTATCAGCGCCTAAAGCCCTGCCTGCAGAAGGGGTGGCCTTAATGGCAAAATCGCCTCTTATTCTAGCACTTGCCAATCCTGAACCTGAAATTTTACCTGAAGAGATCAAAAAAATTCGAAGCGATGCGATCATTGCAACAGGGCGTTCAGACTATCCCAATCAAGTAAATAACGTCTTGTGTTTCCCCTTTATTTTTAGAGGCGCGCTTGATGTGGGGGCGACTGAAATTAATGATGCGATGAAACTCGCTTGTATCGAATCTTTGGCAAATCTTGCGATGGCCGAATCATCTGATATTGTCGCACGGGCTTATGGGGACGAGGATCAAAAATTTGGTCCTGATTATTTAATACCAAAACCCTTTGATCCCAGATTAATCCTTGAAATACCTATTGCTGTAGCCAAGGCTGCCATGGAAAGTAATGTTGCAACGCGCCCTATTAAAGATTTTGAAGCCTATAAGCACACTCTTCATTCTTATGTGTATCGTTCTAGCTTTTTAATGCGTTCCGTTATGCAAACAGCGCGTAAAAATCCGATGCGTCTGGTTTTTGCAGAAGGTGAAGAAGAAAAAGTTTTACGGGCTGTTCAAGTATTGTTGGATGAAAAATTAGTACATCCTATCTTAATTGGTCGTCCCGAAGTTATTGCCCACCGCGTTGAAAGATTAGGCTTAAGATTGAAGCTTAATAAAGATGTTGAGATCGTAAATCCTGAAGATGATCCTCGTTTTCATGAATATTGGAGCCTGTATCATTCACTTATGCAACGCAAAGGTGTAACGCCTTCCATTGCTAAAACAGAAGTCCGCACGGAAACGACGTTGATTGCAACACTCATGATGCTGCGGGGTGAAGCAGACGCGATGTTATGTGGTTTGGTCGGTACCTATCCTGAACATTATCATTATATTTATGATATGTTAGGTTTGTCTGAAGGAGTTAAAGTCGCAGCCGCTTTAAGCGCTGTTGTGATGCCTAAAGGAACGGTCTTTTTAACAGATACCTATCTTTGTCAAGATCCCACTGAAGAACAGCTTTCTGAAATTGCAATATTAGCTGCCGATATGGTAAAGCGTTTTGGGTTGGAGCCTAAAATTGCCCTTTTATCACATTCTAATTTTGGATCTTCAAGATCAGCTTCAGCGCAAAAAATGCGTAATGTCCTTGATCTTGTGAGAGCGAAGGCACCTCATCTTGAAATAGAAGGTGAAATGCATGCTGATATGGCGCTTCAACCAGAAATACGAGCGGCTATTTTTCCGAATGCGCAGTTAGAAGGCATGGCTAATGTACTTATTATGCCTAATTTAGATGCAGCCAACATTGCGCTCAATCTATTGAAAAGCTTGGGTGAAGGACTTTCGATTGGTCCTATGCTTTTAGGTGTTGCTGAAAGCGCGCATATATTAACACCTTCAACAACGGTACGTGGGATTGTTAATATGGCTGCTCTTGCTGTTGTTGATGCCCAAAGTCGTTTGGCCAAGAAAAAACTAGTGCTGAAAGAGACTGGAAAAAGAGGGGATTACGCCATTGCCTGATCAACAAGAAATTTATTTTCAGCTGACGCCTGAGTTTATGGATGCGCTTCATGATGCGCTCAATCATGGGGACCAAGAACAGGTACAGCATCTTGTTGAACCTTTACATGCGGCGGATCTTGCTGATTTATTAAATAAATCTAAAGAACTTGACCGTGTAGCGTTGATCACTGCTTTATCTTCGGCACTTGATCCAGAAGTATTGCCTTATCTTGAAGAACATGTCCAAGAGGAAGTTTTAGAACTTTTAGGACGCGATCGTTTTGCATCTTTATTGCCAAATCTTGAAAGCGATGACGTCATTGACGTTATTAAAGATTTGGAAGAAGAAGAACGTAACGATTTGTTACAAGCCATGCCTGCGCGGGATCGTGCGATTCTCGAGCAAAGTCTTCATTATCCCGAGGATAGTGCGGGACGGCTTATGCAACGAGAAATGGTTGTAACGCCAGAACATTGGACAGTGGGTCAAGCTATTGATCTTATACGTTTAAATGTTGATTTACCTAAAGATTTTTACGCTGTTTTTGTAGTAGACCCAAAATATCGACCCGTTGGTGTGCTGACTGTATCACGTTTATTGCGTAGCCAACGTGAAGTTTTTGTAAACGAACTTATGGATAAGCAATATTGGCCAATACCTGTTGATATGGATCAAGAAGAAGTTGCCTCTCTTTTTAGAAAATATGGGTTGGTTTCAGCGCCCGTTATTAATCAAGACGAACGTTTGGTCGGTGTTATTACCGTTGATGACGTTGTCGATGTTATTAACGAAGAAGCTGAAGAAGATATTATGCATCTAGGTGGTGTTTCTGAAAAAGATACATCGAGTGCTGTTTTTGAAACGCTCAAAATGCGTTTTCCTTGGTTGCTTGTCAATTTAGGCACAGCCTTTTTATCCTCTTTTGTTATTTCCTGTTTTTCAACGACCATTGATCATCTTGTCGAACTTGCTGTTTTAATGTCTATTGTACCAGCTTTATGCGGCAATGCAGGGACGCAGACATTGACGGTTGTCGTGCGTGGTCTTGCGACCAAAGAAATTACAGAATTAAATGCACGACGCTTGGCTTTTAAAGAAATTTTTGTAGCTATTGCAAATGGTATTATTTTTGCAGTTATAACAGGTATTGCATCTGCTTTATGGTTCCAGCATATTAATCTTGGTATTACCATTGGTATTGCTATGATTGGTAATTTTGTTGTGGCGGGCACTGTTGGTGCTTTGATACCTATTGGACTTTCAAAAACATCTGTCGATCCTGCGATTGCCTCAAGTGTTTTATTATCTGCTATGACTGATACGATTGGCTTTTTCTTGTTTTTAGGATTAGCGTCTATCTTTTTATTATAAGGGTTTATTATGATTCCAAATCGCTCCCCATTTTTAAATTTTGATCTCGGTGAAACAGCAACTTTATTACGCGATTCTGTTAAAAGCTTTGCGCAAAAAGAAATAGCGCCTATTGCGCAAGAAATTGATCATAATAATGAATTTCCCCGGCATTTATGGCCAAAATTAGGTGATTTAGGGGTGCTTGGTGTCACGGTGGGTGAGGAATATGGCGGTGCCCAGATGGGGTATACCGAACATGTTATTGCGATGGAAGAAATTTCACGTGCCTCTGCTTCCATTGGATTAAGTTATGGTGCGCATTCCAATTTATGTGTGAATCAAATCCATATAAATGGCAATAAAGCACAAAAAATGAAATATTTACCAAAATTAGTATCGGGTGAATATTTGGGTGCGCTTGCGATGTCGGAAGCAGGGTCTGGGTCTGATGTTGTATCCATGCGTTTGAAAGCCGATAAAAAAGGTGATCGCTATATTTTAAATGGCACAAAAATGTGGATTACCAATGGTCCACAAGCTGATGTCTTGGTTGTTTACGCCAAAACTGATCCACAAGGTGGTACGAAAGGTATTACGGCTTTTATCGTTGAAAAAGGCATGAAAGGCTTTAGTACAGCACAAAAATTAGACAAATTGGGTATGCGTGGTTCTGATACATGTGAGCTTGTTTTTGATAATTGTGAAATTCCTGAAGAAAACATTTTGGGCGGGCTTAATGCAGGCGTTCAAGTCTTGATGAGTGGTCTCGATTACGAACGTTTAGTCCTTTCAGGTGGTCCATTAGGCATTATGCAGGCAGCACTCGATATCGTTTTGCCTTATGTGCATGAACGTAAACAATTTGGGAAAGCGATTGGTGAGTTCCAAATCATGCAAGGCAAACTTGCGGATATGTATACAACCTATATGGCTTGTAAATCATATGTTTATATGGTGGCAAAGGCTTGTGATCGTGGTGAAGTAACACGCAAAGATGCAGCGGGTGCAATTTTATATTCTGCTGAAAAAGCAACATGGATGGCCTTAGAAGCGATTCAATGTTTAGGTGGTAATGGCTATATCAATGAATATCCAGTAGGTAGACTTTTACGTGACGCTAAATTATATGAAATAGGCGCAGGCACATCTGAAATAAGACGTATGCTTATTGGACGTGAATTGTTTAAAGAAACTTGAATAGACTTTTTTCAAAACTCTACTACTGCGGTCGATTGATGCGTCGTTTCGGTACTCAGATCCTCATGTATGAAGAATACACTGTGGTCTTCCGTGCCGAATCTTCTATCACTCGTCCCACATTAGCGAGTTTTGAAAGAAGCCTAATACCAAAATGACAGTAGTAGATTTCGAAAAAGATTTAATACTTCAATGCGTCCAAAGCGCCTTGCAATATATAAGACGCTGCCATTTTATCAACAACTTGCTTTTGTCTTTTGCGCGTTAAATCAGCTTCAATCATAATGCGGCTTACGGCCATTGTTGAAAGGCGCTCATCCCAAAAAAGCAGTGGTAAATCAATGGAAGGTTCAATATTTTTTGCAAATTGACGCACGGACTCACATCGAGGACCCTCTGATCCATTCATATTCATGGGCAATCCGATGACAATGCCTTTAATGTTATGTTTTTGAATAATAGTTTGAATTTCTTCCAATAATTTTGAGAATTTATCTTTAATAAGCGTTTCAAGTGGGGTGGCAATCATGCGATCAAGATCAGAAAGTGCAATGCCTAATGTCTTTTCACCTAAATCAAATCCTAATAATCTGCCACGATTGGGTAATGCCGATTTAAAGTCCAAAATAGTGTGAGAAATCATTAAGAATTACTACTTTCAGCAAAACAATAGAGTCTGTTTTTAATTTTTATAACAGGCGGTATTTTTGTTTTTTCAAATTCTAAATAAATGGGCTGTAACATTGACCAGAAAAAATACCACGAACTTTTTATATGATTTTTTAAATGCTCAGGCTTTAAGTGAAAAGGAAAAATATGCAAAGGCACTTGTTTTTGGCCAGCTTCCAAAGCGAAATGTATAAGGGTATAAATTTCTTCAATTTGTGGATCCGTCATTGCAAAACACCCGATCGAGCGACAATCACCATGAATCATGATATGTGATCCTGTTGAATCCATCGCTTTGTCGTAATGATTTGGATAGCCAACATTAAGTGCTAAATGATATCGACTATTGGGATGCAAACTATCGGCTGATAATGTATAAAAACCTTCAGGTGCCTGTTTGTCACCCTGTTTCATTTTAGGCCCTAAAACACCAGACATTGCACAAATAGGGTAGGTTTTGAAAAGTTGGAAGGTATCTTTTCCTTTAATCCAAAGTTCTAATTCTTTGTCTTTTTTGAAGATTCTAACAAAAACATTACTGCCTAATTCTAATTTTTTTTGTTGCAAGGCTGTTTTAAGTTTTGCAAGCACGCGCTCTTTAGCTTGTGCAGATCTTTTTGATTCAGGCACCCGACAATAATTTTCAGCATTCAGTGAAAAAGATACAAAAGTAAGCATAAAAAGGTAAAGAATTTTTAACATTTTTTTTCGTTAGTAATTGCTATCACCTTTAAGAGTAATATCGTTTTTTCCTTTTTCAAGATAATCTTTATGCTATTTTTTGGGATACGCCATATTTTGTATCTACATAATCTTCTAAAATAGCTTTAAACTCTTCAACAATATTATCACCACGAAGTGTTGCAACTTTCCTGCCATCAACAAAAACGGGTGCTGCTGGTGACTCACCACTTCCTGGAAGACTAATACCAATATTGGAATGCTTACTTTCTCCAGGTCCATTAACGATACATCCCATCACGGCCACATTCATTGTTTCAACGCCTTTATAAACATTTTTCCATGCGGGCATGCGATCGCGTAAATAGGTTTGTATTTCACCTGCGAGTTCACGAAAAAATGAACTTGTTGTACGCCCACATCCGGGACACGCAGAAACCATAGGGGCAAAAGAGCGTATACCCATTGTTTGAAGAATTTCTTGGCAAACAATAACTTCTTTTGTGCGGGATGAACCTGGTTCAGGTGTTAAAGACACACGAATCGTATCACCAATACCTTCAAGCAGCATAGCGCCAATGGCAATCGAAGACGCTACAATACCTTTAGATCCCATACCCGCTTCTGTGAGACCCACATGAAGTGCGTAATTATCTTCTGCAGCTAATCGACGATAAACTTGCAATAATTCTTGAACGCGGCTTACTTTACAAGCCAAAATAATTTTATTTTTGGGAAGACCTATTTCTTGCGCTTTTTTAGCACTCGTTAATGCCGATAAAACAAGGGCATCTTGTAGAATAACATCGGCTTCTTTAGGTGTTTTGGCACATGCATTTTGATCCATTAATTGTGCAAGTAATCCTTGATCTAAACTACCCCAATTAACACCAATGCGTACTGGTTTATTATATTTTATGGCAACATCAATCATCATTTTGAATTGAGGATCATGTTTTTCACCAAAGCCTACATTGCCTGGATTAATACGATATTTATCAAGAACTTGAGCACATTCAGGATAAGATGTTAGAAGCCGATGTCCATTATAATGAAAATCGCCAATCAAAGGAACATGACACCCCAAGGCGTCTAATTTTTTGCGAATAAGGGGAACAGCTTTAGCAGCATCTTCATCATTAACTGTCAGACGAACAAGTTCTGATCCTGCATCTGCAAGTGCCTTAATTTGAGCAACGCTCGCTTCAACATTTGCCGTTTCAGTATCTGTCATCGATTGTACAACAACGGGCGCACCACCACCTACTTGAATAGAACCAATTTTGACGGCAATGGTTTGCTTTCTTTCGATCATGATGTATCCTTATTTTTATACGATATTTGTAATAAAGAGACTATAACAATTAATGCAGTAAAAAATCAAGAAAATGTCTGCATATTTTAGTTGGAAAGGATTTTTATTTCTAGCTTTAGGATTAAAAAAACATATATAGATTCCAATTTACTGAGTTTTTAACAATAGGGAATAAAACATGACGTATTCTAATTTAAAAAAAGATTTTTATAAAAATGCATCATAATTCGGTTTGTTCTACTTTAGAAGATAAAGTTTTTGCCTATCCACGATTTTTAGATTTAACTTTTGATCGACTATTTTCTGTTTTACACAATCTTGGTAATCCACATTTAAAATTACCACCATTGATTCATGTGGCGGGCACAAATGGAAAAGGTTCAACGATCGCTTTTCTTTATACCATATTGAAAGCACATGGTTTTAAGGTTCATGTTTTCACATCACCGCATCTTGTCAAATTAAATGAACGTTTCGTTCTTGCTAATCAAGAAATTGACGATAATTATTTAGTTGATTTTATTCAATTATGTGAAAAAGCTGCTTCTAATATTTCACTTACTTGGTTTGAATTGCTCACTTGTGTTGCATTCTTAAGTTTCAGTCAAACAAAAGCTGATTTTTGTCTCATCGAAACAGGTCTTGGAGGTCTTCATGATGCAACCAATATCATCGAAAATCCAATATTAAGTTTAATTACATCTATTTCATATGATCATCAAGATATATTAGGCAAGACATTGAAAGAAATTGCCTTTCAAAAGGCAGGCATTTTAAAAAAATCTTCTGTTAATTTAATTGGTCAAAACACACCAGAGATTCTTGATTTTTATCAAAATTATATGATCGATAATGCATTAGAAGGAAAAATTTTTGATCGTGATTATAGTTTCAAACAAATTGACAAAGGCTTTAGTTTTCAATCGAATAATTTGGAAATAATCATTCCGACTTTAGGATTACGGGGTCAACACCAATTAGCCAATGCTTCCTTGGCTATTATGGCGAGTATTGTTCTTAAAGAAAAAAGCTATGACATTCAACAAGATATAATTGTCGATGCTATTAAAAATACGCAATGGCCAGGAAGACTTCAACAGATTTCATCCTTAAAATCAGATGCAGAGATTTGGGTAGATGGCGCTCATAATCAAGGTGGCGCTCAAGTTTTATTGAAGACTTTAGATGAATGGTCAAAAGAATGCGATCTACACATTGTTCTTTGTCTTTCTAAAACAAAAGATCCTGTTTTGTTTTTAGAGTCTTTCAAACATAAAAATTTTAATTTATATGCCTATCAAAATCCGTCAGATGATTTTATTTCTTCTGCTGCGTTAATTAATATTTCTTCTAAAATGGGTATAAAAATTAAAGAAATTCAAGATTTGGATGCATTTTTAGAAAATCTTAATAATAATTTAGATCGTAACGCAAAGATAGTGTTTACAGGTTCTTTATATTTTGTAGGACAAATAATACGTATGGAAAAATCCATTTTTCGATAATTTTTTGAAAAAGCAAAAGTGACTCGTCATTGCGAGGGGCTCAAACTTAAAAGAAGCCCCGTGGCAATCCAGAAAAAAACCTTTTAAACGGAATACATAAGGATCAATATTTATGTTTTTTGTTCATGTTATTGTTATTAATCGTCATTTGATTTTCTAATAATTTTTGTGTGGCTGCTAGTGCTTCTCGTGCTGGACGGTTAGCTTCTTCAAGCTCTTTTTTCCTATTGTAGCCATCAATGACATGGACGCGTTCCGCTTCGCTGAGTGTTACCCAAATGCTTTGAGGAACACCAAACATTTGTGGTTCGTAATGAAAGCAGCCTGATAAAAATAAAGAAACGCAAAAAAGTAAAGAAAATTTGTTCATAATATACTCTAACTTAGGTTAATTTGTATTTTTTTTAACATGTAATGGCATTTTTAACAACAAGTTTCTTTTAACTTGTTTTCTTTTTATATTTTAAGATTTCATCTTCTGTTAAATGTCTTGCTTCATCAATAAGCATAATAGGAATGCCATCTTTAATAGGATAAGCACATTCAGCCAAAGGGGAAATAAGCTCTTGTTGTTCTTTATTATAAACAAGTCTACCTTTTGTTTGAGGGCAAACGAGAATTTCAAGCAATTTAGGATTAATATCAGTCATTTATAGAACTCACAAAAATAGGATTCAGCACAATTTTAAGGCTCATTGCATATTTTCTACACAAAAACGTTAATGATTCTTTTATTAAATGCATTGATTTGATAGAATGATTTAATATTAATGACATAGCATGCCTTATGTTTTTATCGATCTTAAAAAAGATTCAAAAGAAGTCTACCGTAAAATTGTAATAACGAAAATCCTAATTTGAACGAAAAAGGAAAAATGCGTAAACTTTATCATTATTGGCTATCACCGGCCTCTCGCCAAGTGAGATTATGTCTTTCTGAAAAATCATTAAGCTTTGATCTTATCTTAGAAAAGCCTTGGGAAAGACGTGCCGAATTTATTAATTTAAACCCCACAGGCGATTTACCTGTTTTGGTAGAATCAGAAGGCGATGTTATAGCTGAAGTAAACCCCATTTGTGAATATTTAGACGAAGTCTATCCTGATCGACCTCTTTTAGGTCGGGATCCTATTACACGCGCAGAAGTAAGACGTCTTGTTGGTTGGTTCAATCAAAAATTTTATCATGAGGTAAGTGTTAATCTGCTGGAAGAGAAAACTTTTAAGGCTTATTATGGACGTGGCGCACCTTCATCGAGCGCTTTACGTGCCGGTGCCATTAACTTGAATAACCATCTAGCCTATATTTCATATTTGGTTGAAAGACGCAATTGGCTTGCAGGGGATCGTTTTTCTTTGGCTGATATTTGTGCAGCCTCTCATCTTTCGTCAATTGATTATCTAGGAGATATTTCCTGGGATAAACACCCAGAAGCCAAGGATTGGTATGCTAAAATAAAATCACGTCCTAGTTTTAGGCCTTTATTGCATGAAGTCGTACCGGGCATATTACCCTCTCGACATTATGTCAATTTAGACTTTTAATAGGTTAACGCCAATCTTATGGGCAAATTCTCAATAATTGTAATTCCCCAGGAGGGGAGATACAAAATTTGAACATCTCACCCCCTACGTCCCGCGGCTTGACCGCGAGATCCATAAAACCTGTTGAAAAGTAACGATATATATTTATCATTTTACTTTTTTGGCATGGACACTGCGGGTTTTGGAGCGGGGCGTAGCAGGGGGGCTGGGGAGTTACCAATAATTATAAAAAACGGAGGAATTATGAATTTACGAAATAGCGATCAAAGTTGGGGTATCGTTACACAATTTTTACACTGGTTTATTTTTGCTTTTTTGATCGGCCAAATTACGCTTGGTTTTGTGATGGGTGACTTTCCAGATGGCGATGAAAAATGGAAATTATTTGATCTACATAAAGCATTAGGTATGTTGGCATTATTGATTATAGTGCTACGACTTTTTTGGCGTTTTTTAAATGTTGTGCCTAAAGATCCACCAATGCCTAATTGGCAAAAGAAATCGGCGCAAGGTGTGATTTGGGCACTTTATCTTTCGATGCTGATTATTCCTATAAGTGGATATTTGATGTCAACGCTTGGGGGTCATCCTATTAAAATTTTTGATTTATTCACAATAGATCCAATCATGAAAAATCCTGCAATTTCAAAATTTGCAAATAAAGTACACGAATATATGATCTGGGTGATTATTGGTTTTACGGCTTTTCATATTGTGGGCGGTCTTTACCATCACTTTATTTTGAAAGATAATATCTTAAGAAGGATGTTGCCAGGATGGAAAGATAATAATAAAAAGAACAAATAAGATTTGGTGCCCCCGGGGAGACTCGAACTCCCACGTCCGCAAAGACAACAGATTTTGAGTCTGCCGCGTCTACCATTCCACCACAGGGGCATTAACGAGTTTGAATCTTAACGAAGTTTTGAAAATGGTCAATAGGTTTTTACATGATGGCAATTAAAAAAGTTATTTTTTCGAAAATATCATTTCACTTTTTGATGTTTGGATTTTTTGCGCTTACCTCTTTTTTTGTGCTTTCTTATGCATATTACAGTCAATATGTTGATATGCTCGAACCTTGTAATCTTTGCCTGTATCAACGTTATCCTTATTGGATTGCGATAGGGCTAAGCGTTTTTGGGCTTTTTTTATATAAAAAATCTAAAATTCGTTTTGTTCTCTATGCATTTCTATTTTTTACATTTGCGGCAAATGTTGGTATTAGTTTTTACCATTTTGGTATAGAGCAATCTTGGTGGACAGATCATGAAATATGTAGCTCAACGTTGGGTGACGAAGATGATATTGATGAAATGCGTAAACAGATTCTTGCAACACCAGTTGTTCAATGTGCAATCGTGCAATGGTCATTATTTGGGCTGTCAATGACGGGATATAATTTTATTTTGTCCTGTTTTTTAATGATATTATCATTTTTAGGTATTATTAAGAAAAGGAATTAAATAATGAAAAATAAAGAATACGAATCAATGATACGCGTCAACCATGCGGGTGAGTTTGGTGCAGTTCAGATTTATAAAGGTCAACTTGCTGTTTTAAGACGACGTGAGACAAAAAAAATGATCGAAACGATGCTTTCTCAAGAAGAAGATCATTTTGCTTATTTTGATACAAAATTAAAAAATGAACATATAAGACCTACAATGTTGACCCCTTTTTGGCGTGTGATGGGTTTTGCTTTAGGTGCTGGGACTGCTCTTTTGGGACGACGTGCTGCCATGGCCTGTACAGTCGCTGTTGAGGAAGTTATTGAAGAGCATTACGAAGAACAATTACAGCATCCTGAAATCGATAGAGATTTAAAAGATAAAATTAAAGAATTTCAAAATGATGAAATTCATCATAAGGAACAAGGCATTGAAAAATTTGCAAAAGCTGCACCTTGTTATCCTGTGCTGAGGCAAATGATTCGTCAGGGCACAAAATTGGCGATCTTTTTATCAAAAAAAATATAAAAACAAACATTTTTTGATTTTTTATGAATTTTTTTGTATAATATTCAAATTAGAAATTTATTTGAACCCTCCAAAGGAATCTTACTTATGTTTAAACGTTTTGCCCTTCCGCTGGCTTTTGTGCTTGTAACAAGCTTTGCACAAGCTGACAAAAAAGCACTTATTGACGAAGTTATCAAATTAAGTGAAGCAGACAAACAAATTGAGCAATCATTTGCACAAATTACTAAAAATGTCCCCAATCCATTTAAAGGTAAATTTGGCGATCAACAAACTAAATTTGATGAAGTTTTCACAAAAGCTGTTAAAGAAGAATTAGTTCGTATCACAAAAGAAATTTATGGCAAAGTTATGCCACAATTAGCTGGTCTTTATGACAAGCATTTCACTGAAGAAGATCTTACAGCAATTACTGCTTTTATGAAATCACCCGCTGGCATAAAGCAAAAAAATATGATGCCTAAAGTCATGGAAGAAATGTCAAAAGTCATGCAAGACACAAGCAAAGGTCTAATGCCTGCAATGCAAGATGCGTTAAAAAAAGGTATGGATGCTGCAAAAAAAGCTGGTATTGATCCAAAATTAGTTGATGAACTTCTTGAAAAACGTGAAGAAGAAGCTAAGAAACAAAAAGAAATGATGGAAAAATTCCAAAAAATGCAAGAAGAAGGCGCTAAAAAAGGCGAAGCAGAAGAAATCGATTAATATAACAAGGCCCAGCAGAATATTAGTATAATGCTGGGCCTTTTCTTTTTAAAAAAACTATTCAGTTCTATATTTATTTCTTTCGTACTTATATATACTCATTATTTATTTGCTCACCTTTATAAGATAATTTTAAAAAAAATTTAAAGATATAGTTTTTTCTTTTAATCTAATTTTAACTTAATTACGCCAAAATAATAATATAACGACACAAATAAGTTATTACGTTAGGAGGAGACAATGGGCAGTAAAATATATGCAACAGCATTTTTTGGGAAAACCTATGATGATGCCCTAAAATTGCTCGTCGAGGTTAGGGATTATTTAGAAGCATATCAGCCAAATCAGGCAAAACAAGCAGAACCAGCTATAAGATTAGCACTTACGTGTCTTACGATGCGTCTTACAGCGCAATTGACGGACATTATGGCATGGCTATTGGTTCAAAAAGCTGTTCATACAGGCGAGATGCATTCTGATGAAGGTAAGGAAGGTCGCAATAGTCTAAGACGCTGGATAGATTTTGATCCCGAACAAACAAAGTTACCCATTCCAGGCAAACTCAAATCATTGCTTGATCGTAGTCAAACATTATTTGAACGCGTTGAACGTTTAGAGGTAATGATTAATCAGAAATAATTGGTTAATGTTAAGGTAAAAGTATAGCATACAAAAGAAAATTATTTACTTTCGGGGCAAATTTATTGATTGATTTGCCCGCAAAATCTGTATTTTATTGCTTATCTAAGCCAAAGCTTTTGAAACGTTTGTTGAAACGTGACAATTGGCCAGTATCTAGAATTCTTTGTGTACCACCTACCCATGCATGATGGGAAGTACGATCAGTTTCAAGACGCATAACGTCGCCTTCTTTTCCCCATGTGGAGCGCGTGTTGTAACTCGTGCCATCCGTTAAGATGAGGGTGATTTCATGGTAATTTGGATGGATATTCTTTTTCACGGTCTAAACCCCTTATTTCAAAACTCGAAAATAACTTATATCAAAAATTATTCAACATTGCAAGAAATATACCCAAATAATCTGAAAAGCCGATTTTTAGGCATGAAGTTTGAGGTGATTTTTGGTGCAAAAAATTGCGACAGGTAATGAGTTTACCTTAGGAATTTTTGGTTCAAAAAGCGACCAAAGGTCATAGGCTAAAAACGGTAGTTTCATATTATTTGGGTATAACTTGCTTCTTCTTTAGACGTGCGATGAAAA
Organism: Alphaproteobacteria bacterium; assembly: GCA_030696155.1. Lineage (GTDB taxonomy): Bacteria > Pseudomonadota > Alphaproteobacteria > JAUXUR01 > JAUXUR01 > JAUXUR01. The sequence continues at coordinate 10,131 of JAUYSY010000029.1, read as the reverse complement.
AGCCATCAGCGCCGCCGAACTCTGATAATTCAAAAGGTAAAACTTGTATATCGCCCGAGGGTGTTAAAATAGATTTGATCCCTTGGACCTCTTCCAATGTGAACGGAACACGTTCTATAGTTTTGTACTGAGCAAGCGCTTTTTCAATTTGTTGTGAATTTTCTTCTGGTTCAAGTGAGCAAGTGCAATATATCAATGTACCTTCATTTGCTAAATGCTTCAAACCTGTTAAAAGTATTTTTTCTTGAATCTCAAGTAATGAATCAAGATCATTTTCTTTTCTTAGGAACCTACGTTCAGGATGACGTCTAAAAGTGCCAGTGCCACTACAAGGTGCATCAACAAGGACATAGTCAAATTTATCTTTGCTTTTCCAAGTGATTGCATCTTCTTGAATGATAGTTGCGTGCATTTTGAGACGTTTTAAATTTTCGTGTAATCTTTTTAATCGATGAGCTGAATTATCAATGGCTGTTACATCCAGACCATAAGTTATTAATTGTGCTGTTTTACCACCGGGGGCCGCACATAAATCAAGTGCTTTTTTACCTTTAATAGGATTGAGCAATTTAACGGGTAAAGAAGATGACCAATCCTGAATCCACCATTCACCTTCATGATAGCCTTCTAAGCTTTCAATGATCGATTGATGATAAGATCTAATTGTATTAAAAGGTAATATTTTACCATTAAGCTTTTCAGTCCATAAACCTAGATCAGTTTTAAGGGTAAAATCGGTTGGTGCCTCTCTTGAAAAAGCGAAAGCAATTTCTTGCGCTTTGCCTAGGCCATAACTATTACGCCAACGTTTAAACATCCATTCAGGGAAGTTTTTATCAACACCTGTTTCTTTGATCAGGAATTTATGCTCATCGCGTAAGATTTTACTTAAAACGGCATGAATAAAAGGTTTAAAGTTTTTTTGATTTAAATGATCAATTAAATGAAGCGCTGTTGTTACAATAGCATGTGCGGGTGTTTTCAAAAAATGATGCTGCACAATGCCTAAGCGCAAAATATCGCGTATCATCATATTCCTTTTTTCTATCTTTTTAAGAACCAACGAATCAATAAGTGCGTCACATTGCCCTGATGTTCTGATTACCGTAAGATAGAGTAATTTAGAAAACCCCTTATCTTCTTGGCTTAATTGTTTGTAGCCTTTACTATGTGTAAAATCAATTTCTTTGCCTTGCCATAAGGCTTCTAATGCTTTAATAACGAGAAAACGAGGCAATACACCTTCTTTTTCTAGAAAGCTTTGATGATCAATGGGCATGCTTACGACCATGGGTTAGATCCTGCCATTTTTTTAAGACGCATAATGCGATTAAGGGTGTTTGGGTGTGTTGAAAATAAATTATCCATTAAATGTCCGCTTAAAGGATTGATGATAAACATATGTGCTGTTGCAGGATTATTTTCTGCCTTGGGGCTTTCAATATGCTGTGCCGCGTTTTGCATTTTTTCAAGCGCACTTGCAAGCCACAAAGGATGTCCACAAATAAGTGCACCTAATCGATCAGCCTCATATTCACGTGATCTGGAAATCGCCATTTGAACGAGCATAGCAGCAATAGGACCCAAAATAACGATAAGAATTGTACCAAATATATTTGTTTTGTTATTGCTATCATTGCTATGTGATGTAAAAAGTGCCAAATGGCCTAACATTGAAATGGCGCCTGCAATACCTGCAGTAATTGTCATGATAAGCGTATCTCTATTTTTGACATGCGCGAGTTCATGAGCAATGACACCTTTAACCTCGTCAGGTCTTAAAGCATTTAATAAACCGGTTGTAACAGCAATGGCAGCATTTTCTGGATTTCTGCCCGTTGCAAATGCATTGGGCTGATCTTCGTGAATGAGGTAAAGCTTAGGCATAGGTAATTGCGCGCGCATGACGAGTTCTTTAATCATGCTATATAATTCTGGCGATTCTTGAGGCGTTACAGCTTTCGCATTATACATATTTAAAATAAGTTTATCGGAATACCAATAAGAAAAGAAATTCATCGCTAAAGCAATAACAAGCGCAATTATCATGCCGCTTGTGCCACCAATTAAAAAGCCTATACCTACAAAAAGAGCCGTAAGTCCTGCTAGGAGTAGAAAAGTGCGTGCCATTTTTTTCCTTTAAGGTCTTATTTAAAATCTTGCATACCCCTACTAATATATCTTAAAAATAGAAATTTTAAAGGGTTTGGTTGCGTTTATTATTAAAACTGTTAAAAACAATGATGCTTTTGTATCTATAGTATTAAGAATCTTTTTTTGGTTTTTTACAATGCTGGTCACCTTCCAAATGAAAGCTTTTGCATGATCTACAATAAGTTAGATCTGATATTTTTGCATTTTCGCCTTTAAGTTGTGGAAATAGCAAATGGATCATATAACGTCTAATCTTATATACTATAAAAATAATAATGGCTGAAATAATTAAAAATTTAAGCATCAGACCTCTTTCGAAACTATTTGTTTAGTTTTTATTAATCTACGGGACAAAAAATAAATTTTTATCTCGAAGGCTACAAACAACCTTCCTGTTTCCCTGAACCAATGAGAGCCCAAAGGGCTCGAATGCCGATTCAGGGTCCACGTAATAATCATGATCGTAGATCATGACGTTATTTAAATAATTTTGCCATGCTCTTTCGAGCATGAATTGCGTTTTGGATCCTGAATCTACGTATGAAGCTTCGCTTCAACGCGTTCAGGAAAACAAAGGTGTGTGGGCAAGTTTTTAGCATGAAAATAAAAATTGTCCCGTAGATTGAGTTTTTATAGACACAAATGAATGTAAACAAAGCAATTAATACGATTTGACTTTGTTACAATAAAAACATGTTAAAGATATCATGGAAATGCTGACTTTCATAGGTTTTATAGGTTAAATAACTTTAGACGCATGCTCTCTGGATCATGTGTTTCGTTGTGAGTTCAGAACTCAACAACGAAATTTACTGTAATGCGATAAATAAATCGTATATATAGACCTTTATAAGAGCTATTTCTCTGGATTGTTTTTTAAGGTTTTACGCGCTATAAAAATTTGTAATATTAGATGCCATTGATATTTTATTAAACCCAAATGCCAATAGCATTTAATATTGATTTCAACATTACTAATTTTATATAGATTAAATTCTTATCTTGCTTTTTAAGCAAAAAAGATATACAGTCCAACTTAAATAAGCGAATCCTTTTTAGAAAAAACTAAAATTTTATATTTTCTAAATTATCCCGTTCTTATTTCAAAATGTAGGTAGGAAAATAATTGGCTAAACAGATACTCTTTGTTTCAAAGACACAATAATAGTGCAATGCCAAAATCTGATAATCCTGACAATTTGCATAATAGGTATATATAAAGATATACCATCAAAAATCTCTTCCATCCTATATGATATGTAGTCGATTGAAAGAGAAAACAATTGACAATAATATAGATAGGTCAACAATGAACGCTTTTCACCAGATGGGTCTCCCAGAAGAACTCCTTCAATATATTGATAAATTAGGCTTTACAGCACCCACGCCTATACAATTGGAAGCAATTCCTTTAGCCATGAATGATCATGACGTTATGGGTTCTGCGCAAACAGGTACCGGCAAAACACTTGCTTTTGGTATTCCTTTAATTGCCAAATTGATGGCAAATCCATATGAATCCGCTTTAATTCTAACGCCAACACGTGAACTCGCACAGCAGGTTCATACGGCCATTAGACAGCTTTTAGCCATACGTGGCGATCTTAAAACAGCATTATTAATTGGTGGTGATCCTTATCCAGGCCAAATGCAACAGCTTAATGCGAATCCGCGTCTTATTGTGGGCACACCTGGTCGCGTGATCGATCATATAGAACGTGGCACATTCAAAACAAAGAATGTACATTTCTTAGTTTTAGATGAAACAGATCGTATGCTTGACATGGGATTTGGTATTCAATTAGATCAAATTATTCCGCATTTATCCAAAAATCGTCAAACAATGATGTTTTCAGCGACTTTTCCTGTCACCATTGAAAAATTAGCGGCGAAATATCTTAAAGATCCAAAACGCGTTTCTGTTGGATCAAATTTCAAACCTGCTGCTGCCATTAAGCAAGATATTCTTAAAGTTTCTGAAGAAGAAAAATATCCACAATTATTGTCACAATTAAGTGAACGTGAAGGTTCTGTTATTATTTTCGTTAAAACGAAAATTGGTGCTGATCGCTTGGCGAATAATTTGTACAAAGAAAAATATCGCGTTTCAGCGATTCATGGTGATCTAAGACAAAAAAAACGTGAAAGCGTTATTCATGGCTTCCGTATTGGTCGCACGCAAATTCTTGTTGCAACCGATGTTGCAGCGCGTGGACTTGATATTCCACATATTCAGCATGTTATCAATTATGATTTGCCGCAATGTCCTGAAGATTACATCCATCGTATTGGCCGTACTGCACGTGCTGGTGCAACTGGTTTTTCATTATGCTTGATCACACCGCAACAAACAAAAAAATGGGGCGAAATTCAACGTTTAATGAATCCAGATCAAAAAATTGAAACACCAAGAAATGGTGGATCTAAATCATCAACTAATAAAAATTCAAAATCTTTTGGTCAAAATCGTCGTCGTGATTTTGATAAACAAGATCCTTTCTATCCTAAAAAACCTTTTGGTGGATTTAAATCTGAAGGCGCCGGTAAAGGTGGTTTTTCAAAACCACGTCGTGAATTCGATAATGACCGTCCATCAGCACCTAAGCAACGCTTTGAAGGTGCACCGCGCGACCATTATTCGCCAGATAAACCACGCACAGAAGGTTTTTCAAAACCTCCACGTCGTGAATTTGATAATGATAGACCATCTGCACCTAAGCAACGCTTTGAAGGTAATCGTGAAGGATTCTCCAGAGACACGCCACGTGAAGGCGGTTTTTCCAAACCACCACGTCGTGAATTCGACAGAGATGATTCAGCCCCTAAAAAACGCTTTGAAGGTAATCGTGAAGGATTTTCGAGAGATACACCACGTGAAGGCGGTTTTTCTAAACCTCCACGTCGTGAATTCGACAGAGATGCTTCATCAGCGCCTAAACAACGCTTTGAAGGTAATCGTGAAGGTTTCTCTAGAGACACACCACGCGAAGGCGGTTTTTCAAAACCTCCACGTCGTGAATTCGATAGAGATGCATCATCTGCGCCTAAAAAACGCTTTGAAGGTAATCGTGAAGGATTTTCTAGAGACACACCACGCGAAGGCGGTTTTTCCAAACCACCACGTCGTGAATTTGCCAAAGAAAATAATTTTGATCGTCCATCAGCGCCTAAACAACGTTTTGAAGGAAATCGCGAAGGTTTCTCCAGAGACACACCACGCGAAGGCGGTTTCTCTAAACCTCCACGTCGTGAATTTGACAGAGATGGAACAGCGCCTAAACGTTTTGAAGGCCCACGCGCCCAACGCGCAGCTTTTGATGGTCCAAAAGGCCCCAGAGACGATAGGCCCCGTGAAGATAGACCTAGATCTGAAAGACCTAAATTCGACGGTCCGAAACCAGGTTTTTCACGTGATGGTGCGGCACCTAAAGCAGGTTTTGATAAACCTAAAAGAGACTTTCAAAAGAAGAGTTTTGCCCCAAGTTCTGGTGCAAAATCCTTTGATAAAGATGGTCGCAAACCATTTAAACCAAGAGCACGCGCTGCTTAATTTAGCGCCTTAAACTAAAAAAGGGTTGTTGTGCGTGAAAGTCAACAACCCTTTTTTTTATAAAACACTTAAACGTGTTAACAAATTACTACCAGCATTGACTCCACAACCACTACCTACATACAAAGACTTGTTCGCAGCATCAAAAAGATGCTTGAGTTTGGAGATCAAATATTATATTTAGTGAAATAAATTGAAAAAGCTACATGTTGAAAAGTATTTTAAAATCAAGCAGTTCGTCATTACGAGCAGCGAAGCTGCGCAGCAATCCACACTTTTGAATAATTCGATAAAAAGTGTGGATTGCCACAAACACCTTTGTGCAAACACTCAGGTATTTTTGTGGAGGACGAGACTTTTGTAGTGTTTTCTAATCAATTCACTATTCTATAACGGCAACATCAAACTTATTAAATTATCTTTGGCAATTTCTTTTGCAACACGTCCACCGCTTATCAAAGAATCATCAGATTGTTCGATATATTGAGTAAAAGATATAATTCGATTTCCTTTTTCAATCCAACCAACAAACCAACCTTGCTTTTTTGAACCACCTGTTTTGCCATAAAGTTTCCAATCATCCCCTATATTTTCCAATTCAATAATTTTCTTCGTGTGTTCTTGTGCTTGCTTTGATATAGGTAAATTGAGAGTGCTTAATTTTTCAATAAAATCAACTTGTTCTAAAGGAGATATCTCTAAAGAACTCTGGATCCATGACGTAAGCAATCCATCTTTTTTTTGCGAATCACCTGATACATCTTTATTCCCATAATTAAATGCATTCACATAATGCTGAAATTTTTCCATACCAAGTTTTTGAGAAATATAATGAGAATACCAGACAACAGAATATTTTATCCAAGAAGCAGGTGTTTGAGCTCTACCCCAAAAAATCATACCAGGATATTTTTCTGGCATATACCAGGGCTCAATATTTTTCTTTATTTCTGATGTAAATTCTACCAACGGTGCTTGTGGATTAGTTAATATACCTGCATCAAAACCCATCAGGGCTAAAGGTGTTTTAAAAGTAGAAAACGGGGAATGACGTTGATCGCATTTACCCTCTTGTTTCACTATTTTGCCATTTTCTTTAGCGACAAACGCATTATTTGAAGCTTGCGCAGAGAATGAAAAAAGAACAGCAGATAATGCAAAAAATATTTTACGCAATATGATAAACTCCTGATAAAAATTTTATACTATTTAAAAATTAGACTAAGACTATAAATAAGTCAATGTATCTGACTATAAATACTTTCCTAAATCAATTACATCTTGCGCAATCGATTGCTCACCAAAAAACATTTCAACATAACCCAATTGACGATAAAAATGTTCAGCTGATAAAGCGGCATGCATTTTAAGAACATTTCTTCCCTGATCAAGACACCATTTTTCAATAAATGCCATCATGATTTTCCCAAAACCCTTATGCTGAAAGTTCATATCTATTGCTAAACATTTCAAAGCAACCTCGTTCTCATTCAGGCATTGGACATGCGCCATAGCAACAATATCGGACCCACTATAAAGCACAAAATGATGGTGACTTGGATCAGTAAAACAGGGACGTTCGCGATTGTAAACGAGATTCCTTGGCTCAAAAATTTGTTTTTCATTGATACGATGATAATGTACCCATTCATGATCATGTGTTGCTTTTACAAATCTAATCTCTACCATATAACCCCCTATTCATTGGAAAACTTCATAAGCGCTCGATTTTTAATAACAAACAACAACATAATAACTGTTATAAAAATAAAAACAGCAATAATTATCCCAATATTACGAAATGATTCTTGATAAAAATAACCAGCGCATTGTAGACCAAGGGCTGCAAGGATTAAACGAGACCCTTGAATGATTGCTGATACCCGCCCCTTTGCTTGCGGCATAAAGTTGATACACAAAGGGTAGAGTATCGTGGTTGGAATAATCTGACCGATACAAAAAGGTAAGAAAGCAAAAGTAATTAGCAAAGGATCACGGCTATCAAAGGCTGCAACAAAAACAATCATGATCAACGCAATAATCATCATTAAACAAGACAAATAAAGCATTTTCTTCTGGTCATATTTATGAATAATAAAGCCATAAAATATACTTCCAAGCCCAAAAACTAAGGCCAACACCCCTTGATAATAGCCAAAATGCGACAAACTCACCCCTAAATCTTCCATGTACAATATAGGGGACATCCCCACAAAGACCCAATAAGGTACAAAGAAAAAAATAAAACATACAATCAAAAGAATCAAAGATTTTGATTTAAATATAGGGATATATCCTCGCCACGAAATTGTTTCTTTAGGTCCTGTTGATTTAGTAACTGGAATAAAAAATAGGGTCATCATAAATATTACGAGTCCTAACACTAAAAGCGCTATAAAATTACCCTGCCAATGGAAATATAAAGTTATATAGCTCCCAATAACAGGTGCAAACCCTACAGAGACATTCATAAACCCATTCAACATCGCCGTAAAATATTGTTGTTTTTTAATAGGATAGGTATCGGCGATAATTAAAAAACTGAGAATCGCAGGCGCTGCAATACCGATACCTTGAAGAAAACGTCCCAAAAGAAGCAATTGAAAGGATATTGCCCATAAACAAAGGATACTACCCATAATAAAAGTCATAAGACCCAGCAATATGATTGGCTTACGACCATAGCGATCCGCCAGCCCCCCTACAAAAAATAGACTGATACAAAAGCCAATAAAATTAACTGACAATAAGGCTTCAACCCAGAATGGTGAGAGATTAAAGTGATTTTGCAATTCAGGAAAACTCGGTACGAAAAGATCAAATTCCATACCGGCTAAAAAATCCATAAGGATGACAGTTATAAGCAGCATAATTTTGGAGGGATTTTGGGGTATTGTATTAAACATCCTTAAATCCTGACGACGTAATAATGCTCACAATAGGTTTCTCTGGTGAAATTTGTGTTAAATCGAGATGCTTCAAAGCGGCAACAGATGATGCCGAAGATAATTCGCTCCACACACCCTCAGACCCTAGCAATGTTTGTGCTTCCAACATATCCGGATCTGAAACCAATAAGCTTTGCGAAGGCGTAATCTTTAATACATACAAAGCCCTATATCCTGTTTTACGACATGCAATGGCATAGGCTTTTGTTGGAAATGCCTCTAAAGAAATAAGGATATTGAACAAGATCATTACTCGACACAGGACAACCGGATATTAAGACAGGGAATAAAGGATCTTTGATATTACGATCAAAAAGAGAATTTTGGGAAGTAAATAGAGATGTCATGATATTTTTACCTTAGTTTTTTACCTTTTTTAATTCTTAATTAGAGTTTATCTCAATATTTTTAAAAATTGTTTTGTATTTGGTACTGAATACTTTTGAGTCTGTTGGTAACATATTCTATTTTAAGAATTGTATTCCCAGTTGCAATGGGATCTGGATGATATTAAAAAGCAGTATAACTGATATTATTTACTCTCACTCTTTATGATACTAAAATTTTAATTATAAAAGAAGAGCTAAAGCGATTAAGCTCGAGCTCTTTTTTAAAAGTAGGTAAAACAATTATTGCAGACATTTGTATTCGATATAATTCCTGAGATCTAAAATCAAATTATCGATTTTTAAAACGCATCATCTTTATCAACAACCTTGGTTTGACAAATGATATCATGAAAACACTTTTTACCTTTAGTTAGCAAAGGACAAAGAATATACCAAAAGAACGAAATAAGAAGAAAAACTTGCAGTGAAAAAAAGATATAAAAAAAAGGTAGTATAAAAAAGAATTCTCTTATATAGGCCCTAATAAAACTCAATGGATCTCCATTATTTTTAACAATTTTTAAATTAACAAGTTTTTTATCTAATCCTCCTTGCCAATCTGATGAAACAAAATAAGCAGATAAAAGAGAAAATAATAACAAAAGTACTGTAATTACCAATTTATCGGCAGAATCAAAAATAATTTGACCATCAATAAGCTGCTTGTTAGTAAAAATATCGAAAGGCGTACATTCTTCCAAAAAAATATATATGAGTGAAGATCCTAACAATCTTCTTAAAAGTATATTCGGTTTTTTTAATGTCTTATCCATGATAAATCCTTTTATATAGTAATTTACTAGAGTTATAAAAAAAGGACCAGAAGCTAATCACGATCCCATTAATATTCTTATCAAACATAAAAAAAAGAGCTAAAGCGATTAAGCTCGAGCTCTTTTTTGAAAGTAAGTAAAACAATTATTGCAGACATTTATTCGATATAATTTCCGAGATCTAAGTAATAAGAAAGGAATAAAGAAGAATCGGAAAGATCAAGCCGATCATCTTATTAGTAACAGTAAGCTAAATACATTGCTGTATGTACACATCTGTCCTATTAACGTGGTGGTCTACCACGAGATTAATTGGG
>JAUYSY010000026.1 GCA_030696155.1 Alphaproteobacteria bacterium | reverse complement strand
CAATGCTGTATGTTCAGTTTGCAATGCATCGTGTTTTTTATCTACTTCCGATTTAGAAGCCAATAATGCATCGTGTTTTGCATCCAATGCTGCTTTAGCATCTTGCAATACTACATGTTCAGTTTGTAATGCATCGTATTTTTTTTCTAGATTTGATTGAGAAACGGGTAATTCAAGACGTTTCACAGATAATGCATTTTTAGTTTTTTGTAATTCAGCGTTTTTTAAATCCAAATCAGATCTAACAGCTTGCAATTCAAGATGTTTTGCGTCTAAAGCTGATTTAACATCTTGATAAATTTTTGTGTTTTCTGGAAGTGGGCAAACAGGTTGATGTTCTTTTTGCCATTTAATTTGTTCTTTATTGTCTTTGTCTAGACGTTCATCAACACTCAGAATTTTTTGATTAGGTGCTTCGTTTTCATTGTCTTCATCATTAATCGAATTAATGTATGGTGATGAAGGATTTGTTTTTGCGTATAAATTATCCGTATTTAAAAAAGTGCTTGATGTGAGTATAATAGACAATATTGCTGTAATACGCATGACATGATTTCCTCTTTTATTTTTATCTTAACATCATTCTAATTTAAAAACAGTTAAAAAATAGTTAAATTTATGTATTTTTAGTGTACAATATTAATATAGGTTAATGTGTGGAGGTTGTTATGAAAAACCTACATCGTGTGGCTTGTTTAGTTTTATTTAGCTTAGTTATGACAATATCATTTCGGGCTGACGTAAAAGCAATTGAAACACCCTTGTTTCAGCAAAATGAGCAAATAAAAAAAGAAATGAATTATAAGCATTTGCAAGAGCCTCAAAATGGGAAAAGTCTTACGAATGCAAAAAATACGGAAACAGTCAAAAAATCATCCGAAAAAGTTAAAAAACCTGAAATTTGGCATCCGAAAGTAAAAGGAGTTGATTTAGGGGGCTAGTTTAATAAATAACTTAATGTTATCATGATATCAATCTAATCCAAGTTTAGGGGGAAAGAGGGTGGTTTTCTGCCCTCTTTTTTTTCTAAATTTCTGCACATTCCTACAAAATACTAATTTTCTCAAATTTAAAAATCGTTAAATCACGCCTAAATAATGCCTTCAATCAATATCTTTTCTCCCTTTAAAAAAATAAAGCGCCTCTTTTCTTGAATTTTTTATAAAAATATGTAAGCGTAAAAACGATGTTATGATACAGTACATCAACAGTTTTGGTTAAGTATATTTGGAGATAGAATGTCAGGTTCACCGTTATTAATGCAGGGAAAAAAAGGCCTTATTATGGGCGTTGCAACGCACTATTCAATTGCTTGGGGCATTGCTCAAACCCTTGCTTTGCATGGCGCAGAAATGGCGTTTAGTTATCAAGGCGAACCTCTTAAAAGACGTGTTACGCCCCTTGCCGCTTCCGTTGGATCCGATCTTGTTATTGAATGCGATGTTACGAATGAAGAAAGTCTTGATCTCGTTTTTGATACACTCAAAGAAAAATGGGGCAAGATAGATTTCGTAGTACATGCCATCGCTTTTTCTGACAAAGAAGAACTTAAGGGCCGTTATGTTGATACGTCACGTAAAAATTTTTTAAACGCGCTCGATATTTCATGCTTTTCTTTCACTTCAGTCGCACGTCGTGCATCAGCAATGATGAGCGATGGTGGATCCCTTTTAACACTTACTTTTTTAGGTGGTGAACGCGTTATGCCACATTATAATGTCATGGGTGTTGCAAAAGCGGCACTCGAGTCAAGTGTTCGCTATATGGCAGTTGATTTAGGTTCACAAAATATTCGTGTTAATGCGATATCAGCAGGTCCCATTAAAACATTGGCGGCGGCGGGTATTAGCGATTTCCGTTATATGCAAAAATGGCACCAATATAATGCGCCATTAAAACGCAATGTGACGCTTGAAGATGTTGGTGGATCCGCGCTTTATTTGCTCAGTGATTTATCCAAAGGTGTAACCGGCGAAACACATCACGTAGATACAGGATATCATGTCGTTGGTATGAAATCACCTACTGCACCTGACATCACACTTGCAAAAGACGACAACGACTAAAATTGTACTAAAAAAAATAAAACATAGAATTAGGGAAGGAAACGCTTATGAGAGGATTTATGTCCCGTTTTTTATTGGGATTTTTTACAGGTGTTGGCGTCATCGCCTTTTTCCTTATCCTAATGTTAACAATATCGTATTTTTATTTTTTTGGTTCTGAAAAAACTTTACCAAAAAAAATGATCTTAAATTTTGAATTTCATGGCCCTATTGTTGAAAATTCCAATGACAATCCTTTTGAATATTTAGGCTTAGGCTACGTTTTATCCATTCGTACTGTCTTAGAAAGTCTTGATCGCGCCGCAAGTGATGATCGTATTGAAGGCATCATTTTTAGAACACTTGATCCAGAATTAACGATTGCCCAAGCTGAAGAAATCAGAAATGCCGTTGCAAGATTTAGACAATCGGGAAAATTTGCGTACTTTTATACAGATAGTTTTGGTGATGGTGGATGGGCTACAACACCCTATTATTTAGCATCTGCTTTTGAACAAATTTGGATGCAACCTTCTGGGGCTTTAGGCCTTACAGGTATTGGTGAAGAACTCCCCTTCTGCAAAAAAATTATGGACTTAATTGGTGTTAAAGCACAATTTGGACAGCGCAAAGAATTTAAATCAGCTCCTAACATGTATTTACATGAATCGATCCCACCAGCGCAATTAGAAATGGAAAAATCACTTTTTGACGAAAACTATACTATTATTTTAAATGCAATTTCAAAAGATCGTAATATCGACATTGAAAAATTGAAAACACTGATTGATGAAGCACCTTTAAACGCACCAAAAGCATTAGACGAACAATTTGTTCATAAATTAGGCTATTGGGATGAATTTAAAGTCATGGTCAAACAAAAAAATGCAGATGTTGAATGGATCAAATTTGCAGATTATGTCAAATCGTTAAAATCACCAACAGACTCAAAACAAAAAATCGCGATGATTTATGGCGTTGGCGAGATCCATCGTGGCAGAACACCACCCTTTGGTCTTATGCCAGGCGGTAGTGTGGGCGGTGAAACAGTCGCTAAAGCCATAAGACAAGCTGTTAAAGATGATGAAGTTATTGCAATCATTTTAAGAATGGATAGTCCTGGTGGATCTTATCCTGCATCCGATATGGTTTGGCGTGAAGTCATACGTGCCAAAGAAAGTAAAAAACCTGTTATTGTTTCAATAGCATCGGTCGCTGCAAGTGGGGGTTATTTTATGGCGATGGCCGCAGATCGCATTATTGCTAATGAAACATCGCTTACTGGCTCAATTGGTGTTTTTTCAGGTAAACTTCAGTTTGAAGAGCTTTGGAATACGCTAGGTGTAAGTTGGGATGTTATTAAAAAGGGTGAAAATGCTGATATGTGGAGCCAAAACAAATCATTCACAGATGCTTCTCTTAAAAAGCTAAATGAATCCCTTGATTTTGTTTATAAAGACTTCACGCAAAAAGTAGGTGAATCAAGAAATATCCCAGCAGCTAAATTAGATGACGTTTGCAAAGGTCGTGTTTGGACAGGCACACAAGCCCTTCAAAATGGTCTTATTGATCAGATTGGCGGCTATTGGGACGCTTTACGCGCTGCTAAAAAAGCTGCAGGCATTCCTGTTGATAAAATTTTAAAAGTCGAAATTTATCCACGTGCTAAATCCCTGGCCGAACGTGTTGTTCAATATATTGAAGACATTGAAGATATGACACAGACAAGCAAAGGTCTTACATCCATCACAAAAGCAGGGATAAGTTATTTCTCGCCTCTTTTAGAAGCAATTGATCGTAAAAACCAAAAAAGTACGCCTAGTTTGTATTATGAAAAAAATAAACCAATTGGACATTAAAAGGAGATTAAATGTCAAATCAGGTTTCAAGCAATCACTTAAATGTAGATCAATTACAGACACTTCTAAATGATACAAATTTAGAAGTGCTTCAAATGCTAATTGATATGTACAGCAAAGATGCAAAAGAACGCATTGAATGTTTAAGCGAAGCCGTTCATCAAAATGATTTGGCTCGGCTTAAACAAGAAGCGCATGCTTTTAAGGGAAGTTCCTCTAATTTTGGCGTCATTTCATACGTTCATTACGCTAAAATATTAGAGCTCGAAACACAAGCAATAACAGAATCCACACATGAAATGGTTGCAAATCTTCAACGCCTCTATCCTAATGTTGTTGAAGATCTACAAAATTGGTGTAGACAACAAAAAACAGCGTGATAGACTTACTATGAAGAATTCTAATAACGCGAACTAAGAAGTTATCAATATGAAGAATCTAGCATTTCCGTCGTTGCGATGAGCCCCAAATGAAGTGGGGCGAAGAAGCAATCCAGAAAAAAGCATTTAACACGTGATAAATGTTTATTTTTGAACTGGATTGCCACGCAGCTTTGCTGCTTCTAATGACGAACCAATCACATCGTCATCGCGAACCCCCGTTAGGGAGTGTGGCGATCTCAATTTTAAAGGAGATTGCCACGGGGCTGCCCCCCTCGCAATGACCGGTAGTAGTTGTCATTATTTTTAGCAACTCGCAACGACGGAACGACATGATTTTAAATATTTTTAATTTCGAGTTTGCTTTGATAATAAGACGTTAATAAAAAGAACAAGAGACCTTTTAAAGTAGGGTTAGGGGAAACGATGAGAAAAAAAAATCTAAAGACAAGCATAACGTTTATGGCTTTGACAGCTCTATCTTTATCTTCATTTGCAGATGCGCCAGCTGACAATACCCGCCTTACAGACCAACTCTATAGAACAGGCGAAAGATTTGCAATTGTATTGCAAAATGATTCAGAAGAATCAGCTATTTTAAAGTTACACGGCGATCCAAGCTTTCTGATGACAGACCCGACCCAAACTGGTTTCATGTCAACACCACGTAAATCTATAGCCTATAAAGTTTTTTACAAAAAATCTTTAGGTTTTCCACTCTTAGTACAAGAAAGTGGTGAAAGTGTACAAGATAAGGAAGCACTGCGTGTTGTTAAAGACGTTTTTACAAACTTAACAGGCATGATTGTCAATTCTGGTATTTTTGCAGAAGTTGAAAATAGACGTTGCACTACAATAACCCCCACTGCCGACGAAATTAGAAGCATGCCTAAATATCAAGGCGCAGATATTGTTCAAGCCGCTGGCATTGCTGGTATCGGTAGAAATTTAAATCTAGGTATAATTCATATTGTTCAAAGTGCAAATGGACGCAGTTGTACGGCGATCATTAAAGTACCAGGCGATGTAGGTTTTGTTGATGATGGCCCAACACTTCCTTCAACAACTTCTAATGTTAATGACGCAATGTCAGTACGCGATCGCGCCAAAGGATGGGTTGATGCCTTAATCGCAAATCAACCTGCACCAGAATATACACCTATCGTTGAAAGCGCTGCCAAAGAAGGCGCATTAGCTGTACGAGACCAAGCCTCGCAGCTTTTAGCACAACGCACTCAAGCAACTGGCCCTGAAGTTGGCTCAAAGATAAAATGGTCAACTGGCGGTGATGTTAATAGTCCTGATGGTGGGATTCAATGGGCAACCGGCGGTCCAGACGGTGTATCGAATTAGTTGTCTTTAAATTTGTACACACAGCTTCGTTTTCCTGGACTCGTTGAAGCGAAGCTTCATACGTAAATCCAGGATCCAGATTAAAATACATGGTCGAAGACCATGGCTTTATTTTTATAAAAACTTGATCATATCTAAATCATGATCCAGTTTTTATAAAACTTCTACAGATTTTCTCCAACTGTTTTATTAACTATGTCTGCACATTTCTTAGTCTCAATGCATTCAAAATAACTGACACCGAACTTAAACTCATGGCGGCGGCTGCAATCATAGGGCTTAGTAAAATACCAAAAAATGGATACAAAATTCCTGCTGCAATGGGCACGCCCACTATATTATAAAAGAATGCAAAAAATAGATTTTGTCGAATATTACGCATAACATTTTTACTTAAACTATACGCTTTTAATATGCCTATTAAATCGCCTTTTACTAAAGTTACATCAGCACTTTCAATTGCAATATCAGTACCTGTACCCATCGCAATGCCAATATCTGCTTCAGAAAGGGCCGGTGCATCGTTAATACCATCACCTGCCATGGCAACGATTGCACCATTGGTTTTCAACGCTTTCACAATATCAGCTTTGTGATTGGGCAAAATACCTGCTTTGACGTCTTTGATACCAGCTTTTTCAGCGATGATGCGCGCCGTTGTTTCGTGATCGCCTGTAACCATCATCACTTTAATATTCATATCCTGAAGCTTCTTGAGCGTATCTTTTGTTGATTCTTTAATGGGATCTTCAATGCCTAATAAACCAAGAACTTTGTTGTTACGCGCTAAAAAGACAATTGTTTGACCCTCTTGTCTTAATTTCTCTGAAACCTCTAAAAAACTTGATAAATCAATCCCTAAGGTGTCAAATATTGCTTTATTCCCAAGAACAATTTGATGTCCTTCAATCTCGCCTTTAACCCCCTTCCCTGTCTCCGATTCAAAATGACCCAAATTCTTTAAAACAATGCCTCTTTTTTCAGCTTCTTTAACAATGGATTGCGCTAATGGATGTTCACTTCCTTTTTCAAGACTTGCGGCATATCCAAGAAATGCCTCCTCAGTTACTGAATCTATTGTTTTTATTGTTACAAGGGCTGGTTTTCCTTCTGTAAGCGTGCCTGTTTTATCAACAACAAGAATTGTCATTTTTTCCATCACTTCAAGTACGGAAGCATTTTTAATAAGGATGCCAGAACTTGCACCTTTACCCATGCCCACCATAATAGACATTGGTGTTGCCAAACCCAAAGCACAGGGACATGCAATAATTAGCACGGCAACAGCATTTATTGTTGCAAAGACAAATTTAGGCTCTGGCCCCACCCAAAACCAAACAGCAAAAGTAATGATAGCAATAACAAGAACAAGCGGCACAAAATAAGAGGATATAACATCTACCAAACGTTGAATTGGTGCGCGACTACGTTGTGCAACGCTTACGCGTTGAATAATTTTGGCTATTAATGTTTCTTCCCCCACTTTTGTGACGCGCATCATAAGACTACCTGTGGTATTGACAGTCGCACCAATCAGGATTGCGTCTTTTTCTTTTAAGACAGGCATCGATTCACCCGTAATCATTGACTCATCAATTGAACTTTTACCATCGATTACAATGCCATCAATCGGAATCTTTTCACCAGGTCGAATTCTTAATATGTCACCAACTTTAATATTATGTGCAAAAATCTGCTCCTCCTTACCATCTGGATGAATAAGATTTGCCATGTCAGGCAGTAAATGGAGCAATGCTTTAATAGAATCTTGAGTCTGTGCACGCGCACGAAGCTCCAGCACCTGCCCCAATAACACAAGAGTCGTAATGATGGCAGCAGATTCAAAATAAAGACCCTTTGATAAATTTTGGTTTATAAACAAAAGGACAAAACTGTAAATATACGCAATCCCTACACCAATTGAAATTAAGGTGAACATATTTAATTTTTTATGAATAATTGATTGCCATCCTTTTTTAAAAAAAGGTAAAGCACCCCATAAAACAACGGGGGTAGAGAATAAAAATTGCATCCAATTTTGTACATTTTTTGAAAGAATCGAATCGAAAGAAATACCAATCATTGGTCCCATAGCTAAAATGGTGACAAAAATTGTTAAAATCGCAGATACCCAAAAACGATTTGTCATCTCTTTAAGTTCTATATTTTCTGATATCTGTAAATTTATTGTGTGTAATTCTAAAGCCATACCACAAATCGGACAATCGCCGGGCTTGGGACTTCTAATTTCAGGATGCATCGGACAAATATATTCTTGATTTTTTGTATCAACTATTTCGGATTGAGAAGACGCAGATTGGTGTAATCCACAACAAGAATCGTTTTCGTTTTTTTCCATGATGACACGCCTTCGTGTTTTATTATTTCTTGATTAAGCTTAAATCACTTATCATAAAAAAACGATCCCCCTTCCTACTTCCCGCGGCTTGACCGCGGGATCCAGAAAGCATTTAAAAGTCTCTATAAATGATTTGCTATACACTTTTGCATCATGGATCCCGCGATCAAGTCGCGGGACGTAGGGATTTGTTGTATTTTTATGTTATTCCACTATATTTATTTTTAACAATCAATCAGCAGCACCCATTGAAGGACAACTCATATGCCTGATCACCTTTTTAACATCTTTTGGATGCCCACAATTTAGGTAGTGCTCTTCACAATATTCCTGATAGATTGTGTGAATTGCTTTTTTATTTTCAAGGGGAATAGAATATCTGTTCGAAATAAAAAGCTGCAATGCTGAAAACAAATCATAATTGCTCTTTTTCTTACCTTTTTGTATCTCCCACACATCTTTTAAATGAAGCATTTGTTCAGTTGCTTCATCCAACATTTTTTCAGTTGCAAAATAGAGCTTTTCAATATAATCAGTCGTTATATTATCCAACTCAACGCCTTCCTCA